>NZ_AUTQ01000001.1 GCF_000498095.1 Pseudoalteromonas sp. TB64
GGGTTTACAGGGCTCGTAATTACCAACTTTACTTCGCAAGCGGCGATGGAAATTTATGGCGATTACATGCGCAACATGGGGATGCCAGAAGATGAAATAGCGCATAGCCATTTATCAGACGACGTATCAAACGTATTAGGCGAGTTAATGAACCAAATTGTTGGCGACTTTACGTCTAAAGTGCGCGAGCAGTTACATACCTCGATTACGCAAAACCAGCCAAAAATGATGGCAATAAACAAACAAGTGCAAATATCGGTAGATACCACGATGGATCGACCACAAGCCCGCCGCGTAACATTCACCACAAGTAAACAAAATATTTTTTACTTGGAATTAGCAATGGATAAAACGGAGTTTATTAAATTACATGACTTTGATATTGCAGAAGCAATTGATCCAGACGACATAATTGCGGATGAAGCTAAAAAGAAAGCTGATAAAGAAAAAGTATCTACCGCAGTAGATCAAGACGATAACGATGATGATTTTATGGCAGGCTTAGGGCTTTAAGTCTATTTACGTAGATTGGGTTGAGTGAAACGAAACCCAACGACTGCTCTGCTATTAATCTTTAGTTATGAGTGTTCAGGTTAGTGATTAAAATAAAAGCGCGATTTATATCGCGCTTTTTCGTCATGTTAGCTTTATTTGAATAAGTAAACCTACTCTTTAAACTTATAACCCACACTATAAACCGCAGCTATTGGGTTTAGCCCTGCTTGAACGTCGTTAATCTTTTTTCGTATATTTTTAATGTGTGTATCAATGTTGCGATCGGATATGTCGGCTGTGTCGCTATATACGTTATTAATAATATCTTCGCGGGTAAAAACACGACCTACGTGGCTTATAAATAATAAAAATATTTTAAACTCGACGGCGGTAAAGCCAATACTTTTGCCGTTTAGGCGTGCTTCGTAATCGTCTTTGTGTAATTGAAAATTATTATGATTGATGATGTTGGCTTTAGGCTGGCTGGTTCTTCTTAGTACGGCTTTTATGCGTGCTATAACTTCTTTGGGGCTGAAGGGTTTGCATATGTAGTCATCGGCGCCGAGCTCTAAACCCAGTAAGCGGTCTATTTCTTCACTTTTTGCGGTAAGCATAATAATAGGCACACTTGAAAAGGCTCTAATTTGCTTACATAGCTCTGTGCCATCAACATCTGGCAGCATTAAATCAAGAAGTATTAAATCTACAACGTTTTGTTTTACAAAACTAACTACACCTTTGCCACTATTAAAGTGCTCAGTTTCGTAATTTTGTTGCTTAGCATAGGCAATAAGTACCTCTGCAATGTTTTCTTCGTCTTCAACAATAAGTATTTTTTGTGATGCCATTATTTTAACCTAAAAGTGCCAGCGTTATTTTAACTTCTAGCCCACCAAGTGGTGAGTTGTGCAACGATATTTGACCGCCATGTGCCTCTACTATTTGTTTGCAAAGTGCAAGTCCTAAGCCTGAGCCGCCGTGCTCTCGGCTTCGAGATTTTTCAACGCGATAAAAACGCTCAAACAATTTTTGTAAGTCGTTTGGTAAAACACTTGGGGCTGAGTCTTGTAAAATAAGCTCAATGTTATTGGGTGTTTTGTTGGCAAGTATTATTACTTGCCCGCCTTTATGCGTGTATCTGCAGGTATTTTCTAACAGGTTTGAAAATAATTGTACAAGGCGTTCTTTATCGCCATTTATTATACATTTACCGGCTTTGGCTAAGCTTTTGCTATCTACATTTAATTCACGCTCTTTAAAGCGAGCGGTGTAGTTTTCAATTGATTGCTCAAAAATAGTAATTAAATCAATGCGCGTATTGTTATAGGTTAAATTAACGCTATCTGTTTGTGCTAGTTGGGCTAGGTCGTCAACAATGTGACTTAAGTTATCTACTTGGTTTATGAGTAAATTAATGCGCTTTGTGTCGGCTGTAAATACACCATCTTGCACAGCTAACAAGTGCGATCGTAGTACGGTAAGTGGGGTTCTTAATTCGTGGGATGTGTCTGACACCCATTGAAACCGCATTTGTTGGTTTTGCTCAAGCGTGTGGGCTAAGGCGTTAAAATTGTTGGATAGAGTACCTAGCTCATCTTTACTAGAGGGGATTATTCTGCTGGCAAAATTTCCGTTTGTTAACTCATCGGTGCCAGTTACTATTTGCTTTATTGGTTTTATTAAATGGCGAGATAACACAATAGCCATAATAAATGCGAGCACAATAACGAGTAACGTGATCATAAAATAGTTATGAAATTGCGCTGCTAAAAATGCTTTTGCTGGGCTACTTTGCACAAGTTTTGAAGGGACTAAACCTATCCAGCCTATAACGTTATTGTTTAATAAAATAGGCTCTATATGTGGGTTGTCGTTTAAATTAGCTCTACCAACAACAACCTTTTTATTTTGATCATATAAACTTATACGTTGCCCTGTTTTAAGGGAACCTGCAGGTAAGTGTACCCACAATAAAGAGGGCGTTGCATTGCTGCTATTTGGTTTGGGTGGGGTGCTTGTGTGTTTATTCGTTTTAGGCTCGCCTGGCTTTTTTTGTGGCTCTACAATAGAGCGCCATAATTGTGTGTTTTGCGTAATGGGTTGCCAACTGCCTAATTCGCTATAAAGCTCAATAAGTTGCTGCTTAACCATTGCTACATGCTTTGTTTCTTCTTGTTCAACAAAGTCGTTAAACCCTGACGAAAAGGTCATGTATATAAACACAAACATAAGCCCAACAAGGGCGATATTAGTGATAAAAAAAGCTAAAAAGAATTTATGTATTAATTTCACTGATTGGCAAATAGTAAAAATCATGACGTTAACGTACCAAGCAGTATTGCATATTGATTATGTGCCTACAATTAGCGTATTTAGGGAGTTGCTTACTAAAATCCTTTTTGAGTAAGCTTTTTAGGTATGTTGATATTTGGACTAGAACTTTATTTTTGCGGTATCGTCAGCACCCAGTAACTTATATTGTGGTTTTACAAAGCTTGCGTGTACTGCACCTAAACTTTTAGGGAACGATATGGCAAGCTCATCTACTGTTGTAAATGTGTGCTTCGCTTGAAAAACAATTTCTAGGTCGTGCGCTTCGTTGTTGCTGGTGGTAAAAGCGACGCGTTCAAACACGATAACTTGCTGATTTACACGTAAGCTCGTTTTTTGTTTAAGTGCATTTTTTACAAACTCTTCTTGTTGCTCTGCACTTAAGTTTGTAGGCATAAGCTTATCAATATCGCCCATAAGCCATGCTTGCTCGCTTTGCAGCGCTGAAGTTAAATGCTCAGCATTAGTTAATACTTTAACCTCAACTTGCCCGTCTCTTAAAATTACTTGGGCTGTTGTGTTTTTTAATACATGGGCGCTCACTTGAGCGCTCATACTTGTTAAAATACACGCTAGCATTAGCCATTTTAATTTTTTTAAAAAATACATAATTACTACCTTTTATTGAGGCGGTTGACCTTTTTGTTTATTGAGGTTGCTCAATAGTTGCTTTACAAATAAGGGTGTTGTCGGTTTCTAAGTCTTCGCCCCATATGAACTTTGCATTTTCATCCCAGTTAATATCGTCGTAACCATCTTTTGGTCCTACATCGGCAAAGTTGTGCTCTACTGCATTAGCCCAGTTTGCGTTATCAAAGTTACTTTGCAGCCAGTTAGTTGGCGCTTCTTTTGACATAAACGTACAAACGCCTTCGCCCGCGACTGGATTTGATTCGCTTTCGCATAATTTGTTAAGTGGCGCTTTGTGAAGTATTTCGCATTTAAAGCTTTGATCGCTAACGGCAACTACTTTATTTGTATCGGTGTCGGTAAGTTGCATAATAAAACCGCCATCACCCACTTGCTGATTTTTAGCACCGATGTATTCAAGCCCAGTGTCGTTTTGCTTAAAGTCTTTAATTATTAAATTAAGCTCAATAGGGTAGTTTGCAGAAAACGTAATGCTTTCGGCATTAAATGAACGCTCTGTGGTTATAGGCACAGAATCTTCAACAAGTAACTGCTCGCCAATGTAGGCTGTAAACCAGTTATCAGCCCATGCTTCTAGCTTTAAGTTATGCTTGCCTGTAATGGCAGAATTTGTATTTTGCTTAGTGACTGTAGGAGTAAGGTGATTTGGTTGCGGACCTCTACAAAATGTACCTGTTTGAACTTTGCCACCATTACTGATAGTTTTTTGTTTAAAGCTATAGCAGTCTTTTCCCTGTGATGCAGGGCTGTAAGTAGTAAAGTAGTTTTCACCTTTGTATGAATAGCTCATTGTACGGCTGCCG
>NZ_AUTQ01000002.1 GCF_000498095.1 Pseudoalteromonas sp. TB64
TTGGCGTTTCCCGTCTCAGTGGGGTCGCATTATAGGGAGATCCGAAAACAGATCAACCCTTTTTTGAAGAAAACTTGAAATAACACACTGTTCGGTGAGTATTTAAGCTAAACACGTCAAAAACACAACATAACTAGCAAGTTATTAACAACAAAAGGCGTTTTAACTCTTTTTATATTTAAAGTAAAGCTAAACGATCTTCATATAAAGGCTTACACCCCAAATGATCAATACGATCGTTAGTGAGAGCGTTACAGCTGCAGATCCCATATCTTTGGCTCTACCTGATAATACATGTAATTCTGTACTTACCCGATCTGTTAGTGCTTCTATTGCAGAATTTAATAATTCAACTATTAGTATAATAAGCAGTGAGCTGATCAATATCGCCCAATGTAATAATGATGAAGCAAGCCAAAATGAAATGGGAAATAATATAAGGCTTAATAATAGCTCTTGTCTAAACGCGGCTTCTTCTTTAAATGCTGCTTTAAAGCCAAGGTAGGAACAATAAGTTGCTTTGAAAACACGTTTGAGGCCTAAGCCATTTGGTTTTAATACATCTTTCATTAATAAACTCTACAAATGAAGGTCAAAATAAAGCCCCGCACTGCGAGGCTTTTTATTTATGCTACACCGTATTGATCACGGTAAGCTTTAACTGAGGCTAAATGCTCGTCCATCGTCCCTTGATTTTCAAGGTAACTAATAAGATCAGCTAATTTTACGATTGATATTACTTTAGTACCAAAGTCGCGTTCAACTTCTTGAATAGCTGATAACTCGGCCTTACCTTTTTCTTGGCGATCTAATGCGATCAAAACACCGCTAAGGTCCGCACCATTTTCGGCAATGATTTCCATTGATTCACGAATAGCAGTACCTGCGGTAATTACATCATCAACCAGCATTATTTTGCCATTGAGCTCTGAACCAACTAATGTTCCACCTTCACCGTGTGCTTTTTTCTCTTTACGGTTAAAACAGTACGGTACATCTTTATTATGGTGATCAGCTAATGCAACAGCTGTTGTTGTCGCTATTGGGATACCTTTATATGCAGGACCAAATAATACATCATACTCTATCGCTGAGTCTTCTAATGCAGCAGCATAAAATCGACCTAAACGCGCTAAATCACGGCCTGTATTAAATAAACCTGCATTAAAAAAGTACGGACTTATTCGCCCTGACTTTAAAGTAAACTCACCAAATTTTAATACCTGCTTCTCTAGGGCAAATTCTATAAACTCTTTTTGATAATCTTTCATATCTAGTGGCCTACCTATTTATGCTAATGCTTGCTTTTGTACGTCAATGATTTCACGAATAGAATGTTTAGCTAAAGTAAGTAACTCATCTAGCTCATCAAACGAGAAAGGTTCGCCTTCAGCTGTACCTTGAATTTCAATGATTTTACCTGTTTCGGTTAAAATTACGTTCATATCAGTCTCTGCTGCTGAATCTTCAATATATTCTAAATCGCTAATTGCTTGACCTTTATATATACCGACTGAAATAGCCGCAATCATATGCTTAAGTGGGTTTGAATTAATCATACCTTTGGCACGCATATGCGTTAGCGCATCAACAAGTGCAACACATGCACCACTTATAGAAGCAGTACGCGTACCACCATCAGCTTGAATTACATCACAGTCAATGGTGATTGTGTTTTCGCCAAGTGCTTTTAAATCAACAGCAGCACGAAGTGCACGTGCAATTAAGCGTTGAATTTCCATAGTACGACCGCCCTGCTTACCACGTGCAGCTTCTCGAGCATTACGCGTATGCGTTGCTCGCGGTAACATACCGTATTCAGCATTGATCCAACCTTTACCCTGACCTTTCATGAAACGAGGTACGCCCGATTCAACAGTAGCTGTACAAAGTACTTTGGTGTTACCAAACTCAACAAGTACTGAACCTTCAGCATGCAAAGTATAATTACGTGTAAATGTAACAGGTCTAATTTGGTTAGGTGTTCTTTCGCTTGGACGCATTGACGATCCCCTTAATTCAGAATTTGCGACATTATAAGTGTATGTGGGTATAGATACCATGCTGATTTAAATAAATAGCTGTATGCAAAATATTCAGTGTATTAAATTTTCCCTAGAGCTTAAGCAGTGTTACGGTATAATCATCGTAATATTGTATTTATAAATTTAGGAAAATATCCATGATCCACAGTATGACAGCTTATGCGCGTCGCGAAATAAAAGGCGATTGGGGTACTGGCACTTGGGAAGTTCGTTCAGTGAACCAGCGTTACCTTGAAACATTTATTCGCGCACCAGAGCAATTTCGTGGCATGGAGCCAGTTATTCGTGAGCGTTTACGCAAACACTTACAACGCGGTAAAGTTGAGGTTTTTTTAAAATTTGTAGCAAACCCTGCTCATGTTGGTGAATTATCGATTAACCAAGCGCTTGCTGAGCAACTTATAAATAGTGCTAAGTGGGTTCAACAACAAAGTAACGGTGATATCAACCCTGTTGATATATTACGCTGGCCTGGTGTTATGGAAGCTGAAGAACTTGATATGGATAGCGTTAATACAGCGCTAATTGTAGGCCTTGATCAAGTAATAGAAGATTTTAAATCAGCACGTGGCGATGAAGGTGCAAACCTTGAAGAAATGATAGCAACTCGTCTTGATGCAATTTTGGAGCAAGTAGAAATTGTAGAAACGCATATGCCAGAGATTGCTAAATGGCAGCGTGAAAAACTGGCTCAAAAACTAGAAGACTTAACAGCTAATATTGACGAGTCACGCCTTGAACAAGAGCTCATTTATCTTGCGCAAAAACAAGACGTGGCTGAAGAATTAGATCGCTTAAAGTCTCACGTTAAAGAAACTAAAAAAATCCTTAAAAAAGGGGGCGCATGTGGTCGCCGTTTAGATTTTATGATGCAAGAATTTAATCGTGAAGCAAACACACTAGCATCTAAGTCTATTAATAGTGATATTACGACTGCCGCTGTCGAGCTAAAAGTGTTGATTGAACAAATGCGTGAGCAAATTCAGAATATAGAGTAGCATTTCACCCTGTACTCACTTTCTTGTAACCACATAAAAAGCCTAGATTTTTCTAGGCTTTTTGTTTTCTACCGTTCATACTGGTCGTCTATTGTGCGTATCTAAGTGGTTACCAAAACGGTAACCAAAATAATTAGAAGCCACTTAATAAAACTTCTAGTAACCACTTTACGGTAATTAAATGAACCAAAAAGAGTTAAAGTTAGCGATAAAAAATACGACATCTGCAAGAGTTCGAATTGTCACAGGGTTATATATCAAGCCCAATAAAGCAAGAACTGGCGGTGCATGGGAAGTTAGATACACAATAAATAGGAAACGTTCTTTTATGACGTTAGCTGGAGGTCACTTCCCTGAGCTATCGCTGGCAGATGCTAAGCTAGTAGCTAGCAATATTTTACAAATGGTAAAGCAAGGTAAAGACCCATTACAAAAACGTATTGAAAGTAGTAATAAGACTATTATTACTGTCTCGGACTTATTTGATAATTGGTATGAGAGAGCGAAAAGGAATCTTAAGCACCCTAGCTATCCCTTAAGATATTTTACTAATGAAATTAAACCCGAAATAGGAAGATTGAGGGTAGAAGATGTAAAAGCAAAACATATACAGAATCTAATCAACAAAATTATGGATAGCGGGCGCCCATCAATTCCCAATAAGGTTTTACTTCTATGTAAGCAGCTATTTAAACATGCGATAAAATTAGATTGTACAGAAAAAAACCCTGCGGCTGCTTTCGATGCAATAGATGCTGGTGGCACAGGAAAAAGCCGCAGACGAATATTAAGTGAAGAAGAAGTAAAAATCATTTTTAACTGTTTTAAAGAATATAGTCATATTTTTACAAGAGATAATTACATAGCATGTGTGCTCTTGCTAACTATTGGTGTCCGTAAAGGTGAGCTTATAGCAGCAAAATGGAGTGAATTTAATTTTTCAGAAAATAGTTGGTCTTTACCAGAGTCAAGAAGTAAGACAAAAGTGGCTGTAAAAATACCTATAGCCTCAGTCTTAATACCACTATTTGAAGAACTAAAAGTCCGCTCATGTGGATCTGATTATCTATTTCCATCAAGGCGAGCAAGCAAAAGAAGAGCTTATATTTCCGATGATACTCTTAATCACGCTTTAGCTAAAATATTTGGTCGAAAAGTCGATAGCAAGAAAAAGCCATACCCAAATATTTTAGGTAGTAAAGGTATTGAATACTTTATAATTCACGATCTAAGGCGGTCATGTCGTAGTCTTTTGGCGCAATTAGGAGTTCCTGATAATGTAGCCGAACGATGTTTGAATCATAAGATTAAAGGGGTTGAAGGGGTATATAACCGATACGATTACTTTGATGAGCGACAAAAAGCACTAGATGATTTGGCAAACCGTATTATACCTCTAGTTCAAAATAATTAAGCTCATAATGACTAATCCAAAAACAATCCCTATTACTGGCGTTACAAATAATGGTAAAAAGCAGCAGATTGAAAATCTAAAAAATATGGTTTTTCCTGAAATGCTTCTTAACCAGTTAAACAGTGATACCTTAAAGCAAGATAGTCATTTGAAAATGGCCTTAGAATCTTTGTACTCAGGCATTGAGCTTCTTAAGTTAATCAAGTACCGAGTTGAAAAGCTAAAGACTAATAAAGAGCTATTTCCTGAAGATGAACACACAATGCTTAGAGAAGTTGATAACGAGCTGAAAAATATTTCTAATACTCTGAGCTTATCTTACGACTCTAGCGAACATCAGCTAAGTGATGCTTTAACCAGTGCTCTTCTTATCGGCTATCATGCTGGCGCTCATGATATGAGAGTTAATCTGGAAAAGCATGCTGAAAGAGGTTTCCAAAAAGGTGTACTTAATACGCAAGCTGGTGGAATAAAAACAGCAGCAAAGACTGACTCACTCAAATCGCTTATATTGGAAATGGCTAATTACCTAGATTCAGTCGGGGATTACGGTAAGCTATCTAAAAAGATTCTAGCTCAAGCGATACATCCTGTTATTTACGATTTCTATATTAAAAATAAGGAGCTGGAGTGTTTTCATATATTCAAAAGATGTGAAGATACTGAAGCATATATCAAAAATCACTTGCCTAAGCCTAAGCTGATAAGTGAAAAGGGTAAGGCATATCCCATAAAACTCAGCCAGTTGCTAAAGAAAAAATACAACACTGCAGAAATTAGAAATAAATTAAAATAAATTAAAATAATTTATTCTTAAATTTCAGTTGATAACAGTAAAAAAAAGCCCTACCCACTTAGTGAGTAGGGCTTTTCTATCCTTATATTCTTTCATAATTCTCCCATCAACAATGATGAACCGGAGAAACCAATATGAACCAACTAACAGCACCAACAACACAATTCACTGACCGCCTAGTGAGAGAAGCCGAGCGCGTAAAAATCACATCAGTTTCACGAACAAGCGCATGGGCATTAGAGAAAAAAGGGTTATTCCCAAAACGACGTAAACTGCATGCTGATAGCGATAGAGTGTGCTGGCTACTAAGTGAGCTTCTAGAATTTGTGCAATCCCGCGAGGTCATCAACATGAACTCAGCTTTATGATCAATAACCCCCTGCCAGACCTTGCTATGTATATTGACGATGCTCGAATGATTAAGAAGCCTGAATTGCAGAAGCTTCTTAACATCAGCAGATCAACACTTGGGCGTTGGATAAAGGCAGGCCACTTTCCTCCACCAGCCCATGTAATAAATGGGCGATCCATGTGGCATTTTCAAGATTATAAAAATTGGCTAGCTAAAAATCACTCAAAAGCAGGTAAATAACCTGCTTTTTTTTGCCTGCTGATGACGCACTTTGAAGCAAATTGATCAGTAAAAATACTCAACCCAACAATCAATAAATACATCTTACTTATTATTTTAAAAGAGCTTTTATTTATAAAACGCTTATCCCTTCGCAGCGGATATTAAATAATATAAGAAAGATACTTACTAATAACTAAACCAAATAGATATAACAATGACCTTTAAAATAACGACAGCAAACTCAGTAAATTTTATATACAAAGATCATAGCTATCGTGTATTGCGTAGTAAAAAAGCACCACAACAAGACTTTAAAGCATTAACTAAAGTGTTTAAGCATTGTGAATGCATGCTTTCTCACTACTCTAAAGTGTTAGTAGTAAGAATAGATTTAAGTACTAAATCCTATTCTATTAATAATCAAGCATTCTTAAAGTTTATTAAAAAACAGTTATCGATACTCACAAAACAATATAGCTGCAAAGTAACCTACATATGCGCTAGAGAAAAAGACACATCATCAAATCAACATTATCACTTAGCTGTGTTACTAAGTGGGCATAAAATAAAGCATAGCAGTAAGCTAACCTACCAATTAAAGCATGCTTGGGAATCTGAAGGCCTAGGTTCGACCTCATTCGTTAAACATCCATACTACCTAATGCAAAGGGGTAATAAGCTTAGTATAGAACCAGCTTTATACCGTTTAAGTTATTTAACTAAACGTGCCACAAAGGAAGCGAACATTAAGGCGCATAATTACTTATTTAGTAAACTTGAATACTCTAAGGAGCACGTTGGCAGACGCTTAAACGATACAATATTTGTAAACCCAGCTATTACATATCAGCAAAATAAAGAGGCGAATCTAATAAGGTCAAATAACTCAAAAGCTGGTGGTATAGAGTCACTAAAAAAATGGTCTGGTATTAATGGTTCACAATTAATACAAACTAAACTCCATCACTTATTACAGCACAGCGATCACCCTAGTCAAGTTAATAACGATCACTTACTCTTGCAGCACTCTATGAACCGAAGCATACACATACAAGGTGATCGTTCACTTTACGCGAACAGACAACATAAAACTCTATTAAGTGATCGCTTTACGTGGCATTAAAATAATATAACCCATTGATTTATATGTTTACCCCCATGGTGGTAAGCATATAAACATTCGATTTTAAAAACTTTAAAGAAAATAAATTTTTCTAAAATCAAAGCCCATGAACCGAAAAAAACCGAACATGATCGATCATAAAAAGGCAAAAAATGAGTAAGTTTGATTTAGACAGTCTACCCAAGTGCGGGGCTAAAGCACGTTCAGGTAATCCCTGTAAGCGCTTGGGTAACAAGCGTAATGGTCGATGTAAATTGCATGGTGGTCGCTCTACAGGCGCAAAAACAACTGAAGGCAAACTTGCCGTACGTACTAACCCTATCAAAAATGGAGCTGGTTGGAACGTCATACAAGGCTATGATCCAGAGTTAAGAGAATACTCTATCGAAGCATATCTTCAGTTGTTCGATATGACTAAACTAAACAATACAGATAGCAGCGAGTTAAACGCATTAATAGCGCAACACAGAGTTGCATTAGAATGCTTTAAATATCGTGTTCTTGAGTGCTATGGCGTGGATAGCTTTATTATTATCCAATCGGCTCTTGATGCATATTACAAAGATACTGATAGTCAACACCTCCATTTTCATATCCACACGAAGGTAGTAAAAGCTCCCTACTTCCACCAGCATATGAGTGAAGCAAAAAAACAGTTCTTACTTATTAATAAAGCCTTTAAGTTTAATTGGTAGTAACCGTCAACGGTTGACGGTTTGGTTTTTTAAGCTAAACCGTCTTATATAAATAATGCAATGCCTGTGAAATATTGATAATTTTTATTAGCTATATAGCTAATATAGGAGTTATATACTAATATATTAGCTATATAGCTAACATTCAATAAGTGAATATATGTCGAGTAGAGCAGATATTGGCAAACAAATAAGTACTAGCAGGAAAGCTTTAGGCTACACGCAACAAAAGCTATCAGAGATCGCGGGAATTAATAAAACAACGATTTCCGAGATTGAGAACGGTCGCTTTACTGGTTCATTCGATATATTTGAGCGACTCCTTGATGCAGTTGATTTACAATTTGAAGTTACTTCAAAACAACACTCTCTACCAGACTGGGATACCATTGAAGATATATTCTCGGAGGATGACTAATGAGTGGCACACCACAGCTTCCAAATAAAATTACAAATATAACAGTATGCACTGACTATGCTGAAGTTGGCGTACTAACACATGGCTCAGTACATCATTACCAGCCAACACAAGAAAACCTAAACGTATCACTTACTATGACTAAAAAAGGTATGGATGGTTACTCATCGGGTTCTCTTCACCCTATATTTTCACAAAACTTGCCAGAAGGCTTTAACCGTCGATTCATTGCAGAAAAACTAGCGAGATACGCCAAAGTAAACGACATGTATTTACTTGCTTTACAGAGCACACAAGGCATTGGCATGCTTTCATATAAAAGTGAGCTTACCTTACCAGAAGCTGAGCCTGTATCTTTGAGCGATATTTTGACTTATAACAGCAATGCACCACTTTTTCCTCAGTTATTAGAAAAGTACTACCTACAAAACTCGTTGGCAGGCGTACAACCGAAAGTAAGCATACCTAACGCCTCAACCATTAAAACCGACAGAACAATTCCGCAGAAAGATTTAATAGTGAAGTCATTCGATACAGAGTTTCCATTACTTACGGTAAACGAGTTTGTATGTATGGAAGCAGCTCGCCATTGTGGACTTGAGCCACCAAAAACATACTTATCTGAAAATTTAGAAACGTTCGTTGTTGAACGCTTTGATAAAACAAGTGACGGAACTAAGCTCGGTTATGAAGATTTCACAACCTTACTAAAAAAAACTAACGACCCCGACGCTAAATACACTGGCAGC
>NZ_AUTQ01000003.1 GCF_000498095.1 Pseudoalteromonas sp. TB64
TTGTAAATTAGAGCCACTACCTGAGATTAAAACTACCAGACGAGTCGGTGCCATTACTTAGCACCACCTACAATTTCAACTTGCTCTTCACCTGGTGCCGCATCTTGAATTTCACCAAGGTGCCATGCATTTTCGCCTAAGTCTTTTAGCATTGTTAAGCTTTGCTCAAGTTTGTCTGCAGGGACTACTAAAACCATGCCTACACCACAGTTAAATGTACGGTACATTTCGTGTGTAGTAATATTGCCGTTTTCTTGTAACCAATTAAAAATTGGTGGCCACTGCCAGCTATCACCTTTAACTACAGCTTTTGCTGAAGCGGGTAATACGCGTGGAATATTTTCCCAAAAACCGCCGCCAGTAATATGTGAAAGCGCATGTACGTCAACGTTTTTAAATAACTCAAGTAAAGGTTTTACGTAAATACGCGTAGGCTCAAGTAAGGTTTCGCCTAATGTTTTACCTTCAAAGTCAGCGCTTGTATCAGCGTTTGACACTTCAAGTACTTTACGAATTAAAGAGAAGCCATTTGAATGAGGACCGCTTGAAGCAAGTGCAATAAGCTGATCGCCTGCCGCTACTTTTGTGCCATCAATAATTTTTGATTTTTCTACAACGCCGGTACAAAAGCCTGCCATGTCGTAGTCTTCACC
The DNA here is from genome assembly GCF_000498095.1 of Pseudoalteromonas sp. TB64. Classification (GTDB taxonomy): domain Bacteria; phylum Pseudomonadota; class Gammaproteobacteria; order Enterobacterales; family Alteromonadaceae; genus Pseudoalteromonas. The sequence goes on from NZ_AUTQ01000003.1 coordinate 654, forward strand.
ATCATACATACCTGGCATTTCAGCTGTTTCGCCACCAATTAGGGCACAACCTGAAATTTCACAACCTTTGCCAATACCTGTAACTACGTCAGCTGCTGTGTCTATATCTAGTTTACCAGTTGCATAGTAATCTAGGAAAAACAGGGGTTCAGCACCTTGAACAATTAAGTCGTTTACACACATTGCAACTAAATCAATACCAACAGTATCGTGTTTTTTTAAGTCGATTGCTAAACGTAGTTTAGTACCAACGCCATCTGTGCCTGCAACTAATACTGGTTGCTTGTAGCCTTCAGGAATTTCGCAAAGTGCGCCAAAACCACCAATTCCGCCCATTACTTCAGGACGACGAGTTTTTTTAACTACGCCTTTAATACGCTCAACAAGTGCATTACCAGCGTCGATATCTACGCCCGCGTCTTTATAGCTTAGAGACTGTTTTTGTTCGCTCACAGGTTTTCCTCAAAATAGTTGTTTTGGGTTGCTTAGAAACGCGCGTATTTTACAACAATTGCAAGGTCGCGGCTAGCTCAAATGTAATTTTGAAATAATTAACAAGGACACTTGTCCGCTGTCTGTTGTTTAAATAAACAAAAAAAACGCCCGTAGGCGTTTTTTTAGTATTAAAGGCGTTAAATTAACAGCTATGCTTTTGCGGTTAATATGGCTCGAAGTGGAGCGGGGTAGCCTTCAATTGTTTTACTTGTATCGTTTGGATCTAAAAAGTCGATTAACGATTCGTTTTCCATCCAATCGGTTTTGCGTTGCTCTTCAAGCGTGGTAATAGCGCAATCTTTTATTTGCACATCTTTAAAGCCAACGCGTTCCATCCAGAGTTTTAATGCTGCAGTACTTGGAATAAACCAAACGTTGCGCATTTTAGCGTAGCGATCAGTAGGGACTAGTACTGTATTTTCGTCGCCTTCAATTACTAGCGTTTCAAGTACGAGTTCGCCGCCGGGGCGTAGCTGGGCTTTTAACTGTGCTAAAAAGTCGATAGGTGAGCGACGATGATAAAGTACGCCCATCGAAAAAACCGTATCAAACGCTTTAAGCTCGGGTAATGCTTCAACGCCTAGTGGCAGTAAATGTACTTTTTCGTCTGGGTTGTAGTGTTTAATTGCCTGAAACTGACATAAAAATAAATCAGACGGATCAATACCCACTACAAACTCTGCGCCTTCACCGCGCATACGCCATAAATGATAACCAGAGCCACAACCAATATCTAAAACAGTGCGACCTTTTAATGGCTCAATATGAGGGAGGAGTCTGTCCCACTTCCAATCACTGCGCCACTCTGTGTCTATTTCAATACCGTGCACACTAAATGGGCCTTTGCGCCATGGCATCATGCGTTTTAATAAATGCATGGTTTGCTTTTGCTCGCCATCACTCATTTCGCCAGCGGCGCCAATTTCTACCTTAGTAGAAATATCAACGTGCGAAGTCGCCACCTCTGGCAAGTTTTTAAGTACTTTTTGCCATTTAGGTAAATCGCCATGGCTTGCCTCTAACTGCCAATGTTTTAATTGTGCCGGAAGGG
>NZ_AUTQ01000004.1 GCF_000498095.1 Pseudoalteromonas sp. TB64
AGCCAATGAGTCTGTGACAGCGATGACTTCTGCACGAGATATGGCAACAGATAATGCGACTGCAGCAGAAAAAACGGGTATTTCGATTGAAAAAATAGCCGAACAAATGCTAGAAATTAATGGAATGAATTCGCAAATAGCTGCTGCGACAGAAGAGCAAACATCGGTTGCAGCTATGGTTGTTGAGAATGTCTCAAATATGCATGTATCGTTTGAAGATACTATGGATTCATTACTTGCTGTGCGCGATGTAGCCAAAAATCTACATTACTTATCTGATAATTTACTGGATGCGACAGCTAAATTTAGAATTGAGTAATTTTAATTATTGACACAAAAAACCATCGACGAGTTAATGCTGAACAGTTAAAAAATATTTAATGATCCATTGACCGATCTTTTGGTTAGTTTATAAAGGCTTCTGAATTTATTCAGGAGCTTTTTATTTTGCAACTCACTACTGCACTTTCTCTAGCCAATGGTTACGCGCCCAATTCAGAAGGCTTAGGTCAACTGAGCTATTTTTATATCCTGAATCTATCAAACAATGCGCAGAAACCGCAGGTGTTGTAACGATAAGGAAAAGAAGGTTTCCTGTTGAGATGGCTGTTTGGATAGTCATTTGTATGTCGTTTTATCGTGAAGACCCACTGTGGAGTATCGTCAGTAAATTAGGGCTCGCTTTACTAGGTAAAAAAGAACTCGTTGCACCCTGTGCGATTGTACAGGCTAGACAGCGGTTTGGGGCTAATGCCATTAAACAGGTTTTTGAGCAAAGTCAGCAAATGTGAATGTTGATACGAGCCATCCCACACGGTGCGGGTTATCACTATCGGGCGTTGATGGTGTCATTTGGCGCACACCAGATACCGCTGAAAATCAACACGCATTCTCCGCGTGAAAAATCAGTATGGTGACACGGCTTTCCCTCAAGTTCGCATGGTGTGTTTGATGGAGTTAACTAGCCATTTATTAATGGGGAGCGCCTTTGATAGTTGTCACACTAGTGAAATGGTGTTGGCTGAAGACTTAATTGAGGCAACATCCGATAACTCACTGACGTTATTTGATAGAGACTTCTATTCTCTAGGCTTACTCAATCGTTGGCAACATGCTGGGGGGGAATAGGCATTGGCTTCAACCGATGAGAAAAGGCATGCAATATGAAATTGTTCGCTCTTTAGGTCGTCAAGACAAACTCATCAAGCTAAAAGCAACAGCACAAGCGATAAATAGAACAAACCTTACTGAATAGTCACTTCACGCTACGTAGCAAGAAACCTGAAACGATAGCACAAGAATTATGGGGCGTAGTTGAGCTATAACTTGCTTCGATACCAGATGGTGGAAATGGCGCAGAAAAAGCCTAGAATATATGCAAAACACCTGAGTCTTTCGACGTGTGCTATTAGTATTATTAACCTGATTCATCCAATGTTTATAGAAAATGCAGGACGTATACCTAAATCAATAGAGTAATTACAAGCTCGAGTTAAACATTACATATTGCCGATAAAACGGGAACGGGCGTATCCGAGGTGTGTGAAACCAAAACCCAGCAAATACCTCAATAAAAAACGCCAGTCAGCTGTTAACTGACTGGCATTAACCAAATGGTTTTTATATTAACTTTTACGTTTAAAAAGTAGCAATTACTTTTACTTTATCGCTCACTTTAGAACTATCAACGTAGCCAATTGCGTTACCATTAGCAGCAACAAAATCGATAACAGCTTGGTCTGATGTAAGCTTTTCAGGCGGAGTACCTTTACCTGTAAATATTAGCTTTGACCAATATGCATTTAACTGACTACTAGACTTACCAACAACTTTGTCGTTAAATTCATCTGCTACAGGCGTACCGTCTTGATTTACAGGGTTAACTTTATCGCCATTACTAAATGACTTACTTTTTCCCAAATAAATCTTTTTTATTGTGTCAGCATCTACAGAGCTAGCATTGCTTGGGTTAACAATCACTGCAACGTCTGCAAATACACTCATTGAGCACAATGAAAGTGCAGTAACTAAAATTAATTTTTTCATCATAAGCTCCAATTAAAAGACAAGATCTACACCAACAGCCACTATATCAGTTTCTGTATTAGTAATATCATCATCAAAACGACTGAAGTCTATTTTAAATGCAGCAGATGGGTGAAAGTCGTAACGTGCGCCAATAGTGTAAACATTACTTTGTGCACGAATTCCTTCTAAGGCGCCATTTACCGCAGCATTTAAGCTAGGTATAGATTCAATGGTATCAAATCGTGATGAGTCATGTTCATCATCATTATCTTCATATGTAAAATGAACAATAACACTGTCGATACGGTAACCAACAGATGCGTAATACTGAGACTGCTTAGCTAAAATACTGTCTTCTACTTCAAATTCAGTGTATTCGGCATCAAACAAGAAATTATCATAATCGACGGAGAAACCTACACCAATAAACGTTGTTTTATCTTCATCAGTAACAAGATCATTAGCTGTTTTTGTTAAGCCATTGTCATTTAATGCGCCAACAAGTTGAATTAAACCGCTATCGTCTGACGAGATACTTGTATCGGCTACAA
>NZ_AUTQ01000005.1 GCF_000498095.1 Pseudoalteromonas sp. TB64
CTGCCGTAGTGCTGGCCTTTGGTACTATTATGCTCGCCTTTGTATAGCAATTGCTGTTCCGATAACTGCGTATGATCGCTACTTAGCTTAGCGCGCATTAGGGCGGTGTTACTTCCGCTGCCTTTGCCCTCACTACTTGAGTAACTAAAGTACAGCCATTGGTTTTGCTTACTATCGGTGTGTAGTGCTAAATCAAGCAATCCACCTTGACCATTAGCATCAATGTTGGGCAGCCCTGAAACCTTAGCTAACGTAGTTGTATTTTTAGGTAATAGGTATAACGTTCCACTGCGCTCAGATATTAACAAATCACCATTAGCTAAAGGCTCAATAGCCCAAGGTATAACTATGCCTTCTGCCGCTGTTACTGCGTTAACGTTAAGCGGTAAAGTATCGAGTTCTTTATAGTTTTTTATGTAATCGCTTTGTGCATTTGCGGGTGCATTAATAGCAAACATAGCAACAGTTAAGCCCGTAAGTATTAGTTTAGGGAGTGTGTTATGTGACATTAAATTTATCATTATGGCTTCCAAAATTAATCCAATCTTACATAACCTTAACATGGCATAAATAAATTTGTTAAGTGTTGAGTTGAATGAAAAACACACACTTATATTTTTATATGATGATCTTTTAACAGAAAATTGTTTTAGCAATTAGCACTAATAAAAAATTGAATAATTACTCTACTGGGGTTGAAAACTAAAAATTTCAGCGTACACTTGTGCGCTGAAGTTTGAGCGTACACGTGTAAGTTCAAACGTTAAGTATTTTACGACCCAAGAGATTAATAGTGATGATAATTAAAGTATTAAACCAATTTTCAAAATGGTTTTTACACCATCAAAGTTTTGCAGGCTATATAGAGCCAATAATGCAGGTGTTTAAACCTGCGTGGCGTGCAGGGCAGTTTAGAGCGCAAGTTGTTAATACGACGGTACTTAATGGTGGCTTTTTAAGTGTGCAACTTAAGCCAAGCAAACAATGGCCAGCACATACGCCAGGGCAGCACATTAGCTTAACGCTTGAAATTAATGGGCGATTATTAACACGCGTTTTTACCGTGGCTTCAAGCGCTCAACAATTTAAAAATACAGGTTTAGTGCGTTTACTAATCAAAACAAATACGCAAGGGCGCTTTACTGGCTTACTCAGCAGCGCATTAAAAGCGGGTTTGTGGTGCAATATTTCTGCGCCAAACGGCGACTTTGTATTTAAAAACACACATACAC
>NZ_AUTQ01000006.1 GCF_000498095.1 Pseudoalteromonas sp. TB64
GGCTACGTAGTACGCGAACCTGGCGTATCGTTGCCAGATCCAGATTGGAGCGATAGCTCAGCGGTTAACAACAACCTTAAAAATGTAAAAGATGCCAACGGCGAAACCACCACAACAGGTCGTATTTCTGTACGCTTTAAACCAAATGAATCGTTTGAAGGTACGCTTAACTACTTTTACCAAAACCAAGACAGCGAAGGTCGCTCAATCGTTCATTACAACAGCCTTAATGCAAACAACGGTTTAAGCGACGTAATAGGCAAATACGAATCAGCTTATCGCTTTGAAGAGCCTCGCGAAAAAGAAGATCAATTACTAAGCCTTGAGCTAAAAGCCGACTTAGGCTTTGCAGAGCTCGTATCGGCAACCGGTATTTCGAGCTTTGATGCCGACGGTCAACGCGACCAAACAGACTTACTTATTCGTCTTGATTACGGCTATGAAGAGTTTCCTTCGTTTTCAACATTTACCCGTGAAATTGACGAAGAAGATACCTTCACCCAAGAAATTCGCTTAGTGTCGCAAGGCGACGGCGATTTGAACTGGATTGTGGGTGGCTTTTACAACAAAACAGAAACCGAAGCATCAAGCAGAGAGTTTACGCCTGGCTTTGATCAATTTGCCATAGACAACTTTGGTGGCGAACAACTAAGACCTGACTCATTAGAATACTTAGAGCTTACAAAAAGCACCGTCACTGAGTCTGCACTATTTGGTGAAGTTGGCTACCAAGTTACTGATAAGTTAGATATTACCATTGGCGCGCGTTTTTACGAATACGATGTAGAATCGCAAGCGGCTTTTGACTTCCCACTAGCAAATACATTGTATGGTGGCGCGGGTCCTGATGAAATCACTGTTGCATTTGAAAAAGATGAAGCCAGCGATAACGGTAACTTATTTAAATTTAATGCTAAGTATCAGTTCACCGATTCAGTAATGGGCTATGTAACTGTAAGCGAAGGTTTTAGAATTGGTGGTTCAAATGGGTTAGTGTCTTGCCCTGATCCACTACCTGCGGATCAACAAACCGGCTGTGGTCAACCTGACGAATTGTTATTTGATGCCGATACCACTACAAACTACGAGCTAGGCTTTAAAAGCACGTGGTTTAGAAGCCAACTACACTTTAACGCCGCATTATTTAACATAGACTGGGATGATGCACAAATAACAGGTGCAACCGAAGTTGGGCAATTGCCATACCTTTCAAACGCCGGCAGTGCTAATGCAAAAGGGGTAGAAATTTCGACCCGTGCAATTTTATCTGACTCGTTTTCAGTTTATGCAACGTACGCCTATACAAAAGCAGAGCTAACATCAGATGCACCATTTTTGTTTAATGCCGACGGTACCGATGGCGCAGAAGACGGCGACCGTTTACCTGGCTCGCCTGAAAATCAATTTTCGATGGGTGTAAACTATCAAACAGAAGTGCTAAGCGATAAAACCCTTGATATTAACTACGGTTTAACTGCGCAAAGCGATGTACTTTCAAGAGTAGGACTTCATGATAACGGCGAAACATTACCGGGTTACAGTTTAAGTAATATATCAGCTAAATTAACAGCCGATGCATGGTCAACTACCCTATATGTTGATAACCTGTTCAACAAATACGCAGTTACATCCGTTCGTCGCTCAGATGCAGATATAACATCAGCTAATGGCGCTGAAATACAACGTAACTATGGTCATTATATTAACCGCCCAATTACAGTGGGTGTTAAATTTAACTATAAATTTGAAATATAATTTAAGCGACTTTTAAATAGCGTAAATTTCAAACAATGTAACTTTTAAACAATGTGTTAAGGCTCAAATTTATTTGAGCCTTTTTATTTTATTCAAAACCATAACTAAAAAATAATAACAAAAGCCATGCATCCAAACTTAAAGCAACTTCATCAAAGCGCTATTCACTCTTTAAACCAAGGTAAAAGAGAGCAAGCACACAAAGCCTTGGTAGAATTAGTCACACTCAAACCAGACTTTGCTGATGGGTATTTTTTGCTTGCCATGGTTAATTTAACTGTTGGGCAAATACACAAAGCAATAAAGCTCATCGAAAAAGCCCTCACCCTTGGCAAAAGTATTGAATATACCGCGCAACTTGCTAAATGTTACGCACTTACTGGCGAGTTAAAAAAAGCAAAAAACACCGCGCTATCAGTGTCATTAAAGCAAATAACTAAAGCACTTGATGCCGACACACTCGGCGTTGCACTTACTCAAGCAGGCATTCACGAACAAGCACTTAACTACTTTGAGTGCGCTATTAAACTGGCTAAAGTAGCTAACAAAGCTCAACCTCAGTTTTATTATAACTATGGTGTAAGCGCTAAATTTTTAGGGCTATTTGATAAAGCACAACATGCATTTCAAAATGCCATAGCGCTCAACCCACAGCATCATCAAAGCCATTTTGCATTAAGTGATTTAACTAAAGTAAGTAAGCAAAACAATCATATTGAACGCTTAAAAAGCGCGTTTGAGCAAGTAACACACCCCGATGCAAAACTGCATATTGGGCATGCTTTGGCAAAAGAGTATCAAGATCTTGGTGAATTTTCAGAGGCTTTTAACGCCTTAAAACAAGGTAAAGAGGCAAAACGAGCTATACAGCCGTTTGATCATAAAAGCTCAACTGAGTTATTTGAACATATTAAGCTCTTAAGTGAACAGCACAAACAAGTGCCTGTACAAGGTAACCCAACGCAAGAACCTATTTTTGTATTGGGCATGCCCCGCTCTGGCACCACACTAGTTGAGCGTATAATATCGAGCCACAGCGACGTGCAATCAGCTGGTGAATTACAAGACTTTGGCCTAAGTGTCAAAAAGCTAAGCCAAACACAAACACCTCATGTGCTCGACACACAAACGCTAAATAAAGCTTATGATCTTGATTTTAATCAGCTTGGTAGCACCTATTTAAACGCAACACGCGTAATAACAGGCAGCCATAAACACTTTATTGATAAGCTGCCGTTTAACTTTTTTTATATCGACTTAATAACCAAAGCACTGCCAAACGCTAAAATTATTTGTATGCTGCGCGACCCAATGGATACCTGTATTGGTAACTACCGCCAATTATTTACCATTAATAACCCGTATTACGCCTACTCACTCGATTTACTCGACACCGCAAAATTTTACAGCTGCTTTTATAAATTAATACAGCACTTTTGCAGCCTGCACAGCAATATAAAGCTAATAAAGTACGAAGAACTAGTAGCAAATCCCGAGCAACAAATAAAAGAGTTAATAAGCTTTTGTAATTTAGAATGGCAACCGCAGTGTATAGATTTTCACTTAAACACCGCACCGGTTTCTACTGCAAGTAAAATGCAAGTACGCCAACCACTTAACAATAAAGCAATTGGGCGCTGGAAAGCTTTTAAGCCCCATACCAATGAAATTGAAGATTACTTTTTAGAGCAAAATATCAGTTTTGAGTAAGGGTTTTATGGCTTGGGAGTTAAGTCGTTTAAGCCACATACTGATGAAATTGAAACATCGTTTAAAGATGAGGGTATTTTGTAAGTCTATATATAAAACGCTACTAATTATTATAATCCAAGTAGGTTAAACGTGTTTTGAAGCGGTTTAATTAGCTATTTGATTATTTAAATCGTCAATATACGCCTGTTCAAAATTCTCCCAGTCATATAAAGCTTCTGGATTAAAATCTTGCCCTTCAGGCCATTCTAAGTTCCCTACATCGTTTAAAAACACCTGATTAAAGTATTCACGTTTTTTTAAACTTTGCATCCAGCCAACGCCAATTACGGGTTCAAAGTTTATTACTTGAATTTTTTTATCAGCAAACGTAATTGCAATTATGTAATCTTTAACAATTTCAAAATGTGTAATTGCCATTGAATCTAACAAAGTCATTATTAACCTATATAATTGGTTCTATTATAAAATTTTTATTAATTAGCCTAGCCGAGAACCAACGTTAATTAATTTTTAATATATAGCTTCGCCTTAGCGGGCTGCAACAATAGAGCGGATAAAATAATCAACAGTGTCAGCAATAATTAAAACCGCGATCGGATTCATGCTCACGTCAATATAAGCAACGCTCGCACACCGCTAGGTCCATTTTTACGATAATCAAGACACAGCTGTGACTCAGAGTGTGACGTAATAATAATCAGTAAGTTTTTATCTTGAATACCCTCAACACTATCAAACCAGTTACACTCATCTCCATGCTCCCAAGAATCAATGGTCTCAATTCCATCGACAGTCGCATTAGTCCAGTTGATCGTGGCATTATTAAAAAGATCTTGTACGCATTCATCCAATTCACCACCATTTTGGATTAATAGCTGCTCCATTAAAGCCTGTGGAATAGTTATGCCTAATCGACGAGCTTGCGATTCGATTAACGCTTTTTCGATGCTTGCATATCGTTCGGGTATAAAATCGGTATCCCAAATCGAATTTTCATGTGCAGGGGTTGGTATTAAACCTTGATGCTTACCTTGCCCGCATTCATCCACCCATTTTTGAATGTCTGTCGTTAGCTCATTTTTAAGCATTTTATAAATTCCTGTTTTGGCTCTTAACACCAAAATAGCTGCACTCAATAGTAAAATAAATATGTTTAATTAATTCTTTACCCGCGTGCTTTTCATCAAAATTTGCATAATGAGACTGCCACTCTCTGCAAGATTCCATTTGAAATATCTAACCCTTTATAACTTTTTACAACAACAGCTCAACAATTCACAAAATTAACGATAGAAAAACGGCCCCATAACTTGGTTTGTGCTGTGTCACAAACTAAGCCATAAAAACAATGATTTGTTAGCCTCAAATGCCTTTTTCGCTTGCTCCGTTATTTGCTCGATAAATTTTTCTGCATCTTCAACATTCCAACGATCCATTTTTAGTTCTTCTGTTGAAGCCCACAACTTCGCCACATCATTGAGTCCAGTTGAGTCAAATTGTGCAAAGCATTTTTTAATGTTCTCTGAAAATAAAAATACCCACGGACCTTCAAACTTATCTCCACCAACTAAGCTAAACGATTTCTGTAAATCATTGCTATAAGTCTCACCGCTCATAGAACAATAAAGCGTGGATAGTTTAATCGGATCCATACCTCTCCATCCAGTGAGCGTAGACCAGGTGTCTGAAGGTTGAATAGACTCACCGATAGCTTTTGCTTCAGATTCATCTGCTATCACAAAGTCACTTAAAGTTCCCATACCTTCTCCTAAAATCAAAGGGATAAAATATTGATTTCAGACATCATAATCGTTGAGTATCTGCAATCCGCTCTTAAGTAAAATTAAGCTATGTAAAAAAGCTCAAAATACCTTTTTCTGTAAAATATAACTAACTTACCTTGTTATAAATGGAAAATACGACTAAAGCAATGATTGCTAATTTACATAGTGGGTACATACGAAGTTCATGATATACATAACTAGTTTCTGCTTTTTATTTAGAATTGGCTTTGATATAAAAAATATAAGAACATAAACTAAAAATGAAAGTACGAAAATAAAAGTACAAAAATAAAGTTACTTGTCTTCGCTACTTTTTAGCTCAATAGCTTTTACTGCACTGCCCCACAAGAGGACTGTGGGAACCTGATTGTGAGGTTATATTTTTTAATAACTGAGCATTATAGCGAGATCATCTAAAGCTAATCACAGGTTTTTAGCCTAGTTTTTAGACGATTCTAATTGCTGTCTTAATAATTCAATAAGTTGAGTATTGAGCCCTGTAATTTCTGCTTCCAGCATCTCTACTTTAGCTTGTGACTGTTCATCATCTTTACTTCGCAACAATGCAACTTCCTTAAGTGATTTTGCAATTTTTTCTTGTATTTCAGCAATCTGTTCATCAAGGGGGGCTTCGTCAGATTGTGATGCCTGATTTACATCTTCCTTACCTAATAATTTCCGTAACGCTTCTTTATTTTTATCTTCTAGGCTTTTTTCTTTCCCTTCTTCAGATATATCTACCTTTACACTTTGGTCAGTTTCCTGCTGCACAGTATCTTTTTCAGCAACCTCTTTAGGTAAAGCGTTTGAAACTTGCTTTGACGGGTAAATTTCTGAGGAATTATAGGGTGTGTTCGCTGAAATTTTATCCATTGAAATATTCCTTATTAAGACAATTATGTTGAAATTGTATACTTTGCGTAGCAAAACACAAAGAAAGCGGAGTGTTTTCACGCCAATTTTAATTTGCTGGCTATATTTCTATGTAATCGACAAGCCCTTCATAAATTGGGTCGATACCCAAGGTACAAAACGCAATACCTACAAATTCCCAACCAACACCTTTCTTTTATAACCTATTAAATAAACAGCCATCATTATTGAACCAACAAAGCTGTGCTACTAAATCTACTTTGTTAGCCAAGCGTTCATCTCTTTTTATGTTGCTACACAGGCATCACACGTTAACTAAGAAACGATTACTGCTAAACATATATTACACGCATGAAAATGACTGCATGCTGTTGTTTTAATTTTTATTGAGTAGTTTAAGTTTTTCTGCGGGTAGCTTACCTTCAACCAAGCCTCGTCAGTGCTCATATAAGGTTAGGATGGGTGTCTATAATTTCTTCACTTTTATCATGCAGTTTCACAGTAAGTAGATTCTATCTATAAATATTAAGATACTTTCCTAAAGTATTATCCTTTTTTATAAACTCATATTGCTCAATATCCCCCCATTCATTCCCAACTTCACTGGTATCAGGGTGGAATAATAGTGAAACGCCTGTTTTAGAATTTATATTTTGGTTTAAACCACGAAAACTATAATGTTTTAAAGTAGCAATTTTGTATTTTTCAACAAACTCACCATTTAACTTATAAAGCTGAACTTCCATATCGGCATATGCTTCAACAAAAACTAAGTTTAGTTTTTTAGAAAACACTGCACTTGCATCAAATCTCAAATTTATTTCAATAAGCTTACCCTCCTGGACCCATGTCAGGGTTGTACTAGGTGATCCACCTTCTCTATTGAACACTCTTTCCATTTTCATAAATCTTAGCCAACTTTGTGAAATACATTAAACTAGGCAAAAACTAGGATGGGTGTCACTGCAATTTTGCTGGCTTATGCTCAATCTCATTTAGTAACTTTAAAATACAAGGTAGCTCTCTTTTATAAAAAGCCCCAGTTTCATATTCACATACTTCACTTACGTTAGTTACTACTACATTTTCAGCTTCACTATCTTGCCAATCCTCGAATAAAATGCCTGCAACTGTGGCGCATGTTCCGTGATAATCGACATCTATCGCTAAAATCATATAGCGACAAGCTAAACTGGACAGTCATTCTAATTATTCTGTGGTATTTAAAGCATGTGTCTTGGTTATTTATCTTTATTAGCTATTTCCGGTAAAAATTCACCTGTCACTAGCCAATGAGGGATGTAATCAGTTTCAAAATCTAATTTGTAACCCTTTCGGTCGTAAGCAAACGCGGCTGCTGCAATTAAAGGCAAAGAAATCCAACCTGGCTTTTTGTTGCTATCTTTTTTCCAAAAATCTTTATGCTTTTCTACTGCATCACGCATTTCGCTATTAAATTCAGCCTCAGCATCAGGAGTAAAAATACAACGGTACACTGCTATTAAAGGTAATAAAATACGATAAGAATAAGGTAAGCGGATATTATCAGGATCGTCGGCTAATAATGCCTTTTCTAGTAGGTCCCCCATATCCGCACCGCCGGTAAATAAGTTTTGCATAATATTAACTAACGCCAAATCAAAAGTATTACACTTGAGATTCGCATTTAAAAAAACGATTTCATCAACTTCTCTCAAAGAGTGAATTGCTGAGCGATCACGTAAAATGACTGCGCTATAATAAGCATTTAACCATGCATCGTTATCCACAAAATCAGTTTTACGAGCCCCCGTCAATTCAAAGGTTTCACCATCAATAGTAACGGGGAACTTTTCATCAACACGCATAACAAACTCAAAATTTGCTGTGCCAAATTCTTTAAGTAACGTGAGATAACGCAATTGTGTCGAGCGGTCTAGATCCGCCAGAACTGCTCTTGCAAATGCATCTAAAGCGTGTTGGATAGAGCTACCTAGAACCTCACCGTTATTTGTATTCTTAATGGTATTTATCTTACTTGGTATTCGCTTTTCAAATCTATTAATACCTTTAATGACTATTTCCATATGCGTTTCTTTATAGTGTCGTTCTATCATTCGTCTGGTACCCATTTGTCGTTTTTAAATGAACTTAGTTCGGCTTTTACTTTTAAAGACCCACCTGTTTTTTAAATGTAGGATCGTACTTATTAGAATTAAAATCAAAACGCAGGTATTTTGTGCCTCTTTAATTTTTTATTTCATGTTTATTATTTTATTTTCACGGTATTCAGATGCGTCTTATTCACCCTGTTTATCATTTTTTATTTTGCGGCTACCTCTTGTTGAAGCCCCGCCTTTT
>NZ_AUTQ01000007.1 GCF_000498095.1 Pseudoalteromonas sp. TB64
TAGCCGCACCTTTTGCTATTGTAGGCTCTATTGGTGTTATTGCTCAAATACCTAACTTTAATAAAATATTAAAGAAAAACGATGTGGAATTTGAACAAATAACTGCGGGTGAGTTTAAACGAACTCTTACTTTATTTGGTGAGAACACAGATAAAGCACGCGAAAAGTTTCGTGAAGAAATTGAGCAAACGCATGATTTATTTAAAACATTTGTGAGCAGTCAACGTCCTAGTTTAGATATTGATTTAGTAGCAACTGGTGAGCATTGGTTTGCAACTCAAGCGATTGAAAAAGGTTTAGTTGATATTATTAAAACGAGTGATGATGCTTTATTAGAGCAGCAACATGAGCGTCAAATTTATAAAATCAAATACAAAGTTAAAAAGGGACTAAGTGATAAATTAGCACTTGGTTTAAGCAGTGGAGTAAATAAAGTCGGTGTTAGCTTACTTTCTAAGTTTAAAGCGCTTAATCCTTAATTTAATTTTTGACATAAAAAAACCTTGATGCTAACCATCAAGGTTTTTTTGTAACTAAAAAGAGAAGGTAGTTAGTCGAGTGACTTGTGGTAGTCTTCTAAATCTTTAGCTGCGTTAGGGTCGTTAAATACAGTTTCATCTAATTCCCCTTCAGACTTCGCTACAACACATGTAACCATACAATCACCAGTAATATTGACTGCTGTACGGGTCATATCAAGTAGTCTATCTACACCTATTATTATAGAGATACCTTCAACCGGTAAACCAACCTGATTAAGTACCATTGCGAGCATAATTAAACCAACTCCCGGCACTCCTGCGGTACCTACTGAGGCTAGTGTTGCTGTTAAAATTACCGTCAGATAGTCAGTCACACTAAGATCAATTCCATACACTTGGGCAATAAATACGGTAGCAACACCTTGCATAATAGCGGTGCCATCCATATTAATAGTTGCTCCCAAAGGGATTGTAAATGATGCTACAGAATTACTCGCACCTAATTTCTTAGTCGCTGTTTCGAGCGTAATAGGCATTGTGGCACTGGAGCTTGATGTGCTAAAACCAAATAAACAGGCATGCTTCATCTTAGTTAAAAACTTTACAGGGCTTAGGCCTGTAAATATTTTTAATAAAACACTGTAATTAATAAACGCATGAATGAGCAATGCAGCAACTACAACTAAAAAGTACTGGGCGAGCTTTGCAATTAAATCAATATCAATTGTAGTGAATAACTTAGCCATTAAGAAAAACACACCGTACGGTGCAATATTCATTAATAGAGTAACTAACTTTAAGATTACAGTATTCAAGTCTTCAAAAACTGTGGCAACGCGATTACCCGCTTTACCACTAAGCGCCATAGCTACACCAAATAAAAGTGCAAAAACAATCACTTGTAGCATATTTCCTTTAGCCATTGCTTCAAATGGGTTAGTCGGGAACATAGCAATAATGACACTTGCGAGAGAAGGGGCTACTTTTTCGTCATAAACATTATTTGTAGGTAATGGAACACCCTCACCAGGGCTAAACAATAACGCTAAACTTATTGCAACGGTAATCGCAATTGCTGTTGTTAATAAATACAAACCAATAGATTTACCACCTAAACGACCTAGTTTTTTTGGGTCGCTAAGGCTACATGTGCCACAAACAAGAGAAACAAAAACAAGAGGCACAACTAACATCTTCAAACTTGAGATGAATATTTCGCCACCTATATGAAAAATACCATCTACAAAAAAGGCTTTAATTGGCAAAGAGAATAACCCAAGTGGAATTAGATAATCGTCTTCACCAGCTAAAATATCCTGAAATATAGAGCCTACTAAAATACCTAGCACCATACCTATCATGATGCGAGTAGTTAAACCCATTGAACTAATTTTAGACATATACCTTAATCTGCTTTTATAATTTTTCCATAGACTACCAGTCTGGAAATATTTATACAGAAAAAGTTAGTATTTATTTAAAATTATTTTATAGAAAAAAGTAACAAAAAACTGAGATTTTAGACTAAGTTATAGGTTAATATTAGGTAAATAACGTTTGGTTAATAATAACAACACTAGGGAGAGGTTAATGCCTTTAACGCGACTGCTCAGTATTTCATTACTTAGTTTTTTACTCACAGCTTGTGGCGGCGGGGGGTCAATTGAAAAAGATGGCACCGTTGGCGGCGATACAGGTACGGATACAGATGTTAGTACTTCTATTACTTTAGAGCTTACACTCGTTGATCAATCTGGGTTGGTATTTACCGATTCGAATCCTGTAAGTAAAGATAATAAAGGGGTTGTGACTGCAACTCTAACAAGCGATGGTGAACCTTTAACATCACAGCTAGTTACTTTTACAACCGAATTTACAGGTAAAATAACGCCTGAATTGGGTACTGCACTTACAAATGAAACAGGTCAGGCCGTTGTTAGTTTAAGCAGCGGTGATTTTAAAGGTGCAGGAGAAATCACTGCAACTTATGTTGGTGATGATTCAACTGTTACAAAAACGCTAGGTTTTATATCAAACGGTGACGACGCCTCAACGGAAGAAGCTGTTGTGGATGTTGATATTAAATTATTACAAGGCTGTGCTGATGGTTGGGATAATGACAGAAACTTAGTATCACTTGAGCAAACTTATACGGCTTTTGGTTGTACTGTTGTTAATCAATTTTCTTCAGACGAATTAATTGATGTGCTAGTAAAAGTCACAGACACGAGCTCTGGTGATGGTTTTGTTGGTATTATTAGCGAAATTTCTACAGACTTAGGCAGTTTATTACCTGTATCTGGTAAAGCTTTAACTGATAACTTTGGTTTTGCAATACTTAAACTTCAACCTGGTGCTAACAGCGGTGCAGGCGAAATTACAGCAACATCTAAGCTAACATCTAGCCAAAAAGCATTTGAAATATCTACAGCAGAGTTACAAGTTAACATTAGTAATGGTTTATTCAATGTATTAGATGCTAATGGAAATCCAATCGCCGGTGAATATCAACCTTTAGCTGCAGGTGCAACTACTGTAATTACAGTTGAAATACTAGACAGTAACTCTGAGCTTGTTGTATCAGCTTTAGACGTTGAATTTACTTCTAATTGTACACAAGCTGGTTTATCTGTAATGGATGCCACAGCAAAAAGCATAAGCGGTATAGCAACTGCAACATACCGTACAGATGGTTGTAGTGCATCATTGGGCGATACTGTTACTGCAACAGTATTAACGGGTGGTACACCGGTTATTAAATCTATAAATATTCCGGTATCAATTGCCGAAGTTGAATCAATAGAATTTATAGATGCAACACAAAATGTTATTGCACTTAAAGGGACTGGCGGTCAAACACGCTCTGAAACATCTGAAGTTACGTTTAAATTAAAAGATAAAATTGGTAAATCTGTTGTTAGTAGCAGAATGGACTTTCGTTTAAGTTCGACTAATGGCGGAATAAGCTTATCGCACTCGAGTGTGTTTACAGATGCTGAAGGTTTAGCTCGTGTCCAGGTAAATGCAGGCTTTGTTCCAATGGCTGTTCGAGTACAAGCTTGTTACATTCCTGAAAGTCAAATTCCTGAAAATCAAAATGATGATGTTACTTGTTGGCAAGATGTTTATTTAGAGTGTCAAAAAGATGCAGCAGATAGAAGTGACAATGTATCGTGCCCTGTAGGGGAACTTTCTTTAGTATCACTTGATGAGCAAGTCATTACGGTTTCTGATTTAGTATCGATTAGTTCAGGTCTTCCTGACGGTAACAGTTTTACTGCAGGTGCAGCGACTATAAACATAGAGGCTCTTGATTACATTGGTGATATTAATGAAATTTCAGTTTACTTAGCTGATCAATTTAATAACCCTGTACCCGATGGAACTGCTGTTTACCTAACTACAGAAGGCGGTGCAGTAGGTACTTTAGATGGTACGGCATTTAATGCACAGCTTGAATGTAATACTGTTGATGGTGCATGTAATGCACAATGGCGTAACCAAAATCCAAAACCATTTACAGAGACTAAATGGAAGAATGGTATTGCTGAAAATTGTGACTTATATTTTGGTAATGCAGCACCATGTATTGACGGAATACTGAATGCTAAGGACTCTCCATTAGGCGTGCCTTTGGGTGGTCGTATTACAGTACTTGCTATTGCTAAAGGGCAAGAATCATTTATAGATATTAATGGTAATGGACTTTTTGATACGAATGAGTATTACAGTGGCTATGATTTACCAGAGGCATTTGTTGATCACAATGAAAATGGTTTTTATGATGGCTTAGCAGGTATTTATGACCCAGTTACAGCGACAATCACTAAAGAAGCTAGCTTTTGCCAAGAGGGTAGTTCAACAGATCCGTGTAGCCCTACAAATACAAATGGTGGTCATTTTGAAGAGAGCTTTGATATTGACTTGAATGGTATGCATACTTTAGCTGATGGCAAGTACAATGGCCTATTGTGTACAGAAGCGGCAACTAATCCTCCAGCAAATGCAACATTTGCAAGTTTATGTACAAAAGACTTGATTGATGTAAGAGATTCATTTCAAATTATACTATCAGGTAGTGCAGTTTTTAGTCGTTTTGTTGTTTCTAAAAATGAGCTTACTAATAAATTTCCTAATACTTCTACTCTAAATATAGAAAGCTGTAACGATGTTATAAGCGATGCTACAGATGAAGATGGAGTCAGTACTGAAACATTAATTTTAGGATTAGAGCCTTCTGATACAGATGATTTTTGTGACGTTAACTTAATCGATCTAAGTTCAGGTGTTGGGTCTAATGCTTTAGATAGCTTAACATTCGGTATTTATTACTCTGATAGATATAACAATCCAATTCCATCGGGGACAACGTTATCTATGTCGACGGCTAATGGTAAATTTGATGGGCGTAGTGACTATACTATGCTTGAAACTAGTTCTACTCGTGCTCTTTATGAGGAGTTAACGATTAGTCGTGAGACAGATCCAAACGATGCAAATACAGGTTTGTTAAGCGTTATATTCGAAACGCCTAAAGGGGTTCAGACTTCTGCAACAATAACTATTAGAGATGATGGTTAAGGTTTTTTGTTGTAATATTTTAAAAAATGCCAACCTTTAGGTTAATGCCGATCAGTTAAGAAATATTTAACGATCCATTGACCGATCTTCTGGTTAGTTTATAAAGGCTTCTGAATTTATTCAG
>NZ_AUTQ01000008.1 GCF_000498095.1 Pseudoalteromonas sp. TB64
CCTGGCCAGTTACCGGCTTCAGCTACACCTAAAATGGCACGAAAGATACTAAGGCTCATTACGCCCTGTGCAAATGCATGCGCAACGGTTGCTATTGACCAAACACCAATTGATAAAACAAAACCAAAACGTGTACCAACCCAGTCAAATATTTTACCAAAAATTGCCTGACCAAATGCATAAGCAAATACAAACACAATTGAGATGTTAGCGTATATTTGTTTACGCTCTAATGCAGATTCATCAGGAAATAAATCCTCAACAATATCAGGCCAAAGCACACTAAGTGCTTGGCGATCTATATAGTTGATAATGGTAGCTAGCGCAATTAACGCTATAACCCACCAACGTAAGCCTTTAAGTTGCATAATTAATCCTCAAGAAAGTCTTCACGCGCTGGGCTAAAAGTATCAATCAGGATTCCGCCTGTTGGGCAGGTAGCTCCATGATCAGCAAATGGTGGGATTAAGCAGCTATCACCCGGTTTTAAGATTTTAGTTACGCCATCAATGTTAAAGTGAAATTCACCTTCAACAACATACGTTACTTGAGAATGTCTGTGAGCATGGTTATAACCAATAGCCCCTTTTTCAAACCAAATTTTAACAGCCATTAGCTCTTCGTTATAACCTAACATTTGACGTTTTAGACCATTTCCTAAATCTTCAATTTCGGTCTCGTTGCCAAATGAAAAGTGTGCGCTTTGCTTTTGCATCCTATTTACTCCTGATTATTGTTCATCATATAAACGCCTAATCGGCCGTTTAAAGTGAACTCTTTATTTTGATAATTGAATGTGTTTTTAGCTGATGTTTGTGCTTTGTTGATAGCAACTAAATATGTCTTGCCTTTAATCTCAAGCTCAACAAGTGTTAGATCGCCCTGCTCGCTATATTCAAGCCCTGTAACTCTACTTACTGCTTCTAATGTATATTCTTTACTTGGGTTATATTCACCGTGAGGCTCTAATACCGATATAAATTTATGTTGTTTTTGAGCCTCTACGCGACGAATAAAACCGTTTTCGTTGCGTAAGTTAAAATGAGGGTCATTTGCACCAATTTGAGTGAACAAGAAAGACTCATCACCTTTAACTAAACTCGTTTGCGTATAAAAACGACCGTTTTCGTTCAACCACGTTACTTTAGCTAGACCACTTTCTGGCTGTGCCTGACCTTTAAGCCATAAGTGTTGATAACCATTTTTAGTACCTAGTGCCGATAATTGCGTTGCATTTGCTTTTAGCTCAAAGCTAGTATCAATAAGTTGACCTTTATAATGTAAAGGTAAGTCAAGTTGATGAGCTTTATCTGCAACAACGTCAAATACATCAAGTGCAAGGGTGCTTTCAAGTTCTGGTAAGTTAATTAATGCAAGTGTACGCTCAAGGTCAACGCCTTTATATGCAGTACTTATTTCACCACTTGATACTGTGCCAAATTCGTTTGTTTCGAAAAAGTTAAGCGTTGGGTAGTTATTATTTCCTACTTCAACATTTGCATCAAAATGCGTTGTTTCATCAACAACAACTGTATTGTGTGCAACAGTATGTTTAGCATAGGTTTCATTTTCTGGTAAGTAACGACCGCCATATTTAGCTTCTACATTTAAAAAACGTGCTGCGCCGTAATCAGATACAATTTCATTACCATGATCGTAAAACTGCCAAGTAAGCTTATCAAAATGACCATGACCTAAACCTTGTGCTGCTGGTTTAAATAATAGCGCTTGATCGCCCCCTACTTCCGTTCGCATTACGACAAGAGCACCTTGTTTTCCATCATTACCATCGCCAAAAGCGACTGATTTAAACGTGTAAGGTGTTTCTAATTTATTATCAAGTGCTTGTGCTACTTTTAGTCCATCACCAGAGAGGATTATTTGATCTTGTTGCTTAGCAATATCAAGGTAGCCTGCGTCGTTAGTTAATCCATACGCTGCAGTTACACCATTCACTAACTCAATAGTATCGATACCTTTACTTTTTATTGCATCGTTAATTGGGAAGAACAACCCGTTGTAGCTAAGTTGAATAGTTGTATCAATCGCCTTTAATAATATGCCATCGCGGTATTCAAATATTTTTCGTTGCGGTTCGTTGTTTTCAATCGCTTTAGCAAACGTTACAAATGGTAATAATGCAAAACGTTGATAGTAAGGGCCTTCGTTATAGTAACCTTGTGGTGAAAACAGCATTTCTAACTGTTTAATAAAACCACCCTTACCCGATTTTTCTAAATCGTATAATGATTTTTCTACCCATTCTGGCTCATTTAAAACGTAACCTGCCATACCAACACCAGCTGTTGCCCATGTTCCATGGTTGTGTACTTTATTAAATGTTGAAGGTTGTCCTACCGATGTAAACAACGAAACTGGACGTAGTAAGTCGTTTTCAATTGTTTTGATGTTATCGGCATTTAACGAGTCATGAATTAGATCATAAGCTTGTATTGTGTACACAAGCCACATTGCTTCATTAAGGCTTTGCCAAAAGAATTTCCCTGGGTTTTGCGAGTCCATTTTACGTTTTGGATGCAGACCAAGCGTTGGGTATAATTTTGCATACTCAAGCAACATATCACGCACGTAGTTTGCATATTTATCATCTTGGCTTAGTTGATAAATGATGCCTGCGTTATACATAAGCTGATAATTTTTTTTGTGGCGTTCATGTGTATAACCACCACCACCATCTTTTGGTACAGGTACCGCAATTGGTTGAGCTATTTGTTCGTCTACTTGTGCTTTTAATAGCTCAAACGCAGTAGCAAATTTACCTTCGCTGCCTATTGCTTGGCGCATATGACTTACGTCATCTTCGGTAATTACTAAGTTAGGATGTGCAGCATATGCATCTACTGACAAAAAAGTCATAAATACACTTACTGCTATTGCTTTAATATTAAATTGACGCTTTGATAAATACATGTGTTTTACCTCGCCTTATTATTTTTGATTAAGGCTGTATGAGGTCCAGCAACAATTAACTCTTTAACACTAGGTACATTTGTTTTATCAAAAGTGTTGTTTGTAATCTCAGTTTTTGGTTCACCTACCGTGTGTTCAATAACAATAGGTGCAGACTTAACAAATGTATTATCTTTAATATTTGTTACCTGTACACCATGAACATAAACGCTATCGTGCTCTTTATTACGCTTACCTAAACCAACATTGTTTAGTTTATTGTTCACCATTTCTAGATGAGGACCAAACGTACTTTCGTCAGTTCCACCACGGTAAAGTTTAACAATACTGCCATCAACATCGTTAAACGTATTATTTTTTAAGATAACGTATTCAGCATTGTAAATACCTAAATCTTCAACTTCGGTATTAAGACGTAATATATCGCCAGTTACTTTATTAAAAGTATTGCCCGTAAGGACAATCTCATCAGCCATTGCACCTTTACCTGTTATAAAAAAGTGAAATGAGTGATTAATATCTAGATTAGTTAGGCTTGAGTTAGCCATTACAAAACGATAATTTTCAACCATGCCCCATTTTTGAGTACGTACAATACTGTTGCCAATTGCATCAGGGCTATTTTCACCAGAAATTGATAATCCATCAAGCTTTAAACTACCGCCATCATGAATTTCAAACAATGTAGAGCGTTGAAAGGTAAGTTTAGATTTACCTTTTTGTGTTGCTTTTAATGTTAATGTTTTATCTATTTTAACAAGTTTAGAAACATCATACTGACCAGGCGCAAGTTCTAATACGTCACCTGATTGGGCGTTATCAATAGCATCTAATAATGCACTAGCGCTTGCTTTAACTGAGTGTGTTTTACCAGAATCAAAATCAATTATTGCAGGTACTTTTGGATACCAGCTAACACCAGTGTCTTCTTTTGCTAATACTTTTAAATCGCGCTTAGCACCTACATTCAATGTTTTAGATGTAGGGTACAACAAACCATTAGGTGCTTTTTTAAGTGTAACTTTCTCTTGTTTAACGCCATACGTTAAATCAGAAAGAACTTTTGTATTGGCAATGTTATTACTTAAAACAATACCGCTAACATCATCAAACGCTGTGAATGGTTGCTGATTGTCTTCGTTGATAATTAAGTTGTTTTTCATAACACTGCTAATAGGTACAGCAGTACGTTCTGCATCACTACCTGCAGCAAGTTGAATATGTCGAACATTAATAAAAGTATTATTTTCTATCGTTGCGTTTTCAACTTGGTGATAGCGATTAATAGATGAATTTGGCACACCGTTCATAACAGTAAAACCACTGCCAAAACGATATCCTGTTAAACCTTGTAGGTAGTTATTTCTTACAATTTGATCTTTATTGATGATACGAATACCACCGGTATGGTCAACACCGTTACCGATAAAAATATTTTCTTCGATAATATTACCATTACCGTGGCGCAGCGTTAATGTACCGCGAGCTTCATAAAATACATTATTTCGTACAATATTTTTACCAGACTTAACTGAAATAATTTCTACTTCACCGTTGGTTTGTTCAAAGTAGTTGTTTTCAACTAAGGTGTGAGAATTACTTAATGAATAATGGCTTGTACCAATTCGAAGAGTTTCGCCACCATTCGAACCAAAAGTAGGACGGTAACCGAAGTAGTTGTTATCTATTTTGTGATAATTTTGCTGACTTTCTTCAGTGTTTAATCGAACCGCAACTGTAACACCTTTATTACGCTTACCAACAAGGTGACTGTGGTCAAAGCGATTGTGTTGACCGTATAGGGCAACCCAGTAATCTGATTCTCGTTTATCGGGGTTATTATAATTATCGATAACGACTTGTGTTACGCGTGAATGAAACGCTAGGTGATTTTTATCTTTACGAAATTCAATAACTGAAGAACTTGGAGTGTAACCATCTTTGAATATTAAACCTGAAACAACTAAATGTTTACCTGCTAATCTTAGGTTAGATTGACCAGATAAAATTACTTTACCGTTAGTTTCAGCTGTTAATAAAATAGGGGAATCTTCTGAACCTTGACCTTCTAATAAAATTTCGAAATCTGACCAAGTACCATTTTTAAGTGTTACTTTGTCGCCGGCAACCAACTTATTAGAAATATCATTAAAAGCTTGTTTACTTTCTACAAAATAATCTTTGGCTACAACTTGTGTTGATAGGCAACCAACGAGAACTAGACTAAGCTTTATTATATTAATCAAACGCATAGTTAACTCTTTTTTATTGTGACTTGAAGTAGTGCTTTATTAATGTGTAAAAAGTGGTGATTGAAAGCAGACTAAATCGCGTCAATTGATGTCATGTGTGTATAGCGTTTGGTTATATGCAAAGCAATATAACCAAACGCCCAAAAGTAAATTTATATTACTTTTCTAACTTTTTGAAGTAATCAAAAATTTCTGGAACATTACCTTGTCCCATGCCCGCATCAAATGCAGCCTGTAGGTTAGCTGACGAACCTTCAGCAATTTTAGATTCTGTACCTAAGTCTTCAACCATTTGTAGGAAGTAGCCTAAATCTTTGTTTGCATTAGCAATCGAGAAACCAAGGTCGCTAACATTATCAACTGCATAGTTTTTACAAAATTGCATAAACGGTGAGTTAGATGGACCAGTCGACATAATGTCGAAAAGTTGTTGGCGATCAACACCAGCAAGCTCTGCAACTGCAAATGCTTGTGACATAGCACATACTGTTGTCATGCCCATGAAGTTGTTGATAAGTTTAGTAGTATGACCTGCACCTAGCTCGCCAAGATGGAAAACGTTTTCACCTTGATCTTCTAATACTGGCTTAACTTTATTAAATGTCTCGATATCGCCCGCAGCCATAATGTTTAATAAACCATCTTTAGCGTGTGCTGGTGTACGACCTAAAGGAGCGTCAATCATGCCTGCGCCTTTAGCAGCTAAATCTGCGCCAATTTTCTTGGTAGATGACGGGATAGATGTACCGAAGTCAACTAAAACAGCGCCTTCTTTAATACCGGCTAAAATACCGTCTTCTGCATAAATGATTTTTTCAACAACTGCTGATGTTGTAAGACAAAACATAACAATATCTGAACCTGCAGCAAGTTCTTTTGCTGTACTTGCTGTTTTTGCACCTCTGGCAACACATGCAGCAACCGCATCTTTGCTAAGATCCATTACAATCAGCTCATAGCCTTTGTTTTGTAAATTTTCGGCCATATTGCCGCCCATTAAGCCAAGGCCGATGAAACCGATGATAGGTTTTGACATGAATAACTCCTAATTATGATGGTGCAAACTTTTATGAGTACGAGTAATGATTTACCTCATAAATAGGTCCGCTGTGTCGTTTATTTCAATTCAGTAGAGCAACACTAAGTTTTCGGTATTTGAATAATTAATTAATCATTTTCCTACTTAACCATTAAACAATCCTGGATAGGGTCTATTTATTTAGGTTATAGGACATAACTGATCACAAATTAATTAACACGTACTAATTTACAGCTCTGATTATTTACCAACAGTGTTAGTAGCTCAAACAAGTAAGCTTACCAACTGGTATGCAAAAACTTTATTACTATACACCTATTTTGTCAACCAATAAGTTAACCTTGTAAAACAACCCCTCTTACAATAAAGCAGGAGACTTAAAATATAACGATTAAAAAACAATAACTTAATTGTAAAAAGTGATTTTTTATACATATTAATACTTGTAAAAAATTAGATAACAAAATAATGACCAACAGGTTGACCAATAATAAAATAGCTACTGCATATATCAGTTGTATTTAACGTAAAAAGAATTGAGACAGGTAACTTTAATAAAAAAATTGGTAAGGCTAATCTAGTTTATAAACTCAATATTGCCTTATACATTTCGTTTAAAATCACTCTATTATTTATCAAAATTATTACGACCTACTTAACAGCGGCTTTCTGTACTCAAGCTACCGCTTCTAAGCAATAAAGCTATATAATAAGTAATAATGTCCAAGAGGTTGTAATTTACACCTATAGCCTACATTTATAGCCAAGATATATGTAAAGCATAAAATATACATTTATACTTATTATGCTTAAGCTTTCGGTAAGTACCTTTTATTCAAAGTTTCTCAAGTATTAAATTTGCACATTTACATATATGGTTAAGAAAAAATTAAAATTTATACAGTATGTAAATTTAAAGACTAAAACTAAGGTAGCCACAAATGCGCTTATTACACACTATGTTACGTGTTGCAGATTTAGAAAAATCAATTGCCTTTTATACCCAAATACTGGGTATGAAAGAACTTCGCCGTTCAAAAAATGAAGAATATCGATACACGCTCGCTTTTGTCGGTTATGGTGATGAAACTGACACCACCGTTTTAGAACTTACGTATAACTGGGATCAAGACGGTTACGATTTAGGTAACGCTTATGGTCATATTGCTATTGAGTTTGACGATATTTATAAGGCATGTGATGATATTAAAGCCGCTGGTGGTAACGTAAGCCGCGAACCAGGACCTGTAAAAGGTGGCACCACCGAAATCGCTTTTGTGAAAGACCCTGATGGTTATGCAATTGAACTTATTCAGAAAAAGGAAGATATGAGTAAGTTTTAAATTATTAACAGTTAATTTAAGTTAAATAAAAAAGGTGCTTAAAGCACCTTTTCTAACGTAACTGGCTGTCTTTACTGCCACGTCGATTAAATGCTTTAGATCTAGACCCCTCACCCTCGATAGTAGTTTGGCATGCAACACAATACCGCACTCCAGGTAATGCAAGTCTTCGTGCTTGTGGTATTTTTTCATCGCACTCGTCGCATAGTTCTGCACTTGCGCCTGATATTAAATTACTTCTTGCATACTGCACTGCATCACCAACACTTGCATCAATCTGCTCTTGAATTGCACCATCTCGTGCCCATCCGCTCGCCATAAATCCTCCTAGTAAAGTTGGATGTTTAATACTAATTGAATTAAAGCATTGATCATTTTAAGAACTAAAGGCATTACTAATAGCGTTAATATAGCTATACCAATTAGCTTTAACTATAAGCGCGATTTAACGACAAGAAGATTACACTCTAACAAAGCAAATAATTATATATCTAGTTGTTACAATAAGAGTTTTTAACAACGTGATAGAGTGATTTAATTCGTTAAATTGTTCAAATATTTATGCAGGTTGGTATTATTTACTATTAAAGCCTTTAATCATTATAAATAACTATTTGCTTAATACAACTGATGTGGATTTATGCTATCAAGTAAAACATTTATTAGTGCTGAATGGATTATAAATGAAATTATATTGAAATATACTAAGGAAAGTAAAATGGAGTTGCGGTATATGAAGGTTTTTAAATTATATTTAATCTTAACAACACTGCACTTCCCTATTAAAAATAAGTAAATGGCGTCTCCAAGAGATTAGTACTCTTGATAACGTCGTGCATAGAGTGTGCGGTGTCACACAGCTTTATACAATACTTAAAATAAGTAAGTGGCGTCCCCAAGGGGATTCGAACCCCTGTTACCGCCGTGAAAGGGCGGTGTCCTAGGCCTCTAGACGATG
>NZ_AUTQ01000009.1 GCF_000498095.1 Pseudoalteromonas sp. TB64
ACTGCCGATAGTGGCTCAGTATCAGTAGTCGATAACAAAATACAATATACACCGCTAGCAAACGCTAATGGCGTAGTTAGCGTAAGTTACACCTTAGACGATGGTAATGGTGGCACCAGTACTGGCAATTTGTTGATTACTGTTACCCCTATAAATGATGCGCCTGTTGTGTCTAACCAAAGCTTTAATGTTAGTGAAAATGCAACTGAGGGTGACACCATTGGTACAATTAGCGCTTCAGATATAGAAAACCAAAACTTAAGCTACACCCTGATCAACGACAGCACTGGCTTATTTGAAATAAATAGTAGCTCTGGTTTATTAACCGTAAAAGGTGTGCGTCCATTTGATTTTGATACCACACCACAATATACATTAAGTATAGATGTAGTTGACGATGGCACACCAAGTGAAACGACAACAATTAGCGTAACCATTAATATAAACGATGATACTGACTCACTCATCCCTGTTGAAGATGCAACATTTGGTCGCCCTATCACTGGCGATTTAGACCTTTCTGGTGTTTTTTCAAGCGGTGAGTTTAATGACAGCATCGAGCTAAATAATAATATTTACTTTGTTGGGGTTAGCAATAATGACGACAAAGATATTGTTATTGCCTCGTATACAACAAATGGGGCACTCAATACGGCATTTAACAACGATGGAGTTAAAGTAGTCGATTTAGCAAACGATGAAGAAGCCACCGCAATTATATCTGATGGCATTAGCCTTTTTATTGCTTATTCTAGTTTTGATGGTAGCAATACCGAAGCATGCTTATTAAAAATGAGTACCGCTGGCGTACTGAGTAATGACTCTGGTGACAATAACTCAGGTACCCGTTGCACGGCTCTCGCAAGCACTTTAACTATAAATGACCTTGAGTTTAATGATGATAAAATTCAAGCGGTAGGTAAAGCCTTTAATGGTAATGATAATGACAGCTTATGGATAAAATACGATAGGTCTTCATTAGAACTTGAAGTAGGTAGCCCTAAAATAGTCGATGTTAGCGGTGAAAACAGGGATGATGAAGCGTTTGCTATTAAAAACTTTGATAGCTCTGAGCTAGTAGTTGTAGGTAGCGTAACCAGTGCTAATGGCGACAAAGATATACTGATCCGCTATTTAATCTCGGATGGTGAAAATAGCGGTAGCTTTAATGGTGGTTCAGCATTTACATTTGATTTATCTGGTGAGAATAAAGATGATGAATTATTTGCAATTGGCGGAGCTAAAAGCATTGATTTTACTGCACTTGCAGGCGGTTACGTAACTCGTACCAGTGGTGAAAAAGAAGCGGTTGTTTTAGCAATTGATAAAACAGGTGCGCTTGTAACGAGTTTTGGCAATGCCGGCACTGCAATTTATGATATTGATGGTAATGGCGGCAATGGAAATGGTGGCGCTAGTATCACTGGCATAAAATACGAACCTATAAAAAATGAAATTATTTTGTCAGGTACGACTGGGATTTCAGCTACTGAAAAGTTATTTTCTGCGCGAATTCTAACTGCTGATGGTTCACTTGATAGTGCTTATGGCGCAACTGGTATTAATATTATCTCAGGTGTTAGTGGTAAACAGGTCGCTAAAGCAGCCACTATAGATTCTAACGATACCGTATGGATAGCAGGTGCTAATGACGACTCAAACACAAAACCTTTTGTTACTGCGATAGACGACCAAGCTGCATTATTTACCAATTTTGCTGATGTTGGTTACCTTACTTTTAGTACTATAAGTGCTGAATCTGACGATCAATCAATCAAGGTTTTACAACTTAGTAATGGCGCTCATGCAGGTAAATATATTCTTGCATCAACAGCTAAATCAAATTCAATTATTAAGTTAATATTAACCCGGTTTACAAGCGCAGGTACTATAGATACAACCTTTAGCAACACGGGTCACAAAGAAATAGCTGTGGATTTAAGTACACCTAATATAGCTTTAGCTGAACTTAATAACGGAAACTTAGTCATTGCTGGCTCAAAAAGCAAAACAGGTGGTGAAGAAGGCTTTGTAGCTAAAGTTGATCAAAATGGTGATTTAGATACTTCGTTTGCAACAGATGGTATTTATTCAACATCAGTCAATAGCGCAGAACAACTTAACCTAACTGGTCTGGCACATAATGATGGCGATATAGTGGCTATTGGCTCTGCTGTAATAACTGGAACCCCTCGCTCATTTATTATGATGCTTGAGGAAGATGGCGAACTTGAGGACGACTTTGGTGATGATGGAATTATTTTAGGCACTCCTTTTGAGTACTATGAAAGTATTCATATTAATGATGACGGTATTTTTGTTGCAGGTAAATCTGTATCTGGTGCAACGTCTGAGTCAATAGTATTAAAGTTAGACTCTGACGGTGACCAAATATTTAAATATACGAGCGAGACAACTACAGATACAGAAAATAAAATCATATCGTTATTAGAAGGCAGCTCTAACAAGCTCTATTTAATTACTAATTTTGTTGATAGCCCTAATAAGGCAAGTGTAATTAGATTATTACCGTCAGGTTTGATAGACAATAGCTTTGCAGTAAATGGCATAGGTCAATATGTATTAGCCTCAACAGGCGATACCGAGATAAAAAGTGCAACACTTGATAGCAATAACAATATTGTATTAACGGGTATGGGAAATAATAAAGGAATGCTGGCGCGTATTTTAGATAATGGCACTGTAGACACTACATTTGGGCAAAATAATTCTGGATTTTATGAAGCAAGTCAATGTGCAAACACCCAAGAATTTACTTCAATTATTTTACAAAGTGACACCCAAGTAGTTGTTAGTAGCACTTGTAATAATGGGGTTTCTAACAATGTAAGTATTTCTAAGTTTAATTTTTATATCGGTGGAGTTAAGCCTTAAATTATGAAAGTGGAATTTTTTGGAGTGCGAGGCTCTATGGCTTCAGCACGAAATAATACGCACGTTTTTGGGGGCAATACCTCATGTGTTTATATTGAACAAAATAATGGTAAAGACCTTATTCTAGATTCTGGTACCGGTATTGTAGAGCTAGGTACACGTTTACTTGAAAAAGAAAACCCTATCACCATTTTGCTCACACACAATCATTGGGACCACATTCAAGGCTTTCCTTTTTTTAAACCCATTTATCAACTCAACCGCGATATAACTATTGCGGTTGGTAATGTTGACGATAAAAAAAGTGAAGATGCAATATTGAAGCAAATGAGTGGTTCATATTTTCCTGTTTGTTATGAAGACTTACCCGCTAATATTACTCTTAATACAACCTTATCATCGCAAAAACACTTTACCATTAATGATTTTTCGGTATCGACAGCACCATTAAATCATCCAGGCGGCGGCACAGCCTATTGTGTTAATGCAGATGAAACAAAAGTGGCTTACGTAACAGATAACGAACTCAACCCACCAGAAAAAGTAAAAACAAGCATAAATGAATGGGTTAACTTTATTAAAGGGGCTGATTTACTTATTCACGATGCGCAATTTTTAGATATCGATTTACCTCTCAAACATGGTTGGGGTCACAGCACCATAGATCAGGTTGCTGAGCTCGCCATAAAAGCGAAGGTAAAAAATGTTGTTATTATTAGCCATGACCCTTCAAGAACAGATGAACAGCTGGTCGCAATAGAAAAATACCTGCAAACAAACTACGGACAAAAAATCACAATTGAATGTGGTCGAGAAGGACGAGTTTTTGATTTTTAGTCTATCAAGGAGCTGTAGTCATTAGCTCTTTAAAACCAATTATTTCAAAACATTTTTTTATTGGCGCTGCCATTACACTATTAATTGCATCGATCGAGCTCTTCTCGACAGGATCACTAGCAAAACTAATTAACCGTGTTGAAGGAATAATATACGACTCTCGCCTGTCACTAACGCTCTCGGATACACCAAG
Source organism: Pseudoalteromonas sp. TB64 (assembly GCF_000498095.1). Taxonomy (GTDB): domain Bacteria; phylum Pseudomonadota; class Gammaproteobacteria; order Enterobacterales; family Alteromonadaceae; genus Pseudoalteromonas. Next base: position 3,926 of record NZ_AUTQ01000009.1, read on the forward strand.
GCGTGTTGATGAGTCTGTCGTAATAATTGATATTGATGAAAAAAGCATGCAAGAACAAGGTCGATTCCCGTGGAGTCGATCTAAAATAGCTGAACTAGTTATAAAACTAAGCGATGCAGGCGTTGTTGTAATTGGCTTTGATATATTTTTTTCTGAACCAGAAGTAAATCCAGTTACAAAAATCATCTCTGAAATCCCTGATTTATCAAAAAAATATAATATCCCTCTTGCCGTAATTAAACAGCAAGTAGATGCTGATACAAAGCTAGCAAACGCACTATCTCAAAATGATACCGCTCTTGGGTTTTTATTAATTAACGATAAACTTAGTCACCATAGCTCGCCTGCTAAAAGCAGTGTTTTGTGGAAAAACACTGATCATGCAAATTCACAAATAAATCAATTTTCTAGCGCTATTGTAAATATCCCTAAGCTGCAAAGTGCTGCAACAGGTACCGGTTTTATTAATGCACACAGCGACGAAGATGGCTTTATCCGAAAAGCAGCGCTTGTTAACCGAGTTGGTGAACAACTCTACCCTTCTTTAGCACTTGAGGTAGCTCGGCTTTATACACTTGCCAAAAACATAGAAACCCGCTCCACTATATTGGATGATATAACTTTATTTGAAGGTATAAAATTTCAAAACAAATGGATTCAAACTGATGAATATGGGCAAATACTAATTCCTTATAAAGGTCGTGCACATAGCTTTCCCTATTACTCTGCCACAGATGTACTTACTCAAAAAGTGGGTTTGGAAGAACTAGAAGGAACAGTTGCTTTTATTGGCACCTCAGCTATTGGCTTAGCTGATTTAAGGGCAACACCTGTTGGTTTACAATATCCAGGTGTTGAAATACATGCCAATATATTTGAAGGATTAATGCATCCAGAAATACTGCCCTCAAAACCTAACTGGACTTTAGCTGCTAGCTTACTCATTATTATACTAATAGGCAGCGTATTATCGTTTTTTAGTTATGGAAAAAGTGCACGTTTTATCATTGTTTTATCACTTGTTATTACATGCGCGGCAGTATTATTAAATATTTATTTATGGTCAATACAAAAGGTTAGCTTGCCTTTATTGATGCCACTTGTGCTTATAACAATATTAGCCAGTTATTATATTGTTGTTGGGTCAATTGCTGAAATGAAACACAGCCGAAAAATTAAGTCTATGTTTGACCAATATGTCCCTCCTGAACGTATAAACCAGCTTATACAGCAAGGTAATGATTTATCTCAAAAAAGTGAACGACGAAACATGACGGTATTATTTGCCGATATTCGTAGTTTTACTTCGTTATCAGAAAACATGTCGCCGCACTTGTTAAGCGAATATTTAAACGAATACCTCACTGCTATCACTAAAATAATATTCAGCCATGACGGTACTATTGATAAATACGTAGGCGATATGGTGATGGCATTTTGGAACGCACCATTAAAAGATGATAACCATGCTCAGCATGGTGTTGAAGCAGCAATAAACATGATTAAAGGGCTAACCCACATTAACGTATTATTTGTTGAAAAAAACCTGCCGGCAATAAAAATTGGGATTGGTTTAAGTACGGGCGACATGAATGTAGGTGATATGGGCTCGATTTATCGTAAAGCCTATACAGTACTTGGTGATACTGTTAATTTAGGTGCAAGAGTAGAAAGCTTGACCAAGTATTACGACGTGTCTATTCTAGTTACTGAGGAAACAATGCTAGCATGTTCGGATATTACATTTCGTTTGATAGATAAAGTACAAGTTGTAGGAAAGACAACTACAGCACTGTTATTTGAGCCGATTGATTTTACAAAAAAACTAAATACTGATCAGTTAGCTGAAATAAAAAAATCATTAGTAGCAATAATATGCTTCCATAATAAAGATTGGAAACAAGCCCTTTCATTATTTAAAGAACTAGAAAGAACATCGTTATTTAATTCTCACGTATACACTATTTTTATTAAGCGAATCCAAGAAAGTGATTTGCAAACACTCGCACAGGATTGGAATGGCGCCTTTATACATACAAAAAAGTAGTAAAAATATGCCTCAGCACATTAAAGATAAAACATATCTTCATCACTTTATCGATATCAGTATTAGGCTAACAACTGAGAAAGATTCAAGTAAGTTACTTGATGAAATATTGCAAGTTGTTATGGCTATATCCAACTCCGATGCTGGGTCTATCTACTCTATAACAGATGATAAAAAGCTAAAGTTTGAAACAGTAATTAATAAATCGTTAGATCTCTACTTAGGTGGTCACTTAGGAAACCCTGTCGACTTTCCTAGTATTGATCTTTTTATTAATGGAGAAGAAAATGAAGCTGCGATAGTTGCCCTCGCTGTTAATTCAGGCAAAGTAATTAATATTCCTGATGTTTATGATGCACTGCCTTTTGATATGAGCGCAGCGCGTGAAATAGACGCACGCACTGGCTATCGAACTAAATCAATGTTAACAATTCCATTAAAAGATCATAACGACGATATTATTGGGGTTATTCAGCTTATTAATGTGAAAGATGAGAACGATCAGATAATTCCTTTCAGTGAAGATCTTGTCACTCTAATCCGATCTTTTGCCTCTTTAGGTGCTATTTCATTAACTAATTCCACATTAATTAAAGACATGGAAGTGCTTTTTTCAACTTTTGCGGAAGCTATCGCAATGGCAATCGATGAAAAATCACCTCATACAGGAGGTCACTGCAAACGAGTGCCAGCACTAACGTTAATGCTTGCTGATGCGGTCCATGAAATAGATAAAGGTCCACTTGCCGAATTTACAATGAGCCCTGCTGATCGCCATGAGCTAAACGTTGCGGGATGGCTACATGACTGTGGGAAAATTGCTACGCCAGATCACATCATGGAAAAGTCGACCAAGTTAGAAACTATTTTTGACCGTATAGCGTTTATTGACGCTAAGTTTGAAATTATTAGCCGTGATTTAGAATTATCTTATCAGCAGCAAATTATCTCTGCACTGAAACAAAATAAGCCAATTGAAGTTTTACAATTTGAACGATTACTTGATACTGAACTTAAGCAATTAGCATTAGATCGTGCATTATTGCAAAGAGTGAATATTGGAGGGGAATTTTTAGGTGAAGAAGAACAAGCCCATATAATAAGAATATCAAAACAGTATTCACTAAAAATAAATGGCGAACAAACACCATTACTTACTGCCGATGAAGTTGAAAACCTAATGATACGACGTGGCACACTTACACAAGGTGAGCGTGACGTAATGAAGCGTCATATGGATATAACTAAAAATATATTAGATATTCTGCCGTTCCCTAAACACTTAAGTAATGTAGCTGAGTATGCGTTGGGTCATCATGAAAAGCTAGACGGTACAGGCTACCCTCGCGGATTAACGAAAGATCAAATGTCGGTGCCTGCTAGGCTGATGGCTATTACTGATATTTTTGAAGCACTTTCGGCTGTAGATAGGCCTTATAAAAAAGCAAAACCGGTAAGTGAATGCTTAAATATTTTAGGCACTATGGTTAGTAATAACCATCTTGATCCTGATATTTTTGCCGTTTTTATTGAGTCTGAAGTATACAAGCAATATATCAATGAATTTGCTAACCCAGAGCAATTGGATAAGGTAGATTTTGACAAGCTTCCAGGCTATACCCCCATAAATTAGTATACTGAACTTATAAGTTTAAAATTACTCTTCTGTATTTAAGCTAATAAATAGAAAGTTTATGAATGTTGGGTATTGAGGCTTTAATTAGAACAAAAAAATGCCACCTTACGGTGGCATTTACACACGGGGTTATTTCTACTTATAGAAATCCTTTTACTTTTTATTAGTTTTTTAATGTTGTTTTATTAACAAAAAATATGCATCCAAAGGTAGCATTTAGCGCTATTGGTAGCAACAGTAAAAGGGAAAGTTCATATATCTGCCATATTAATGTAATAAAAAAGTGTGGATAAATGGATAAATCAATGACAAGCACGAAGTAATTTCGTGCTTGAGTGAGCTTTAAATTATATTTTAATGCAGACGTATTTCTCTTCTAAATACTCATCAAGCCCTTGATGCCCGCCTTCGCGCCCTAAACCTGATTGCTTAACACCACCAAACGGCGCCACAGGATTTGATATAACGCCTTCATTTACGCCAACCATACCAAATTCAAGCCCTTCACTAATACGGTAAATCTGCTTTATATCTTGGCTATAAAAATAGGCTGCTAAACCATAAGGTACATCGTTAGCAAGTGCGAGAACTTCACGCTCTTCATCAAAAGGAATAACCGTTAACACTGGACCAAATACTTCTTCATGATAAATGTCCATTTCGGTCGTCACGTTATTTACAATTAGAGGGTTTTGAAAGCTCCCACCTAAATCGCTGTTATCACCGATAAGTGTCGCGCCTTTATCAAGTGCATCTTGCACTAGTTGTTGTACTTTATCTTTAGCTTTAGGGTAAATAAGCGGACCTATATCAACATCATCTTCTAATCCATTCGCTACTTTTAACGCCGCTACTTTAGGTGTGATTTTTGAGAGTACCTCATCGAGAATATTACGCTGTATAAAAATACGATTTGCCGCTACACATGCCTGACCACTATTTCTAAACTTAGCCGCCATCAACCCTTCAATTGCTTCATCTAGGTTTGCGTTGTCAAAGATAATAAAAGGAGCATTACCACCAAGTTCCATTGAGGTACGTTTAATAGTATCTGCACATTGTGATAGTAACTGCTTACCTACTCCAGTAGAGCCAGTAAATGTAAATTTACGAACAACCTCTGAATCGGTCAGCATTTTGCCTACTGTTTTGGCATCCTGTGATACTAATACGTTAAATGCACCTTTAACAAAACCGGCTTGATCGGCTAGATAAGCAAGTGCGATAGCACAAAGTGGTGTGTGCTCAGAAGGTTTTAGTATAAAGCTACAGCCCGCAGCGTAAGCTGGTGCTACTTTTCGAGTAACCATAGCAACAGGGAAGTTCCATGGTGTTATACCGGCTACAACACCTACAGGCTGCTTAAAACTAGTTAAACGATGGGAGTTATCTGTTGGGGGAATAACATCACCGTAACTACGCTTTGCTTCTTCTGCAAACCATTTTATAAAACCGGCACCGTAATCTATTTCGCCCAATGACTCCTTAAGTGGCTTACCTTGCTCTTTAGTCATAAGTTCAGCAAGTGTTTGCTTATGCTTTATAACAAGCTCGTACCAGCGCATTAGTGTTTCACTTCGCTCGGTTGCATTGGTTGTTTTTAGTTTAACAAAAGCACCTTGAGCAGCTTTTATTGCATTATTTACGCCCTGCTCGTCGATATCACTTACATCAACTATGCTTTTTTCGGTAGCGGGATCGTTAACGCTAAAGTGCGTATTCGTTTTATAAAATTCACCGTTAATAAATGAGTCTGAGAAAGTTAAATTATTCAAAATAGATCTCCTAAAGGCTGCGTATAAAAATTACAGGTACGTTTTAATTTAGTAACAAGCGAGGTGTAAAACCTCACCTACATCAGCACATACACCAAACCTGTAGGTGCGATTTTATATGGCGCTTATGTAACTGCTTTAATTCAGTTTTAATGCAGGTTTAATTTAGTAACAAGCGAGGTGTAAAACCTCACCTACATCAACACATACACCAAACTTGTAGGTGCGATTTTATATGGCGCTCATGTAACTGCTTTAATTCAGCTCTAATGCTGCTTTAATAAAAACATAGCGAGGTGTAAAACCTCACCTACATCAGCACATACACCAAACTTGTAGGTACGAATTTATTTCGCGCTCATATAACTTGGCTTTAATGCCGCTTTAAAACAAACATAGCGAGGTGTAAACCTCACCTACATCAACGCATACAACAAACTTGTAGGTGCGAATTTATTTCGCGCTCATGTAACTGCTTTA
>NZ_AUTQ01000010.1 GCF_000498095.1 Pseudoalteromonas sp. TB64
CCAACAACAGAGGTAGCTATGGTTAAAAAGCGACGTCGGCCATTGTCTACAGGCGCATTGCTCATCCACTTATCTCCACTTATGATTCTCAACACTTGCTATATTGAGAACATCAGTTACAGCAGGTTAATTATTCGAAATTTTTAAAATAAAAGCGATCATAATTAAAACCCTTGATTAAAACAAGGTTATTCACTGTCCCATACTTAAAGAACCTAACTTGACCAATGGTTTGGTTAAGCAAGCCCGAGTATAAAACTGAATAATTATAATACCGCTTTTGTAAAAACTATATACTGACCGAGATCAACTTCACTAAGAGGAAACAGTAAATAACTGTACATAGTGTTGTTAACCCGCTCATTTTACTTACCGGACAATTGTAGCAAAAAAATCCATCAATTAACTGAAGGATTTACACTAATTGCGATAATTATTTAACTTTTTTGCAGCTATCTGAGTATTTTTTAACTTTCGTTCGATTAATACGCAGTTATTAGTAAACTTGATCACCATGAATTGCTGTAATCATCAAGCCAGACCTCAGTCATTAACCAATTTATATTAAGTTGCAAATGTAAACTTTTTGATTTAAAAACAAAAAACCCAGCATAAGCTGGGTTTTTGAATTCTTGATAACGTATAGATTAACGTTTTGAGAACTGTGGACGCTTACGCGCTTTCTTAAGACCCACTTTCTTACGTTCAACTTTACGTGCATCACGTGTAACAAAACCTGCTTTACGAAGTTGTGGACGTAGTGACTCGTCAAACTCCATAAGTGCACGAGTGATACCGTGACGGATAGCACCAGCTTGACCAGTTGTACCACCACCGGCAACGGTGATGTAAAGGTCAAATTTTTCAGTCATATCAACTAGCTCAAGAGCTTGATGAACAACCATGCGTGCTGTTTCGCGACCAAAATACTCTTCTAGAGAGCGTTTGTTGATTACGATGTTACCAGTGCCTGGGCGTAAGAATACGCGAGCACTTGAACTTTTACGACGACCTGTACCGTAGTATTGATTTGCCATGATGGTGCTCCTTAAATGTCTAGAACCTGAGGCTGTTGTGCAGCATGGTTGTGCTCAGTACCTGTGTAAACTTTAAGTTTACGGTACATAGCGCGGCCTAAAGGACCACGTGGCAACATGCCCTTAACAGCCTTCTCGATGATCATTTCAGGCTTTGCAGCTTGAAGTTTATCAAAAGTAGTAGACTTAAGACCACCTGGAAAACCAGAGTGTGAATAGTACACTTTGTTTTTGAATTTGTTACCAGTTACAGTAACTTTTTCAGCGTTGATAACGATGATATAATCACCAGTATCTACGTGCGGTGTATATTCAACTTTATGCTTACCGCGTAGGCGATGAGCGATTTCAGTAGCGATGCGACCTAAAGTTTTACCTTCAGCGTCAACTACGTACCAGTCACGTTTTACTGTTTCTGGTTTAGCAACAAACGTTTTCATTTATAAAAATCCAATGTTTTTCAATTAAAACCACAAGTAGTTAATATTAACTACTGCTCTAAGTTTGCTATAACCCCTTCGAGTTTTAGACTTTTGCGCCGCTCACAAGTGGCTAGACTATATGATGGCATAGAACGCAACGTGGCAGACGCGGGAGTATACCAGCACTTAAACAACATTGCTACCAAGCGCCTGTTTTTTCCACAAGAAATTTCATTAAAATATTTATAGCAAGCACATGATTAGTTTATCTACTTACTATAAATAAAAATTACACCAAATGTTCTTTCGCTAAATACTCTAATGACTGCATTTCTTGCAAGCGACTTATACAGCGTTTAAATTCAAAATTAAGATTGCCTTGCGTATAAAGGTCGGTGATAGGTTTTTCAGCTGAAATAATTAAAGTTACATGGCGCTCATAAAATTCATCTACCAAAGCAATAAAGCGCCTTGCTGCATCATCGTTGGTTTGACCTAGTTGTTTTACGTTAGATATAATAACCGTATTATATAGTCGGCTAATTTCCATGTAATCCACTTGGCTACGCGCTGTTTCGCATAATTCACTAAATTCAAACATCACAACGCTTTTAGCTACTTTACGCGTTTTAATTAAACGCCCTTCTATTTTTATAGGCCCGTTCAGTTGCCCTGGTTCTGTCGACAGCTTATCAAAGTACTCAAATAAGTTTTTATCCGCATCTTCATCTAATGGGCTATGAAAAATCTCGGCTTGCTCTAATGTACGTAATCGATAATCAATCCCAGAATCTACATTAACTATTTCAGTGTTTTCTTTAACAAGCTCAATTGCTGGCACAAAACGCGCTCGCTGTAAGCCATTTCTATAAAGTTCGTCAGGCACTATATTAGATGTTGCAACAAGTACAATTCCGCGTGCAAATAATGCCTCCATTAACCCACCGAGCAACATGGCATCGGTAATGTCTTGAACAAAAAATTCATCAAAACATATTATGTCGGTCTCAGCTTTAAAAATATCGGCTATTGTTTCTAACGGATTTGCTGTGTTGTTTAATTTTTTAAGCTCTTCATGTACTCGGTGCATAAAACGATGAAAATGTACGCGCATTTTTCGTTTTCCCGGAAGAGCTTCATAAAAGGTGTCAACTAAATAGGTTTTACCCCGACCTACACCACCCCAAAAATATAAACCTTTTATAGGAGCTGGTTCATCTTTATTAAATAGTTTTGCAAAAAAGCCTTTTTGTTTGGGCTTTATTTGAATTAGGTCATCGTATAAACGTTGTAAATGACGCACTGCATTTTCTTGCGCTGCATCGTATACAAAGTCATCTCGCTTAAGATCTTGCTGGTATGTTTGCCAAGGAGTCATATCTATTTACAGTTAAAACGCAGTTTAATTTGCCTAACATATTAACACGCATCATAACTCGGGGTATATTACCCTTAGTATGATTTATAATTGAATCGGCATTTGTTAGTTATTTTCCCAAAGGGGTAGATTTTATGGGCACAGTTATGTGGGTAGGTTTAGTTGTTATTGTTGCTGTTGTAGCATTTTTTATTGGTGCAATTGTTACCAAAAAACAATTTAAGCAAGATGAATTGAAAGAACAAGCTGAGCAAGCTCAGAGTACTCTAGAGCAATATCGTCAAGATGTAGCCGATCATTTAGCAAACACTGGTAAGCTAGTGAATAAAATGAAAGAAAACTACGATCAACTACTTAGTCATGTTGAAGAGACCAATCAACTATTATTAGAAGACAAAAAGAAAACGCCAGCCGAACCTTTCTTTTCTAAAGAAACAACAGAGCAACTACAAGCGTCTTTAAAAGAACGTCAATGCGATCGTTCTTCAGCCGCAGCTCAACCTGCGGATTATGTATCGGGCGAATCAGGTTTATTTGTAGGGGAAAACAAAGTTTCAGAACATTCTAAAGCATCTTGATGAACTTTTTTTTGACCCCATAGTCTTTAGATATAACAGCTTTGTTGTTTTATCTTTCCAATAAACCAAAAAGGGCTGCTTTAAAGTAGCCCTTTTTGGTTTTTTGTTTTTCTCTACGTGGAGTTAACCCTGACTATGAAAATGAAATTATCACTTATCAGTGCAGCTATTTTATCTACCAGCTTATTATTAAGCCCGGTAACGTCTTATGCAAAAATGCCAATTGCAGTGAATGGTCAACAATTACCAACTCTTGCGCCAATGCTTGAAAAAATCACTCCTGGTGTTGTAAGTATTCAGGTTTCAGGTTCTAAAGAAGTACGCCGCCGTGCAGACCCCTTAGAATACTTTTTTGGTAATCAACAACCTCGTAGCCAAAAACGTCAGTTTAGCGGTTTAGGCTCAGGTGTTATTATTAACGCTGATGAAGGTTATGTGATTACTAATAACCATGTAATTCAAGATGCCGAAAAAATGGTTGTGACCCTAGAGGATGGACGAGAGTTTGAAGCAACTAAAGTAGGTGCAGATAAAGAATCAGATATTGCTTTATTACAAATTGATGCCGACGATTTAACAGAACTAAAACTAGCAAACTCAGATAATTTACGCGTAGGTGACTTTGCTGTTGCTATTGGTAACCCATTTGGTTTAAGCCATACGGTTACGTCAGGAATTGTAAGTGCACTTGGTCGCAGTGGTTTAAACATTGAAGGATATGAAGATTTCATTCAAACCGACGCAGCTATTAACCAAGGTAACTCTGGCGGTGCATTAGTTAATCTTAACGGTGAATTGATTGGTATTAATACGGCTATTTTAGGTGCTTCTGGTGGCAACGTTGGTATTGGATTTGCCATTCCATCGAATATGATGAAAAACCTTGTTGATCAAATTATTGAACACGGTGAAGTACGTCGAGGTTCATTAGGTATATCTGGTCGCCCTCTTGATGCAGGACTCGCCAAAGCACAGCAACTTGATGTAAAGCAAGGCGCTTACGTTATGCAAGTAATGGACGATACAGCGGCAAGTAAAGCAGGTATTGAAGCTGGTGACGTTATTGTTAGTATTAACGGTCGTGATATTAGTGGTTTCCATGAGCTGCGCAGTAAAATTGCTACGCTAGGTGAAGGTCGTGAAATAAAACTCGGTATTTACCGCGACGGCAAAATTAAAACAGTAAAAGTAACACTTGATGGTGCATCTGGTGTGACAGCTACAGGCGAAGAACTACACCCTGCATTCCAAGGTGCCGAACTTGAAAACGTGCAAAAAAATAGTAATAAAGGAATAGAGGTTACATCAGTAGACCCTCGCTCTCCTTCTGCACGTGTTGGTCTTGAAGAAGGCGACATAATAATGCAAGTGAATCGTCAACGAGTTGAAACGATTCGTGATATGAATAAAATCATCGATAGTACAAAAGGTAATATCGTACTTGGTGTTAAACGTGGTCGTGAGTCTATATTTATTTTAATTCAATAATAAATAACACGATTAATGTAATAAAAATAACAGTGGCACTTGCCGCTGTTATTTTTTTTATGTCATCATAAAGAGATTGCTCACTTAAATAATAAGAAACTCGTGCTGAAACTAATAAAATTTGTTCTCCCCCCTTTATTTGCAGGGCTCAGTATTGCTTTTTTAGTGGTTTTTTTCAGCCCTAATATGCGAGCGGCCTTACTTCCTAACGTTCCTTTACCAAGTGCTATGAGCGCTAGTCATTTAAGTTTTTCGGATGCCGTTAAACGTGCAGCTCCTTCTGTGGTTACTATTTTCTCGGAGAGTATTTCTAAAGAGCCACGTTATAAAAGAAAAAACACCGTACAAGAGCTCGGATCGGGCGTAATCATGTCGCAAGACGGTTACATTTTAACTAATTACCATGTTGTTAATAATGCAGATCAGATTATGGTTATTTTAACCGATGGCAGACGTTTTTTTGATGTGCAACTTATTGGTTTTGACACTATTACCGACTTAGCATTACTTAAAATCAATGCAGACCACCTGCCTGTAATCCCTATAAATGATGACTATGCGTCTAGTGTAGGTGATGTAGTACTTGCAATAGGTAATCCACTTAATTTAGGGCAAACAATTACCCAGGGAATTATTAGCGCAACCGGTAAGCAAAAAATTACTGATAGCCCTTACAACAATTTACTGCAAATGGACGCAGCTATTAATGTTGGTAATTCTGGCGGTGCATTAGTTAATTCTAATGGCGACTTAGTAGGAATTACCTCAGCGCAATTTAAAACGCGCGAAAACTTAAATATTCAGGGAATATTTTTTGCAGTTCCCTACTCTCTAGCAAAAGAAGTAATGGGTAAATTAATTCGCCATGGTCGTGTTGTACGTGGCTACTTAGGCTTTGAAGGCACCGCAGTTGATAGCACTGGCAAAGAAGTTAACGATAGCCTTACACCGGTTTCTGGTATGCGTATTACTAACTTAGACCCTCTAGGTCCGGCATGGCAAGCTGGCATTGAGGAGCAAGATATTGTTATTAAAATTGCAGGGCTTTCTGTAGCTAATCCACAAAGTGTACTAAAAGAAATAGGTAATACAGAGCCAGGTAAAGAAATAGAGTTTGAGCTTTACAGAGATGGGAAAATAGAAAAAATTATGGTGACTGTTGCTGAACTTGAGACAAAGCTTTAAATTAAAGATAATAACCTTTATTAACTTTACAGCTATTTATTTTTAGTAGATAAAGCAAAAAGGCGTAGTGCCAGCACTACGCCTTTTTATTTACTAAAGATAACCATTAACTAAAAGCGCATAACACTAAGCTAGAAGTAAAAAATTATTAACTACTTCTTCGTTTAATATTTGCACCTAGCGCACTAAGCTTATCTTCAATACGTTGATAACCTCTATCAACATGATAAATACGGTCAACTATTGTCTCACCTTGTGCCACTATGCCAGTTAAAATTAAACTCGCTGAAGCACGTAAATCAGTTGCCATTACCTGAGCGCCACTTAAGCTTTTTGTGTCACCACAAATTGCTGTATTGCCCTCTAAGCGAATATTAGCACCCATACGTTGCAGCTCTGGTACATGCATAAAACGATTTTCAAAAATTGTTTCTGTTATTGTTGCACTGCCATTTGCCACTACATTCAAAGCTGTAAACTGAGCTTGCATATCAGTAGGGAAACCAGGATGCGGCGCTGTTTTAATATTAACGGCTTTAAGTTCACGACCACGCATATCTAAATAAATACTGTTTTCATGTACTTCAAGATGCGCATTCGTTGCACGTAGTTTTTCAATTACGGGCTCTAGTGAATGGAAATCGGTATTTTTACAAAGTACCTCACCGCCAGCCATTGCTGCTGCAACTAAAAATGTACCGGTTTCAATTCGATCAGGTAAAATACTATGTTCGCATCCAGCTAAACGCTCAACACCTTCAACTTCAATACGACTAGTGCCCGCACCAGTAATTTTAGCGCCCATTGCAATTAAGCAATTGGCTAAATCGATAATTTCTGGTTCACGTGCAGCGTTATCAAGTACCGTTTTACCATCAGCAAGTGTTGCTGCCATCAATAGGTTTTCGGTAGCGCCAACGCTTACCATTTCCATAAAGATCTCAGCGCCTTTTAAACGACCATTTACCTTGGCATTAATATAGCCGTTTTCGACGTCAATTTGGGCGCCCATGCGCTCTAAGCCCTGAATATGAATATCAACAGGACGAGCACCAATAGCGCAACCGCCAGGTAACGACACTTGGGCTTCGCCAAAACGCGCAACCAAAGGACCTAAGGCAAGTACAGATGCGCGCATTTGCTTAACTAAGTCGTATGGCGCTAATGTTTTATTGACCGTTGCACCGTCAATTACTAACGTGTCGCCATGCCAATTAACATCTGCACCTAGGGTCTTTAATAATGCTTCGGTGGTCACTATATCGCGAAGACGCGGTACATTAGAAAATGTACTTTTACCATCAGCTAGTAGAGAAGCAAATAAAATAGGAAGTGCAGCATTTTTAGCGCCAGAAATAGTAACTTCACCAGCAAGTGAAGTGCCACCTTGAATTACAAATTGATCCATTAGGGAGCCCTATTTATTGCGGTAAAATAAATTTTTGTTCACGTTTCCACTCTGTTGGAGTAAAAGCACGAATTGATACTGCGTGAATTGTGCCATCTGAAATTGTATTCATTAATGGACCATAAACTAGCTGCTGCTTTTTAACTCGGCTTAAACCATCAAAGCATTCACCTACGGCAACAACTTCATAATGGCTACCATTGGCTTTCACATGTACTTCAGCTAATTGAAGTTCTTCGCGTAATAATGTTTCGACTTGGCTAGTTTCCATAACTCTCACTCAAATAGGGTTGTAACTTGACCCAACTGCATTAAATTTTGCAATTGTTCAGGTGGATTTTGCAACTCGAGGCGTACGCCTTGTTGCTTTAATTCTGCAAAAGAGTGAATTAACCAAGCTAAGCCCGCTGTGTCAACCCTAGATACCTCACTAAGGTCAAAATAGACGATTTTATGCTTAGTTAATAACTTGTTGTTCAGAAGTTGTTCATCGCCAATTGAATTTCGAGTGAGTTCACCACTCACTCGAAAATGTTGTTCATCAACATGGCTTATCGCCAGTTTAGTCATTCGCACCATTACCTCTAAACTGAACTGGTAACTGACTCTTTTGCTCTAAAAGGTTACTTACGTTATCGATACCTTGCTGGCGTAAAATACCTTGTAGTTCACTTTGTTTTGCATCTAATAAGCTAATACCTTCAGCAATCATATCGTAAGCGCGCCATTCACCGTCACGGTCTTCGCGTACTTTAAAATCGATTTTAATGTCAGGCTTACCATCTTCAACAATTTTAGTCTTAACAACAACGACATCTTTGCCTTTAAATGCTTGCTCAGCACCAAATTCAACTTTTTGATTTGTATACTGTGTAAATACACCAGCATAAGTTGCAACTAAGTATTCTCTAAACACAACAATAAAGCGTTGAATATCTTTAATTGCTTTTGCTTTTTCAGCATCATCGGTAATAGCGCGTACTTTAGATACTTCGCTACCTAATACGCGAAGTGCTGCATATTTATAATCGATATAAGGCATTAATTCTTCTTCAACAATAACGCGAAGATGCTCACTATCTTTAACAATTAATGGTTGGTCTTTTTTAATACGCGCAAATGTGTTGTCTGCTACTTGGCGAACCATTTTGTTCGGATCGACCAGTTTAACGTCTGCGGCACTAACGCTTTGCGTTAATGTCATTGTACCTAGTGCTACAATAGCTAAAAACTTTTTCAACATAATAATTACTCACTACCTTGGTTGAATAAAAACTGCCCAATTAATTCTTCAAGTACTATGGCAGACTTAGTATCTGTAATTGAATCGCCATCACCTAGTGCTTTACTCTCTACACCAAATAAATCATCAATCGCTTCGTCTTGTTTATTTTCAGTTACGGTTTGTCCTAAACAGCGTTGCTCTGCTGAATTTGGAGAAATAACCGGATGTATTCCTAAATATTGCTCACCTAGAATCCCTGAGGTTAAAATAGATATTGAGCTTGTATCTGAAAAACGACACAAATACTGTGCATCAATAGTCATATTAACAACAGGTAAAAACTCTTGTGGGTGAACGTAAATAGAGTCAACACGACCAATAACTACACCACCTACTTTTACTGGTGCACGTGCTTTTAATGATCCGATGTTTTCAAACTTTGCATTTAGTGTGTATGTTTCACCAGAACCACTAATACCTGAATTGGCAACTTTAAGCGCTAACATTGCAAAAGCTAAAATGCCAAGTGCGACAAAAAAGCCAACTAAAATTTCTAATTTCCGTGAATTCATTATCTATACCCTATTAGCTGGTAAACATTACCGCTGTCAAAATAAAGTCAAAACCTAAAACTGCCAATGACGAATGAACAACCGTTTCGGTGGTTGCTTTACTGATCCCTTCAGAAGTCGGTACACAGTCATAGCCCTTATAAAGCGCTATCCAGGTCACGACAATGGCAAATAAAAAACTCTTAATAATACCGTTTAATATATCTTGCTGAAACGACACTTGAGATTGCATTATTGACCAAAAGCTACCTGTATCTACACCAAGCCAATCAACACCAACCAAATGAGCGCCTATAATTGCTACGGCTGAAAATATTAGTGCTAGCAATGGCATACTGATAAAACCAGCCCAAAAGCGTGGTGCTATAATACGTTTTAGCGGATCAATTGCCATCATCTCGAGTGATGAAAGCTGCTCAGTTGCTTTCATTAAACCTATTTCAGCAGTAAGTGCACTACCTGCACGCCCAGCAAAAAGTAATGCAGTAACAACCGGACCCAGTTCTCGCAATAAACTCAGTGCAACTAACGGCCCTAAACTGTCCTCAGCGCCATAACCAACTAATACGGTGTAACCTTGTAACGCTAATACCATGCCGATAAATAAACCCGACACCATAATAATGAGTAACGATTGCGAACCCACCATATAAAGTTGACGAATAAGCAGTGGCGAACCTTTTTTAAAATTAGGAACATGCGCCAATGCACTAAATAGCATATAAGCTGACCGCCCAAGAGCCGCAAAACGACCTAGCGTTTTATGTCCTAGCCTTTGAAATAAATCCAACATTATGCTTTTTCTCCAAGCAGTTCATCTGCATAAGCTTGAGCCGGAAAATGAAATGGTACTGGGCCATCCGACAAGCCTTTTAAAAACTGTTGAACTAAAGGAGATTCATGATTTCGCATTTCATCTGGAGTACCGCAACCAATTACGCCCTGATCGGCAATAATAATAACGTGATCGGCAATACTCATTACCTCTGTCACATCGTGCGTTACAATTAAAGACGACAAACCTAATACCTCGTTAAGCGACTTAATTAGCTTAACCAATACACCCATCGAAATAGGATCTTGTCCTGCAAATGGTTCATCATACATGATTAACTCTGGATCTAATGCAATCGCACGTGCAAGTGCAGCACGTCTTGCCATACCACCTGAAAGTTCTGAAGGCATTAAATCTTTAGCACCACGTAATCCAACAGCCTGTAATTTCATTAATACCACTAACCGAATTAAATCTTCACTCAGTTTAGTGTGCTCCCTTATAGGAAAAGCAATATTATCGAATACCGACATATCAGTGAATAACGCACCACTTTGAAATAGCATGCTCATTTTAGTTCGCGCTTCGTATAATTCTTTGCGCGTCATTTTTGGAATGCTGCCGCCTTCAAATAAAATATCACCTGAGTCAGGTTTAAGCTGACCACCAATTAAACGCAGCATAGTTGTTTTACCAATGCCACTTGGTCCCATAATCGCAGTGATTTTACCTTTAGGAACGCTAAAGCTCATATTTTTATATATGCTTCGATTGCCCCTCGAAAAGCTAACATCCTTTACTTCTACTATTGATTGCGACAAGTCGCTCTCCATAAAAATGTTCACTAGTTCTCCTATTTTAAGGCTTTTTCACCCAAGATGGAAAAAACAATTCGTAAGATTTTGTAATACACCTGCGAAATGGATCGTAAGGCTCGCTTAAAACGGCTTAACCCCGGCTTAAGCTTTGAATAAAAGCGCCTAAAACATTTATAAAACAAGTGCTACACAACAAGTAGACCTTACTCTTTTATTTATACTTTCATGTTGGCTTTTGTTACTATTCGCACAATATATATTTTGAATAACTGGCTTAACGCAATGGTTACCTCGTTTGTTATTTTAATTCTTGGTTTTATAGCTTTAGTTTGGAGTGCAGACAGGTTTGTTTATGGCGCTGCGGCGCTTGCAAAAAACGTTGGCGTTTCTACCTTAATTATAGGTTTAACTGTTGTTGCTATGGGCTCTTCTGCTCCAGAAATGATGGTTTCGGTTTCTGCAGCATTAGCTAACAAAACAGACACAGCGGTAGGCAATGTTATTGGCTCAAACATAACAAACATTTTACTTGTATTGGGTGTTACAGCCTTATTTCGCCCTCTCAATGTTTCATCAAGTACATTGAAACGCGAAATACCGCTTGTGCTAATAATATCGTTTGTTACTTGGTATATCTTTTCAGATAACTACTTTTCATTAACTGAAGGTATCGCACTTCTAATTGGCTTTGTGGTGTTTATTAGCGGATTGATTATCGTATCATTACGTTCGAAAAATAAAAATGATCCGTTGGTAGTAGAAGCTTGTGACGATGTTCCTAATAACGTATCCACTAAAAAAGCGCTATTTTGGTTAGTGATAGGTATAGTTTTATTACCGGTAAGCTCATATTTTTTAATCGGCTCAGCAGTCGATATTGCAAAATATTTTGGTCTGAGTGACTTGGTTATCGGTTTAACTATTATTGCTATTGGCACTAGCCTACCAGAGCTTGCAGCTTCAATTGCTGGTGTGCTTAAAAATGAAGATGATTTAGCCTTAGGTAACATTATTGGTTCAAACATTTTTAATATTTTAGCCGTGTTACCGCTTGCTGGTATTATTAATCCATCAATGATCGACCCATCGGTAGCTAGTCGCGATATACTCATCATGATTGGCGCAACCATCGCCCTTATTGTTATGTCATTGAACTTTAGAGGTTCTCAACGTATCAATAGAGTAGAAGGTGGTTTATTGCTAGTCGCATTTTTGAGCTACCAAGGGTACATTTTTAGTCAAGTAGGGTAAATCATGACAAAACTGAATTTTATAAAACAAGGTCTGCGCGTTCTTGATATAGAACGTCAAGCACTTAGTGATATTACTCAATATGTAGATGAAAACTTCAATCAAGCATGCCAGTTAATGTTTGATTGCAAAGGACGTATTATAGTTATCGGCATGGGGAAGTCTGGTCATATAGGCACTAAAATAGCAGCAACTCTTGCTAGCACAGGTAGCCCTGCTTTTTTTGTACATCCAGGTGAAGCAAGTCACGGCGATTTAGGTATGATCACTTCAAGTGACGTAGTAATACTTATCTCCAACTCAGGAGAGACCAGCGAAGTATTAAATATTATTCCGGTTTTAAAACGCCTTGGTGCAAAAATAATAGCCATGTCGGGTAATACAGAATCTACAATGGCAATACTTGCTAACGTACATGTATGCATTAAAGTAGAAAAAGAAGCTTGCCCTTTAGGGTTAGCGCCAACAGCAAGTACAACGGCAACACTCGCCATGGGAGATGCTATGGCTGTCGCGCTTTTAGAAGCTCGTGGGTTTACTGCCGATGATTTTGCTCTTTCTCACCCTGGTGGAAGTTTAGGCAAACGTTTATTGCTTACTTTAAAAGATGTTATGCACAGCGGTACAAACACGCCTATTATTAGTATTTCACAAACTGTAAAAGATGCACTTATTGAAATGTCTGCAAAAGGCTTAGGCATGACGACTATTGTTGACGAAAACCAGCAATTGGCTGGATTATTTACTGATGGCGACCTACGTCGTATTTTAGAGCAACGCATAGATATCCATTCAACACCTATAGATGTTGTAATGACCAAATCATGCACTACGGCAACTCAAAGTATGCTTGCAGCCGAAGCGCTTAATATAATGGAACACAAACGCATTAATGGTTTAATCGTTGTAAATGAGTTAAACCAGCCTATTGGCGCACTTAATATGCAAGATTTATTAAAAGCAGGAGTATTATAAATGCAATTTGAAGAACTCTATCAACCGCTGAGCGATGACGCAAAAGCGCGCGCTAAAAAAGTAAAACTGCTTATATGCGATATTGATGGTGTATTTTCTGATGGGCGTATTTACCTTGGAAACCAAGGCGAAGAGCTAAAAGCGTTTAATACAAAAGATGGGTTTGGTATAAAAGCACTTATTAATAGCGGGTTTGAAGTTGCTGTTATTACAGGGCGTCATTCGCATATAGTGCAACAACGTATGAGCAGCCTAACCGTTCAACATATTTATCAAGGTCAAGAAAACAAACTTATTGCCTACCAAGAGCTAAAAAATAAGCTCAACTTAAGCGATGAACAAATTGCCTATATAGGTGACGACGGTCCTGATATGCCAGTAATGGAATTAGTCGGTTTTGCAGTAGCTGTTAACGATGCGCATCCACTAATTAAGCGTTTATCGCACTACACTACACAAATGCCAGGCGGTTTTGGTGCTGTAAGAGAACTAACCGATTTACTAATGCTTGAAAACGATAAGCCATTAACTACTCAAGGTACAAGTTCATGAATGCAGCGCGCATAATACTAAGCGTTTTATTCATCAGCTGTATGGTTTGGCTTTGGTACCCTTATTTTACACAAACAAATATTGCAGCGCAGGTAGAGCAAGAAGTTGTAGCTAAACCTGATTATATCGCCATAGAATTAAAGCAAACGGCGTATGATGAGAATGGTAAAATTAGCCATAAAGTAACTGCTGCAAAAATGGAGCTGTATCAACAATTAGGCTTTACCTTTTTTGAAAAACCTATTTTCACTTTATATAACGAAAAGCAAACATGGCGCATCAATGCGGATGAAGCAACGTTGTATGAAGGTAAACAGTTAATTTTAGAGGGCAACGTAGTCGCTAAAAATCTAACTGACAACGCAATGATTGATAAGATCAATGCCGATAATATTCAAGTAGATATAAAGCAACTGACAATGCGCTCCGAACAGCCTGTCATTGTGACTGGACCTAACTTAAAAATCACCGGTAAAGGCCTTGAAGCCGATTTAAAAACTGAAGTGATAAAACTCATTAACCATACGCGAACCATATACTATGACCAATAAAATATTAAAATCACTTATTATTCCTACACTTATACTAGCCTTTAATAGTAATGCAGCAGAACAAAGTACACAACCTGCCGCTAATCAAATATCAATTAGTGCCGACAAACAAGAAGGCCAACTAAAAGCTAATGTAGGTATTTTTGAAAAAAATGTTGAAATTATTCATGGTAACCGTCGCATTACGGCTGACCGCCTCGAAGTGCATAAGCGTGACGAATTAGGTGACAATAAACAGTTATTAATTGCCACTGGCAGCCCTGCGTACTTTGAAGAAAAGCAAGATGACGGCACAATAATGAGCGCAAGTGCGAACGAAGTTCGTTACGATGTAGCTAAGCGTTTTTTAACACTTGTTGGCGATGCACAAGTATCGCAAGCTGGACAAAAAATTAACGCAAAAAGCATTACTTACGATATGCAGCAACAACTTATTAGTGCTGAAAAAGACGAAAACTCTACCGATCGCGTTCATACTATTTTAGTGCCTATTGAAGCTACAAAAAGTAAAAAAAGCGATAAAGGTCAACCATGAGCACATTAAAAGCAGAGCTGTTAGCAAAAAGCTATAAAGGTCGTGAAGTTGTTAAAAATGTAGGTCTTGAGGTTAAGGCTGGCAGTATTGTTGGTTTACTTGGACCTAATGGTGCAGGTAAAACTACAACGTTTTATATGATTGTAGGACTTGTACCTAGCGACAAAGGTAAAATATCCATCGATGATAACGATATTACTCTTTTACCTATGCATAGTCGTGCTAGATTAGGGATAGGCTATTTACCACAAGAATCGTCAATATTTAGAAAACTGACTGTTTACCAAAATTTAATGGCTATTTTAGAAACGCGTAAATCGCTAAATAAACAAGCCCGAGAAGACACATTAAATAATCTATTGGATGAATTTAGCATTCAGCATATTCGTGATAGCCAGGGTATGGCTTTATCCGGTGGTGAACGTCGTCGTGTAGAAATAGCACGTGCACTTGCCGCCGATCCTAAGTTTATATTGCTAGATGAACCTTTTGCTGGTGTAGACCCAATTTCAGTATTAGATATTAAGAAAATAATAGAACATCTTAAAAACCGTGGGATTGGTGTATTAATTACCGATCATAACGTAAGAGAAACCCTTGATGTTTGTGAAAAAGCCTACATTGTTTCTCATGGGGAGCTAATTGCATCTGGCACTCCTGAACACGTATTAAACGATAAAACAGTACGCGATGTTTACTTAGGCGAGCAATTTAGGCTGTAACATTTACGCCATGTCTTTGAGCATCTGCTAGTATTAATTATAACAACATAAAAGGATTGTTAGAGATAAATGAGGCAATCATTACAGCTGCGCATGGGCCAGCAACTTACAATGACACCACAGCTGCAACAAGCAATTCGTTTGTTGCAACTCAGTACATTGGATCTCCAGCAAGAAATACAAGAAGCTCTTGATAGCAACCCGCTGCTAGAAGTTGAAGAAAACGACTATGCAGAAGATTCTGCTGGCAAAAATGAGCAAAAAGCTGATAACGATGACGTTACTGTTAGCGCATCTGCAGATGATGCTCCTAGCGAATACGAACAAGATAGTGGTGAAGCACTCGCTAAAGATACAGTAAGTGACGAGATGGCTATGGATGTTAGCTGGGATGAGTACATGAGTGCGGCGCCTGCATCGTCATCAGGACCAATGCCTGAGGACGAGTCAATATACCAAGGTGCTTCAACCGAAACACTTCATGAGTACCTAATGTGGCAGTTACAATTAACGCCTTTTAGCCCTACTGATGAAGCTATTGCAATCGCTATTGTTGAAGCCGTAGATGATTCTGGTATTTTAACACTTAGCTGTGAAGAAATTTTAGAGAGCTTCAATCAAGAAAACGAAGATGATAACGAAGTCGAACTTGACGAAATTGAAGCCGTTTTAAAGCGTATCCAACTGTTTGATCCGGTCGGTATTGCTGCACGTAGTTTACAAGAATGTTTGTGTATTCAGCTTAACCAGTTTGATAAAGAAACACCTTACATTAATGAAACAAAAATGATCTTAACCGAGCATATTGATTTATTAGCTGCTCGTGACTATCGTACATTAATGAAAAAAACTAAGCTCAAAGAAGAAGAGCTTAAAGAAGTAATGACACTAATTCATACTCTCAGCCCTAAACCCGCTGATACGATTGTTAGAGAAGAGTCTGAGTATGTTATTCCTGATGTGTCGGTTAAAAAAATTAAAGGCCGCTGGGTTGTAGAATTAAACCCAGATAGCATGCCTAAAATAAGAGTAAACAGCCAATATGCTGCAATGTCTCGTACCGTTAAATCGAGTGGTGATAGCCAATTTATTCGCTCACACTTACAAGAAGCAAAATGGTTTATTAAAAGCCTAGAAAGCAGAAACGACACATTGTTAAAAGTAACAAATTGTATTGTTAAGCAACAACAAGGCTTTTTTGAACACGGTCCAGAAGCCATGAAACCAATGGTTTTAAATGATGTTGCTGAAATGGTAGAAATGCACGAGTCGACTATTTCTCGCGTAACAACCCAAAAGTATATGCACACGCCACGTGGAATCTTTGAGTTAAAATACTTTTTCTCAAGCCATGTAAGCACCGAAAATGGTGGCGAATGCTCATCTACGGCAATACGCGCTCTGATTAGAAAATTAATCGCAGCAGAAAACTCAGCAAAACCATTGAGTGATAGCAAGATAGCGGATATATTGGCTGAGCAAGGAATTAAAGTAGCTAGACGCACGATCGCAAAGTACCGCGAATCGCTGGCTATTCCACCGTCAAATCAGCGAAAAAGTCTGATTTAAGACGCAAAAACAAAGAGGGTAACGCTTATGCAACTAAACTTAACTGGTCGTCACGTAGAAGTAACCGATTCACTAAAAGACTATGTAAACACTAAATTTGCGAAGCTAGAAAGACACTCTGATCATATTAATAATGTTCATGTCATTCTCGATGTAGAAAAATTAAACCAAAAAGCAGAAGCAACAATTCATGTCAGTGGTGCAGAATTATTTGCCTCTACTGAACATCAAGATATGTATGCCGCCATTGACTCGTTGATTGACAAGCTCGATCGACAAGTTATCAAACACAAAGAGAAGCTTGCTCGACACTAATATTATGAAATTAAGTTCACTTATATGTCAGGACTGCAGCAAAGCTGCGGTCCTTTTTAATAGTAAAAAAAGAATTTTAGAGTTTATTAGCGAACTTGCTCACAACAAGCTTCCTTACTTATCTCAACAAGATATTCTTAGTGCTTTACTAAGCAGAGAAAAACTAGGTAGTACAGGCATTGGTAAAGGTATTGCAATCCCTCACGGACGAATGAGTGGCGCAGAAGAACCTTTAGCTTTAGTACTTGTTAGCGAAACACCTATCAACTTTGATGCGATAGATAACCGCCCTGTAGATATCTTTGTTGCACTCATCGTACCAGATGGTGATAACCAACAGCACTTAAAGACTCTAGCAACCATTGCTGATAAACTAAACGACAAAGAATTTTGTAAGCAGTTACGCTGTGCAAAATCAGATACAGAGCTATACCAAGTTATTGTTGATCAATCATAATTAATAAAAAAGGTGTTAAATGGAATTAATTATCATAAGTGGCCGATCAGGTTCTGGAAAATCGGTAGCTTTACGCGTAGTTGAAGACTTAGGTTATTATTGCGTAGATAATATTCCACTAAACCTGCTGCCTTCTTTAGTGCGAAGTGTCTCTGACAACTACGACAAAATAGCAGTGAGTATTGATGTTCGAAACTTGCCAAAAGAGCAAGAACAGTTCAATGATATTTTTGAGTATTTACCTGGTTTTGCTAAACCAACACTGTTTTATTTAGACAGCGAAGATCAAGTATTAATAAAACGTTTTTCTGAAACGCGACGACTACACCCTCTTTCTGTCGACTCATTGCCACTTGATTTAGCTATAAAAAAAGAAAAAGAATTACTTGATGTGCTAACAACCAGAGCTGATTTTATGATTGATACCAGCGAGTTAAGTGTTCACCAACTCGCTGAATCTATCAGAGAAAAAATACTTGGTAAAAAAGACAAACAGCTTATTGTTACTTTTGAATCATTTGGCTTTAAATACGGAATACCTAAAGAAGCAGATTATGTTTTTGATGCACGTTTTTTACCAAACCCACATTGGGAGCCCGAATTAAAACCTTTAACAGGATTAGATCAGCCCGTTAAAGACTACTTAGCTAACCATAGTATTGTGCAAAAGTTTACATGGCAAATTCAAACCTTTGTGCAAACGTGGTTACCTCATTTAGAACGAAATAATCGTAGCTACTTAACCATTGCTATTGGTTGTACCGGTGGACAGCATCGTTCAGTGTATTTAGCACAAACGATTGGTGAAAGCTTTTCGATGACTCACCCAAATGTAAAAATTCGTCATCGTGAACAAGAAAATAAATAATTTAAATAATCACCTGTTCAGCTTAGGTAGAGTAACTTATGCGTTTAGAAGACACGTTTTTAATAAAAAACAAATTAGGCTTACACGCTAGAGCTGCAACGGTGCTTGCACAATTAGCCGTACAATTCGACGCTTCAATTACTATATTTCAAGATGGCAAAGAAGCTGCCGGTGATAGTGTTTTAGGCTTAATGCTGCTAGAGAGTAGCCAAGGAAAAGAAGTTAAAGTGGTATGTGAAGGACCCGATGCAGAGCAAGCTTTGCACGCTGTTGGTCAGTTAATAGCGCAACGATTTAACGAACAAGAATAGTCAGCAATAAAGAATCAAAAATTAGATAAACCAAAAAGTTAGTAACCTCCCCTACCAAAGTAATATTAAAATTAATTAAGGACGCCAATGCCCGAAGCTTTTGAACAAGACTACCCACTACAACAATTAAAACAAGTGACCAAGTCGCTTAACAGTGGTCAATTTGTTCAAGTTAGGCGCATGTTAGCTAAAACCGCTCCTTGTGATACTGCATTATTATTAGAGTCGTCGCCGCATAAAATCCGCCGGCTGCTTTGGCAATTGGTTGACCCCGATGTACAGGGCGATGTACTTGAAGAGCTTTCTGAAGATGTACGTTTGGGCATTATTGCTCAAATGGAACCTAAGCACATTGCTGCAGCCACTGAAGATATGGGGCACGATGACCTAGGAGAAGTATTACGTAGCCTGCCAGATACCGTCTACAAAGACGTTGTTAGCGCTATGGATATTCAAGACCGTGAACGTGCCACGCAAGCTCTTTCTTATCAAGAGCGCTCTGCTGGTGCGTTAATGAATACCGATACGGTAACCATTCGCCCTGACGTAACTCTTGATGTTGTTTTGCGCTATATTAGGCTGCGTGGTGAGCTACCTGAAGGTACCGATGACTTATATGTAGTAGATAAACATAACTGCTTCATAGGCGCTTTGTCATTAAGCACATTACTGACTAATCCACCTGAAAAAATTGTCCTCGATTTAATGGATGAAGATTGCGAATCTATTCCAATTTCTATGGATGAAAGTGAGGTTGCGCAATTATTTGAACGTCATAACTGGATATCAGCCCCTGTTGTAGATGATAACGATCAGCTACTTGGTCGGGTAACAATCGATGATATTGTTGACGTAATACGAGAAGATGCAGAGCATAGCTTACTTAGTTTAGCCGGTCTTGATGATGAAGAAGACACCTTTGCTCCCGTTTTAAAAAGCTCGAAAAAACGCTCAGTCTGGTTAGGTGTTAACTTGTTAACAGCCCTTGCTGCTGCTTTTGTAGCTAGCTTTTTTGAAGGTACTTTAGATGTTTTACCTATTTTAGCCGTACTTAACGGTATTGTTCCTTCAATGGGCGGTGTTGCTGGCAGTCAATCACTCACTTTAGTTATACGTGGTATAGCAGTAGGTCATATCAACCAAACTAACCAACGCTTTTTAATGATGAAAGAACTTGCCATTGGCGCGTTAAACGGTGTTTTGTGGTCGTTGTTAATTGCAGGTGTTATCGCGCTATGGCAATGGGACTTTATGCTTGGTGGCGTACTTGCCTTTGCTATGTTTATGAATCTGGTTGTGGCCGGCGTTGCTGGTGCGAGTATTCCTATTATTCTTAAAAAGATGAATATAGATCCAGCTCTTGCAGGTAGTGTAGTTTTAACTACAATCACAGATATTGTGGGTATATTCGCCTTTTTAGGCACCGCAACATGGTTGCTGATATAAGTTTAAAATGTAAATTTTTTAAGTTAACGTATTTAGAGAAAAAGCAGCCATTATGACAACTAATACCAAAAATAAAAAAGACACACCTAAAAAAACGCCAAAACAAAAAGGCCTATCAATATTAAAGAGTGTGTTGATATATGGCTTCATATTTTTCGTAATTTATAACGCTGTAAATTGGTGGCGACAACCTGTTATGCCAGCAAATCCTCAATTACAATTAATAGATTATAAAGGGCACAACATTGATCTAGCAGCAATGAGCCAAGACAAACCAACGCTTGTGTATTTTTGGGGAACTTGGTGCCCTATTTGTAGTGTTACCTCCCCTGCCATAAACGAACTCGCAAACGAGAATAACTACCCTGTGGTTACTATCGCTATAAAGTCAGGTTCTGACCAAGAACTACATAACTATTTAAATGAAAACGGTTACAACTTTAATACTGTCAACGATCAACACGGTGAGATATTTGCCGATTGGCAAGGGCAAGTAACGCCATCCTATATCATCTTAAAAGATAATAAAATGACACAAGGGCTAACAGGCATTCAGCCGCTATGGTCACTTAAGTTACGTTTGTGGTTATCATCCACATTTTAAGAAAAGAACTAACAGAAAATATATACACTAGAGGGAGCTTCTAAAAACCCACTCTTTATCACCTAAAATGATATAGCCAATAAAGAGCAAGTTTCACTTAATTTACGTATTATGCGAGCTTAAAAAACAGTAACGCAGTTAAAACTAATCTACTAATTTAATTAGTAGATTTAATCACTAACGTGTACTTTGACGATTACCGCCTACTTTTGGTTTAGTGTTTGCCTTTTTAAATTGGCTAAAACCAGTATGTCGCGTTAATGCAGGACGTCCGCCTTTACTATCACCTTTACCTGATTTCTCATCTCGCCCTTCTTCAGGCACTAAACAGTTAGGTCCTTTACCAATTAAATTAGCTTTACCCATTTTACGCAGTGCTTCACGTATCATCGGCCAACCTGCTGCATCATGGTAACGTAAAATTGCTTTATGCAATCTACGCTGGCGTGCACCTTTAGGTACTGGAACAACTTCTGTATTATTTTTTATATTACGTAAAGAGTTCATCTCTGTGTGGTAAATAGTCGTCGCATTAGCCATTGGTGATGGGTAAAAGTTTTGCACCTGATCCAGCTTAAAGTCATTCGATTTAAGCCATAAAGCCATGTTTACCATGTCTTCATCTTTTGTGCCTGGATGAGCAGAAATAAAGTAAGGAATTAAATACTGCTTTTTACCTGCTTCTTTAGAGTACTTATCAAATAATTCTTTAAATTGATCGTACGCCCCCATGCCTGGTTTCATCATTTTTGATAATGGACCATCTTCGGTATGCTCTGGTGCTATTTTTAAGTAGCCGCCTACGTGATGCGTTACTAACTCTTTAACGTAACGCGGGTCGCGTACAGCTAAGTCGTAACGTACACCAGAAGCAATCAATACCTTTTTGATACCCTTAACTTCACGTGCTTTTTTGTATAAGTCTATTGTTGGCGTATGATCTGTATCCATGTGCTTACAAATTTCAGGATACACACATGATAAACGTCTACAGGTACTTTCTGCTTTTTTGCTAGTACAACGCAGTTTATACATATTTGCCGTTGGACCACCTAAATCAGAAATAACACCAGTAAAGCCTGGTACTTTATCTCTAATCTGTTCAATTTCTTCAATGATAGATTCTTGCGAACGACTTTGAATAATACGCCCTTCATGCTCCGTAATTGAGCAAAATGAGCAACCACCAAAACAGCCACGCATAATATTTACAGACGTTTTTATCATGTCATAAGCTGGTATTTTAGCATCGCCATAACTTGGGTGAGGAATACGCTGATACGGCAAACCAAATACAGCATCCATTTCATGTGTTTCTAATGGATATGCTGGCGGGTTAACCCAAATAGAGCGTTCGCCATGTCGTTGAAACAGCGCTCTTGCACAACCAGGGTTTGTTTCTTGATGTAAAATACGCGAAGCATGGGCATATAAAGGTTTGTTAACACTTACTTGCTCATAAGCAGGTAACTTAACGTAAGTTTTTTCCCATGGTTTAGGTCGCGCAGGTTGAACCATAATTGGTTTTGCAGCTTCTGCCTTTAAATCTATACCGGCTTGTTTAAATTCAGATTTACTACAGCCAACATCATCAGCGCCGTATGGATTTGGAATAGGGTCAATTTTACCAATTTTATCTATAGCGGTAGAGTCACTACCACGCCAACCTGGTAAAGGTTCTTTTCTAATAACAGCCGTGCCGCGAATATCTTGAATAGTATCCATTGTTTCGCCTGCAGCGATACGGTGTGCAACTTCAACTAACGGACGCTCTGCGTTACCGTAAATTAAAATATCAGCTTTTGCATCAAACAAAATACTACGGCGTACTTTTTCTTGCCAATAGTCGTAATGAGCAATACGACGAAGACTCGCTTCAATACCACCAATAACTATTGGTATTCCTTTGTATGCTTCACGGCATTTTTGAGAATAAATCATTACGGCGCGATCTGGACGTTTACCACCTACGTTATCTGGCGTATATGCATCATCATGGCGCATACGTTTTTCAGCTGTATAACGGTTAATCATCGAATCCATGTTGCCGGCAGTTACACCAAAAAATAAATTAGGTCTGCCCAGCTCCATAAATGCATCTTTAGAGTCCCATTCTGGTTGGGCAATAATGCCCACTCTAAAGCCTTGCTCTTCAAGTACTCGACCAATTACCGCCATACCAAAACTAGGATGATCGACGTAAGCATCACCACTAATTATTATTATGTCGCAGCTGTCCCAGCCAAGTGCATCCATTTCTTTTCGTGTAGTAGGTAAAAATGGTGCTGTGCCGTAACACTCAGCCCAGTATTTTGGGTAAGAGAATAAGGCGCGCTTAGCTTTGAGTGTGCTCATAAATTTGACCGTGGAATAACAAAGGGCGCGAATTATACCCTACTAAATTGTTTATATATACAACGCTTTTACAGCGCATAGGACCTTTACTTCTAAATAATTCTTTATATTAAGTAATCTTTTTTGAAACCTGATTATGAACTAGAGCAATTCATTGTTAGGTACTTTTATATATTTTAATAACGAGTTACAACATAGTTTTGTTTAAAAAATAAAATTAAAAGCGCTGCTCTCATTTTGATTCTTTTGCGTATTACAATAAAATACAACTCATATTTATAACGATTTTATTATATGGTCAATAAAATATAGTTTTGGTTTATAGCCTAAATCGTACTATAGTCGATTAATAAAAAGTTTTATATTTCAAGCTAAATACTAGTTAAGGCGTGCTTATTAAACTGTTAAAATTATTCTTACAATCCCTTTTTCTTTTATTACTCGTAGCCGTAGTGATTGGGCTAACGCTTCCTCAAAATTATAGTGTTGATAAAAAAATTGAGATAAACGCCAACACTCGCACAATCAAATCATTAGTAACCGACTTTAATCAATGGCATAAATGGTCACCTTGGCAGCAGGTCGATCCATCAATTAAATTTACGGTAAATGAGCCAAGTTTAGGTGTAGGTGCTCATCAATCATGGGTAAGTAAATGGGGTTATGGCGAAATGACTATTACCTCTATAAGCCAAAATAAAATGAGCTTTAATATGCTACTGGATGATGAAAACATAGTGCAAGGTACTCTCGCATTTATTGAAGAAAACCAATCTGTAACAGTCATATGCCATATTGAAGGGCAAGCCAATACAATACTTATTTCAGGCTATATGGCTATACTTAGTGAGTACGTGTTGGGTAACACTGTAGCACTTGGGTTAAATAACTTAAAAACGGTTGCTCAATTAAGTGATATGCAAAGCATAATGGAAAGTCATGACAGTCAAAACAGCACAAGCCCGAATTAATCTTGCAAATACAATAGAGTCGCTACTTGGCTATTCAATAACAAAGGTTGGAAGCAATGGAGTACTTCCTGTTAATGAGCAAGGTTATGATCCGCAAGGAAAAATAAAACCGCTTTATCATATCAATAGTGATAACTCTATTTTAGCTCGCGCTCAAAAAAGGCAAAATCTACTACTCATTAAACAACAGCAAAATATAGAAACAATTTTAGCTATGGCAATGAGCTTTTGCCCCGATGTAACCAGTAGTAAACGACCAGATGCTGACTGGGTAGAGCATTTCATTGCTCTATGTGAAGACACTTCAAATGAATCGATGCAAACTCTATGGGCAAAAATTTTAACGGGAGAGACACTAAATCCGGGTACTTTTTCAATTAAAAGCTTACAAACCCTAAAGCATATGACCCAGCGCGAAGCTGATTCTCTACAAAAGTGTGTATCGCTTTCTGGTTACAATGAAAAAGATGATAGCCACTTTATTTTACTTGGCTTTTATAAAAAACCATCCTTATTTGATTTGCTACGTAAAGGCAATAAAGTATCTTTAAACTTAGGAAAGACAGGCATTAGCTTTCCAGATATTTTAACGCTCATGGATCTTAATTTACTGTACAGAAAAGAAATAGAATCAGCAGTTTTAAAAGTGGGACAAGAACTCACGCTCTCATTTTTATCTCAAAAAGTAACGTTAAAAGCAAAAAGTAACGACTTAGTACTGAGTTATTATAAGTTTACCCAAACAGGTGATGAGCTATCTAAACTTATAAAATTCCCCGTAAATAAAGTGTATAAGCAGCTAATAAATAGTGCGCTAGAGGTGGAGTTTGATTTAATGTGGCATGCTATAAAATAACACGCCACACTTTATTTAATTAGACAGAGATAGCTAATTAAAAATGAACCTGAAGACCCACAAACGGACCAGATGCATCAATATCAGTTGTAACATCATCTACATCATCAAGCTCTAATACCATTGAACGGTAACCTGCTTTAACAGCAACATCAACAGCTAGGTTGTCAATTAATTCCCAAGCAACACCTACTTGGTAATCTTGTACTTTGCTATCGTCGATTGCCAAAAAGCTACCTTCAAAAAACACACTCAAGCCAGTAAATGGTAAGCCTGCTTCAGCACGACCATAAGCTAATGGAACAAAACCAGAGAAGTTTTTTGTTTCGGTAAAGTTAGTGCCACCATCTTGAGTAGTACCGTTTACAACTATATCGCCATCAAACTGTTTAGCATTTAAACCTAAATCAATAGAAACTAAATCGTTATCAAAAATTTCATAATAAAGAATGTAATCAATGTGAGTTAAATCAGTAATAGTATCAACCGTTGTACCTACAACATAATCAGAACCGTTAAAGCTAAATGTATCTGTAAGCTGCGCAGAACCATTTAACTCAAGCTCTGTATACTTTAACTTAATGTTTGGTACTAGAGGCACTGGGTGCTCAAGCGCAGCGTAATAACTTACAAAAGTCTCATCTTCAAAATCAAAATCTTGTGATGCTTTATCTTTGTAAGAAAATTGACCGTCGTTATCTGACTTCCACCCATCAACACCTACGTATAAACCTAGTAGAGTGTCAGCTTGCGCT
>NZ_AUTQ01000011.1 GCF_000498095.1 Pseudoalteromonas sp. TB64
CTGCCAATGTTTTAATTGTGCCGGAAGGGTTTCCAGCCAGTGACTAAGTGGGCTTTGTGCGATAGATGCGTAAAATTGGTTAAACCATTGAGACATGGATGACTCTCTTTATTTAATTGCTACCATTGAGCAAAAATTAAAACATTGATACCACACTTGAGTTTGGCTAAAACCAATATCTTGTAAGCGAGTAAAGTGAGCGCTTAGTGTATCTGGGCGCATAACGTTTTCGATGGCGGTACGCTTTTGGCTTATTTCAAGCTCAGAGTAACCATTGTGTCGTTTAAAGTCGTGGTGCAAATCAATCAATAAATAGTCGCATTGCTCGTTTTCGGCTTTAATTTTTTCGCTTAATAGCAATACACCACCTGGTTTTAAATTAGCGTATATTTTTTCAAGTACGGCTTGGCGCTGAGCATGAGGAATAAACTGCAGCGTGAAGTTCATTGCCACCACAGAGGCGTTTTGAATCTCAAGCTCGTTAATATCGCCCAAAGTAACAGTAACAGGCACATCTGATTTAAAACCTTGTAAATGTACCTTACAACGCTCAACCATAGCTTGAGAGTTATCTACCGCTATTATATGGCAGTTATCGGTGCGAATATTTCGTCGCATGCTAAGCGTTACTGCGCCCAGTGAGCAGCCTAAATCATAAAGATTTGAGTTACTTTGCGCGTATTCACCCGCAAGTTTACCCATTGTACTTACAATAGTTGCGTAGCCCGGTACCGAGCGCTGGATCATATCTGGAAAAACTTCGACTACATTTTGATCAAAGCTAAAATCTTTTACTTGTTGCTCAGAGGCATAAATACTGTCTTTTATGGTCACGAAGGCAGTCTCTTGAAAAATAATGATGCTATTTTAACATTTTATACTGGATAGTCAGTGATAAATTCAGTAGCTTGACTAGAATTATGAATAATAAGCATAAAAGAGAAGATTAAATGAGCAAAAGTAAGGTCATCAGCACAGACGATATATTAGCAACCCTTTGTCATTCAGTGACAGGCGTACTCACATCAGCCAGTGG
>NZ_AUTQ01000012.1 GCF_000498095.1 Pseudoalteromonas sp. TB64
GGGGCTGCTGTTCCTTTTATTGCGTCTTGGAATCCAAGTGAGCGAGCTAAATCTGCGGGTGCGCCTGTAGAAGTAGATATCAGCAAACTTGAACCGGGACAATTAATACGTGTCGAGTGGCGTGGTAAACCTGTATGGGTTGTATCACGGACCCCAAAAATGCTTGAGCAAATGAAAGAACATGAAGGTCAACTTCGTGATCCGCATTCGCAAGAGCCACAACAATTAGAATCATCAACAAATGATTACCGTTCATTACGTCCAGAGATATTTTTGGCTGTAGGTATTTGTACGCATTTAGGGTGTTCACCTGGCTTTTTCCAAGGTAATTTTAGTGAAAAAGTTGAAGGAACCGATGATGGCTTCTACTGCCCGTGTCATGGTTCTAAATTTGATATGGCAGGCCGTGTATTTCAATCGGTACCTGCTCCATTAAACTTAGAAATACCACCTTATACTTTTCTTGATGAGACCACTATTTTAGTGGGCGAAGAAAAAGGGGCAGCATAATGTTTGGTAAGATTATTGGTTGGATAGACGACCGTATCCCAATGACACGTGTTTGGAACATGCATATTGCACAGTATCCAGCACCTAAAAACTTTAACTTCTGGTACTTTTTTGGCTCATTAGCCATGTTAGTACTAGTAAACCAAATACTAACTGGTATTTGGTTGACGATGAACTTTGTTCCATCTTCTGAGGGCGCATTCGCCTCAGTAGAGTACATCATGCGTGATGTACCATATGGCTGGTTACTACGTTACTTGCACTCAACAGGTGCATCAGCGTTTTTCATCGTTGTATATATGCATATGTTCCGTGGCATGATCTACGGTTCTTATCAAAAGCCTCGTGAGTTATTGTGGTTGTTTGGTATGTTTATCTTCTTAGCATTAATGGCAGAAGCATTCATGGGGTACTTATTACCATGGGGTCAAATGTCATTCTGGGGTGCGCAGGTAATCATTTCATTATTCGGTGCTATTCCGGTTATTGGTGATGACTTAACACTTTGGATCCGTGGTGACTATGTAATATCTGGTGCAACGCTTAACCGCTTCTTTGCATTACATGTAATTGCACTACCACTGGTTATTGTAATCTTAGTTTTCTTACACATTGTTGCTCTACACGAAGTGGGTTCAAACAATCCTGAAGGTATTGAGATTAAGCGTAAGAAAGGCTCTGTAGCTGAAAAAGATAAGCCTAAATTTAAATTTCATGAGTATTACACTGACAAAAAAGATATTGTTGATGCGATACCGTTCCACCCTTACTACACAGTTAAAGATATTGTGGGTGTGGTTGGCTTCTTAATCTTGTTTTGTTGGGTTGTGTTCTTTATGCCAGCGATGAATGGCTTCTTTTTAGAAGGTCCAAACTTCGAGGCAGCTAACCCACTTAAAACACCTGAGCATATTTTCCCAGTTTGGTACTTTACGCCATTCTATGCAATCTTACGTGCAATCCCTGATAAGCTTATCGGTGTTGCGGCGATGGGTGCATCGATTGTGGTACTTGCGTTATTACCTTGGGTAGACCGCGGTAGAGTTAAATCGGTTCGTTACCGTTGTGGTTTTCATAAATGGAACATTGCAGGTTTTGTAGTTACTTTCGTTCTTTTAGGTTGGGTGGGTGCAACTCCACAAACTGACTTGAAAACGATTATTTCTCAAATCTGTACTGTGACTTACTTTATGTTCTTCGTACTGTTGTTTGTATACAGTAAGAATGAAAAAACTAAGCCATTGCCAGAGAGGTTAACGAAATGATGAAAAAGCTTATTATTGGTTTATTTGCTTTATCAGTAAACTTGTTGCCTAACATGGTTATGGCAGCAGGTCCGTCGGTTCCTTTAATGGAAGCGAATAATGACCTTACTGATCAACCATCTTTACAACGCGGTGCAAAGTTGTTCATGAACTACTGTCTTGGTTGTCACCAAATGCAGTATCAACGTTATGAACGTACTTTTCGTGATATCGGTATCCCAACAGAAGTTGGTTTAGAGCAGTTGATTTTTGACGGTTCTAAAGTAGGTAGCCATATTACAAATGCGATTAAAAAAGACGATGCAGCAAACTGGTTTGGTGCGGCTCCGCCGGACTTAACGCTAATTGCTCGTGTAAAATCACCAGATTATATTTACACGTACTTAAAATCGTTTTATAAAGATGAATCTCGCCCGTTTGGGGTTAACAACATTGTTTTCCCATCGGTAGGTATGCCTCACGTTCTTCAAGAGCTACAAGGTTTACCAACGCTTATAACTAAAGATGTAGAAGAGCATGGTCACACTGTGACTAAAGTTATTGCTACTGAAACAGATGGTACGGGTGAATTAAGCGTAGATGAATACGACCAAGCGGCTCGTGATTTAACGAACTTCCTTGAATACGTGGGTGAACCTTCACGTCTTGAATCGGAAGCGCTAGGTATTAAGGTAATAGGGTTTTTAATTATCCTGTTTATCTTGGCATTTATGCTTAAGAAAGAATACTGGAGAGATGTTCATTAAGTTGAACATTTTTAAAGGTAATTTTGCAATAGGGGCTTAAGCCCCTTTTGCTGTTTTAGTTATTTAATGGAGGTATAGGCATGGCCGTAGCTGCCAATAAGCGCCCTGTAATGACCCTTTTTTCTGGTGCTAACTGTATGTATAGCCACCAAGTACGTATTGTACTTGCGGAAAAAGGTGTAAGTGTAGATATTCATTTGGCTGAAAAAGATAACTTGCCAGAAGCACTTCACGAAATTAACCCTTACGGTACAGTGCCAACACTGATTGACCGTGAGCTTGGTTTATATCAGGCAAACATCATCATGGAATACCTTGATGAACGTTTTCCTCATCCTCCACTAATGCCTGTTTACCCGGTAATGCGTGGTCGTAGCCGTTTAATGATGCACCGTATTGATACTGATTGGTACAGCCTTGCTGAAAAAATCATCAATAACACATCAGATGCAGCTCAAGCTCGTAAAGAGTTAACAGAGGCTTTACTAGCTGTAGCACCTATCTTTAGCGAAGCACCTTACTTTATGAGTGAAGAGTTTAGCTTAGTAGATTGTTACTTAGCTCCATTACTATGGCGTTTACCAGAATTTGGTATTGAGCTTAATGGTGCTGGTTCTAAAGAGCTTAAAGAATACATGATCCGTTTATTTGAACGTGAGTCATTCCAAGCTTCTTTAACTGAAGCTGAGCGTGAGATTCGTTTATAATGACGCCTAATCGTCCTTATTTATTACGAGCTTTCTTTGATTGGATAGTGGATAACGAATGCACACCACATTTAGTGGTAGACGCTGGATTTGCGAATGTACAAGTGCCAACGCAATTTGTTCAAGATGGACAAATTGTTTTAAACATAAGTCCTTCAGCAGTAACTCAGTTTTCGTTAGACCTTACCCAACTTAGCTTTAGTGCGCGCTTTGGTGGTCAGCCAATGCAAGTTTATGTGCCTTTAGGTGCAGTACTAGCAATATACGCGCGTGAAAATGGCGAAGGTACAGTCTTTACAGCAGATGAGTTTTTAGAGGACGAAGACAACTTTGCTCCAGAGCTTGAAAGTGTTGATTCATCAAGTGAATTTACTGATGAAACACCACCAGAAAAGCCTGAAAAGAAAAAAGGCTCCCATTTACGTGTTATTAAATAATATGTAAGTGCCAAAAAAAACCGCTAATTAGCGGTTTTTTTATGTCTGTAATAACTCATTAAAGTTTATAGTCATTAAATTAGAAAATTAATCGTCTTAACTATAAATTATCACCTGAGTTGGTGAGGTTACATATATTCAAAAACTTTAATTACACGTTCTACGCCAGATACATTGCGAGCAATATTTACGGCTTGGTTT
The DNA here is from genome assembly GCF_000498095.1 of Pseudoalteromonas sp. TB64. Lineage (GTDB taxonomy): Bacteria > Pseudomonadota > Gammaproteobacteria > Enterobacterales > Alteromonadaceae > Pseudoalteromonas. The sequence goes on from NZ_AUTQ01000012.1 coordinate 3,867, forward strand.
GATTCTTGTTCTGATACTAGACCCATTAAAAATACTTCCGCGTTTTCGGTAACCACTTTAATGTTATTACTGCTGATATCTTTAGCGGTAAGTAGCTGCCCTTTAACTTTAGAAGTCAGCCAAGAGTCGTGAGTTTGTGTAGTAATACCAATATTTGAACCAATACGAATCTGATTGTGTATTTTACGAATACCCGAAACGTCTTCAATCGTTCGCTGAGCTTCGTCTTTCATTTCTTGGTTTGGAACCTGACCAACAAGTAAAACAATGCCATTAACGCTTACAGCGTTTATATGGGTGAATTTTTCGATACGTTCTACTTCACTAAGAGCAATGCTGGCTTTTATTTCAATGTTGTTATCGTCAATTTGTGAGCCAATGGTACGACGATCGTTTGCAGCCGTTACTGCACTTGCCGTACCTGCAACAACCGCTGCGGCACAACCTTGTAATAATACAACCGTGCCTAAAACAATAAGAGAGCGTTTAAACATAATTTTCATCCTGAGGGAAAAGCGTTAAATCAACCAGTTCGCTTAAACAATGTAAGTTAACTAAATGCGATTCGATAATACGACTAGGGCGCTTTGAAGGTGTTCTAATTTCTACGTCGTTAGGACCAAGTAAACCTACTAATTCGCCGCCATCATCACCAACCATAACTATGACCTTCATATCTTTAGTTAGTGCGGCTTCAACGGCAGAAATAATATGCTTTTCATTACCATTAATTGCCAAAACTAAAAGTAAGTCACCTTGTTGAGCAAAAGCCCTTACTTGACGAGCAAAAGTTTCATGGTCATCGCTTTGGTTTGTTTGTCCCAAGTTTATATTTTCTTGAGATAAAGCAATAGCAGGTAGGCAAGGGCGTTCAGTTTCATAATGATTAACTAATACACCCGCCATATGTTGCGCGAGCATATGGCAATTTGCAGTACCACAACAAATTAGTTTGTTTCCGTTGATCATACTTTGCGCAATAGTAAATGCGGCTGATTCAAGTGCGCTAGGTAAAACTTCGCCGGCGGCTATTTGTACTTGAATGCTTTCTGTAAAAATTTCTTTAATTGTATCTTGCATGGAATACCAATAATTTATACTTAGTCTTTAACTAAAGTTCAGGTTATTTACGCCTAAAATACGTTTTTAAGCCAATTAATATTAGGAGATGAGTCTCCTGTGATGGCTACATAATCAATTCTTAGCGCTTGATTGGTTAAGTTTTTAGCCGCTAAATAATGATATATACTGCGTTTCAGCCGAGCTTGCTTTTGTGGACTTAAAGCGTAATTAGCGCCTCCACGAGCATTATTTTTACGAAATTTAACTTCAATAAATACAAGAGTGTTGCCATCTTTCATAATGACATCAAGCTCTCCAAAGGGGCAGTAATAATTTCTTTCAATAGGCGTTAGCCCTTGAGTAATTAAATACTTTTGCGCTTGAAGCTCATAATACTGACCTTTTTCACGACTATTTTGCCACAGCTCTTTAAACCACGACATGTCGCCCCCTTGTTTAATTTATAGTTTGTATTTCACTCGCTGTTTGCATAAACAAAGGCACCGGGCGCTGTGTTTTTAACTGCACAGGTTTTATACGGCGGTTTGAATATTGTGCCCAGTCGAGTGTGCGTTCAATGTGCCCACTACTGTTAACAGATAATTTGCCACTCAAGCCACTAAATTGGCTGCTAGGCATAACACTTAACTGCCTAATATCGTGTAACACTGATACCGCATCATAGGCCATAGCAAACAAGCGTTGACTTATATCAGCTTGATCTGACCATAGTGTATTGTATTGCTCTCGCAAATCTTGTTGTTTTATTTGTGAGTTAAGCATCCATGGTAGTTCTGTAAAGTATAGGCCATCTAAATCGCCTTTGTCTGTGCGGTCTATCTGCTTACTATGACTTTTTGAACTTGCATAAAGTGGAATGCGGTCTGAAAACGTACTTACATTAACATCAAGAAAAGGCTTAATTAAACGTGTTTCAATTGCATCACCTAAAATATAAATAACATCAATATCACCACGAGAGCGTGTTTCATTTTCTACTTCTTGTCTAAATAATGCTTTTACAGTTTTTATACGCTCTTTTGATTTATCAACTTCTAATAAGCTAGTAATTGTATTGGGCATATCTTTTTTATCATCGTAAAAGCCAATCTGTGGTTTAGTCTGACTGTAACGTTGCCATTGTAAATTAAAATAGTCTACAAGGCGTTGCCCGTTAGCATTATTAGGTGCTAGTAGCATTGGTTTTTGATAACCCATTGCTAAAAAATGCTCTAAAGCTTGTTCTACTTCATGCTCAGGGTTAAGCGCAAAAAAGTAATGCTGCAAAGAAACCCGGTCGCCATCAAAGGTATTTAAATGTAGGGCAGGAGTATCGGTTAATGTTTTAGCATTAGCGAGTTTGTCTATATTAACTTTTAATAAAGGACCTACAACAAAGTCAGGTTTTATTTGTTCAAGCTGCGCTGCAATTTCTTCTGTACTTAGGTTTTCATCAATAAAAATAGTTTCATTGATATTTTGTTTATCAAGAGCGGCTAACACGCCTGCTTTAAGTGCATCACCTAAGCGCTCATTAGGGCCCGACTGAGGAAACATTACAACTAAACGTTCAATATTTATAGGGGCTAATTCAGTCAGTGCTTCATCTTGTTTAGGCAAAATACTACGCGCCGGATGACCTACATAACGGCGACGCCAATTATTAATGGCTTGATCTAATTCAACCCCACTGTTTGCATAAACTTGTTGATATAAAGCAAGGTTTACCCAACCTTGCTGAATAACCGTTCCGCGATTAAAGCGTTCAAGTGCATAAGATGATAATTGCTTTAAGTTGTCCCACAAACTTTGATTAAGTTGTGGTATTTCCATATTGTTTTTAGTTGCTGTTTCAGAGGCTCTAAAAAAATAAGGCGCAGCTTTCTTCGGAAAATTTTGTGATGCATAAATGCTTGCTGTTAAAAACTGGTGCCAAGCAAAATGTTCAGGTTGAGTAAGTTGACCATCTAAAGATTGCAAAATAACTAATGCTTGGTCATTTTTGTTTTGTTGTTTTTGTGCAAATGCAATATAAAGGCGGTTTTGAATTTGATCAACACTTGCCGTTAGCTCGAGTTCGCTACCTATCTGCTCTAATAATGACCAGTTTTGCTCTGTTATAGCTGCATCACGTGCGCTATACAATAACTGTATTTTATCGGCACCTTGGCGATTTTGAGCTAATAAGTAAATAGATTCTGCACTGGTTGCCTGATTTTTTAGTGCATTAGCGCTGTTACTGAAGTTATCGCTGTTTTTAGTTGGTTTTTCGGTTGTGCTACAAGCCGATAACCCTGACAATATAATTAATAGACTAACTAGTTTAAGTCGCACAATGATTTCCCAATACGTTAACGCGATTTGCTTATATTACTGACTGACGCAGGAGACCTCAATGTTAAATGAGGAGAATTCACAGAAAATTGGCACTCTTTACATTGTAGCCACCCCAATTGGCAATTATGACGACTTAAGTCAGCGAGCAATCGCGACATTATCGCAAGTTGACTTAATAGCTGCTGAAGATACTCGCCATACCGGCAAGCTACTTAGCCATTTTGGTATTAAGGCTAAAACCTTTGCATTACATGACCACAATGAGAAGCAAAAAGCACAACAAATTATTGATCAGTTAAATCAGGGTTTAAATATTGCTTTGGTTTCAGATGCTGGTACACCATTAATTAGTGACCCAGGTTATGCTGTTGTAAACCTGTGCCGCGAACAAGGTGCCCATGTAACTCCTGTACCTGGTGCGTGCGCTGCAATTACTGCAGTATGTTGCTCTGGCTTACCAACTGACCGTTTTCAGTTTTTAGGTTTTACACCCGCTAAAAGTAAAGCTCGCCAAGACTTTTTTATTGAAGCCGTTAATTCAAGTATGACGAGTATTATGTACGAAAGTACGCATCGCATTATGGCAAGCCTTGACGATTTAGCTAATGCACTCGGTGACGATCAACAAGTTGTGTTTGCTAAAGAGCTAACTAAAACCTTTGAAACATTTTTTAATGGCAGTGTAAGTGAATTAAAGCAGTTTTTAACTAATGATCCGACTAAGCAACGCGGTGAAATAGTACTCATGTTGCCTGGTAAACCAAAGTTAGTAGATGATGTACCGCCTGAAGCACGCAAAATGCTGACGCTGCTTGAAAGCGAAATGCCAATGAAAAAAGCCTGCGGTATTGTTGCAGATTACTTTGGAATGAAGAAAAACGCCCTGTATAAAACAATTATTGAAGAAAAAGAGTAAATCTTACTGCGCTTGGCATTTGCCTCATGTATACTGCGCGCCGAGTCAGCCAAGATGATCGCTGCCTGTGACGAAAATGATCAGGGGGAGGAAAGTCCGGGCTCCATAGGGCAGAGTGCCAGCTAACGGCTGGGGGG
>NZ_AUTQ01000013.1 GCF_000498095.1 Pseudoalteromonas sp. TB64
GATGATCAGCATAAGCCGCCGTAGTAAATCCAAGGCTTGCTGTTGTAAACAATAATGCAGTAGTAATTTTCTTAAACATTTTATTTTCCTTTAAGTTAATACCCGTTGGTTTCATTAAATGTTACGGCGCTTTAAATTTAATCGATCAATTAAAATTAAGTAGTAAACATGTTTTGTTACATCCTTAATTGAACTGCTGCTTATTAGTAAAGTCATATAAACACTTACTCAATTAAAGACGTGTTAAATTAAAGGGATTAGGCATGAAACCAGTTTATAATTTTTGGAAAAACAATCGTTCTCTCATCGTATTTATTGCACTAATGAGCGTATTTAGAAGCGCTGTTGCCGACTGGTACGAAGTGCCTACAGGCTCAATGAAACCGACCATTCAAGAGGGTGATAGGATTCTTACTGATAAAATGGCTTACGACTTACGTATTCCTTTTACGCATATACCGCTTTTGAAATTAAGCGATCCGAAAACTGGCGATATCATCGTGTTTGACTCACAGGCAGCCGATAATCGTTTAATTAAGCGTGTAATTGGTTTGCCAGGAGATACCGTGGCGCTTGAAAATAATGAGCTCGTTATTAATGGTAAAAAGCTTAACTATGCAGATCAGCGCAGCAACATAGACTCACTTGATAAAATTGAAGATTTAAACGGATTAGAGCATTCGATAAGAGTGGCGAATATTCCTTCGCGTTTATCGGGGTTTGACGAAATAACAATTCCAGATGATTATTATTTAGCAATGGGCGATAACCGAGATAATAGTGCAGACTCTCGTGTAATAGGTTTAATTCCGCGTGATGAGCTATTGGGAAAAGCAGAGCGCGTTATAGTATCGCTTGATTATGATAACTATTACCTACCAAGAAAAGATCGTGTATTGAAAAAGCTGAATTAAAAAGAATGTTTAGGGCCTGTTGACCTTTCAAGATTAAAATTTGTTCAATTTAGGGGCGATTTAATCGCGGCGTTAGGTTTGTAACCTAGTGGGCTCGATAACCGCTCCTGCGTTATTCTACTGACTTATATCCATGTAAGAATAAGTAAAAACCGGGCAAAGTTTCCGCATCCAGTTGCAAATTCAACCTCGAAAGATAAACAGGTCCTAATTTTATAGTTAAAGTATAACTGCCTATTTAGGCAGTTTATTTATATAGCTTTTTACAAGCTTAGTAAGATCACTGCGTTCTTGTTCTGTGTTGACTATTTTACAAAAATCACCACTTACTGCCGCGCCGCAAGCACCTGCGTCAAACCACTGAGATATATTATCCAAAGTAATACCACCAACAGGCATTAGTTGTGCTTCTGAAAATGGGCCTGTTAATGCTTTAAAGTAACCAACGCCCATACTGCCAGCAGGAAATACTTTAATAATGTCAGCGTTATACTCAATTGCATTTGCAACATCGGTAGGTGTTAATGCGCCCATTAATACTGGTAACCCATGCTGGTGGGCAAGATCTACAACGGCTTTATTTGTGTTAGGGGTTACAATAAACTGTGCGCCAGCATCAATTGCTTGCTGAGCCAGAGTGGTATTTATTATTGTACCTGCGCCAATAAGTGCATTTTTATGAGCTGCGCGTGCTTTTGTTATTTCTTGCTCAAAGCCAGGCGTGTTTGAAGTGATTTCGAGTGCGCTTATGCCTGCATTAACTAAGCAATCAATTAATGGAGCTACATCGCTTTGTTGTTTTAAGCGTAAGATTGCGAGTAACTTATATTGCTTGATTAGCGCACTGGTATTTAGTCTTTGGGTATCAAGGTTGTTGGTCATGGTTGTTGATCTAAAAAATATTTTAATACACTGATATTATTTAAATAATGCTTATAAAGCAAATAGGGAAGCCTATAAAAAAACCGCTGACAATGTCAGCGGTTTTTAGATGGGTTATTAAGCGTTAGCTTACATTACGCGCATACCAGGCTCTGAGCCGTCATCTGGGTTAAGAATATAAATTTCTTTTCCGCCAGGACCTGCTGCTAATACCATGCCCTCAGACATACCAAAGCGCATTTTACGAGGCTTAAGGTTAGCGACCATAACGGTTAACTTACCTTCAAGATCCTCTGGTGCGTAAGCCGATTTAATACCCGCAAACACTTGGCGAGTTTCGCCGCCTAAATCAAGTGTTAGCTTAAGTAGTTTATCAGCGCCTTCTACGTGCTCTGCTTTAGCAATTTTAGCTACGCGTAAGTCTACTTTTGCAAAGTCATCAAATTCTATCTCGTCGCTAATAGGCTCTTTTGCAAGTGGGCTGTTAGGGTCAATAGTTACTTTTGGCGCTAAGCTTTCTTTAGATTCTTCAACCATTTTATTTACTTTATCCATTTCAACACGTTGCATTAACGGTTTAAATTTATTGATAGGGTGGCTTACGAGTGCATTTTGAACGCCGTCCCATGCAAGGTCGTCATTTAAAAATGCTTGTACGTTGTCGGCCATTTCTGGTAGCACGGGTTTTAAGTAAGTAATTAAAACGCGGAACAAGTTAAGACCAAGAGAACACACTTCGTGTGCTTCTTGTTGCTTAGTTTCGTCTTTAATTAATACCCAAGGTGCTGCGCCATCAATAAATTGGTTTGCTTTGTCGGCAAGCGCCATTATTTCGCGAATTGCGCGGCTGTAATCGCGGTTCTCATAGTGTGTTGTAATGCTAGGTGCAGCCGCTTGAAACTCTGCTAATAGCTCTGGTTGCATAATTGTGCTACTTAGCTTGCCATCAAACTTTTTAGTAATAAAGCCAGCACAACGGCTCGCTATGTTTACTACTTTACCTACTAGGTCTGAATTTACGCGCTGTGCAAAGTCTTCTAGGTTTAAATCAAGGTCAACAATACCGCTGCTTAATTTTGCTGCGTAGTAGTAACGTAAGTACTCTGGGTTTAAGTTATCTAAATAAGTGCGCGCTTTAATAAACGTGCCCTTCGATTTAGACATTTTTTCGCCATTTACAGTGACAAAACCATGAGCGAATACGTTAGTTGGCTTTCTAAAATTAGCGCCTTCTAGCATTGCTGGCCAAAATAAGCTGTGGAAGTAAATGATGTCTTTACCAATAAAGTGATAAAGCTCAGCGTCTGAACCTTCAGCCCAAAACTCATCAAAGTTGATGCCTGTTTTGTCACACAGGTTTTTAAAGCTCGCCATGTAACCAATAGGGGCATCTAACCAAACGTAAAAGTATTTGCCTGGTGCATTTGGAATTTCAAAACCAAAATAAGGTGCATCGCGGCTAATATCCCATTGCTGCAGCCCATCGGTAAACCATTCATCTAGCTTATTAGCCATTTCTTGTTGAATAGTGCCCGAGTGTAGCCATTCTTTTAGCATGCCTTCAAATGCTGGCAGGTCAAAAAAGTAATGCTCAGAATCTTTAAGTACAGGCTCAGCGCCCGACATTACAGAACGTGGGTTGATTAAATCTGTAGGGCTGTATGTAGCACCACATGAATCACAACTGTCGCCGTTTTGGTTTTCAGACTTACACGTTGGGCAAGTACCTGTTACAAAACGATCGGGTAAGAAAATACCTTTTTCAGGGTCGAATAATTGCGAAATAGTGTGCTTTTTAATATGACCGGCATCGTTTAGGCGGTTATAAATAAGCTCGCTTAATTCTTTATTTTCTTGGCTGTGTGTGCTGTGGTAGTTATCAAATTTGATATTAAAGTCAGCAAAGTCGCGTTGGCGCTCTATGCTGACTTGTTTTACCGCTTCTTCAGGCGTGATCCCTTGCTTTTGCGCATTAAGCATAATTGGTGTGCCGTGGGCATCGTCTGCGCAAACATAATAAGCTTCGTGGCCCTGTAGTTTTTGAAAACGTGACCAAATATCAGTTTGAATATATTCCAATAAATGACCTAAGTGAGTAGGGCCATTTGCATAAGGTAATGCGCTGGTAATCAGGATCTTTCGCTGCGTCATAATCATTCCGAATTGAGGATAAAACGCCGTTTTTATTATACAAACGGCAATTATCATTAATTTATCTACAAGCTATCTGCTTAGAGTGCGCACAGCTTATGGATTTTTATTAATTGACTGGTGTTAATGCCCTGAATGTTACATAATTCCGTGGCACTTTTCATCAAAGAAACGCTATTTAATTGCTATGTTTGGACTGTCGAAACTATTCTCTTCTAAATCGGTGCAAAAACAACCGATTATTACTGCCTTAGCGGCATATCGTAGTGCGGCTTTTGCCGTCGGTATTGACGAAAGCTTCATTAATACTATTACTCAAAATGACGATAAATCACTACACATTAAATTAACCCTGCCATTTGCTGGGCAATCAGAAATGCCTTTAGTTGAGCAACACGTAAGTGAAAGCTTAAATGTGCCTGTAACAATTAGCGCCAAGGTTATCATTAAAGAGGCAGCTAAGTTTAAGGCGATTAAACATATTGTGCTTATTGCCTCAGGCAAAGGCGGAGTAGGTAAGTCGACTACTGCCGTTAACTTGGCGGG
>NZ_AUTQ01000014.1 GCF_000498095.1 Pseudoalteromonas sp. TB64
CCGCCACTATTGCACTGGCTAAATTAATAAAAGAAAAACAGCCTAAGCTGTATAACTTCTTTTTTGGTTTGCGTAGTAAAAAAGCGCTTGCTGAGTTGGTTGATGTATTTAACATGACGCCGCTGGTGCATACGACGTCGCGCATACCTGCAACGCAAGGCTGTACAAGCTGGGTTGCACCAATGAGCTTTCATCCGGTTAATAAAAACGCGGTTATTTGTTTTGATTTAACTCAAAGCCCGCAAGTACTTATTGATTTAAATGTTGAAGAGTTACGTAAACGTTTATACACCAAACGCTTAGATTTAGCCGAGGGCGATTTACCTGTTGGCTTAAAACTGGTTCATTTAAACAAGTGCCCTATTTTAGCGCCTGCTAAAACGTTATTGCCTGAAAACGCCGCCCGTTTAGGAATTGACCGTGAGCAATGCTTAGCTAACTTAGCTATTTTAAAAGCCAATACCGACCTTCGCGATAAAGTAACGGAAGTGTTTAACGAGCAAGGCGATTACAGCGCTACGACTAACGTTGACTACTTACTTTACGATGGGTTTACAAGCCATGCCGACAAAGCTAAATTTGCGATTATTCGTGATGCTAAGCCAGATGATTTGGCTGGGTTGAATTTAGACTTTGAAGATAAAAAGTTTAATACGTTGTTGTTTAGATACCGCGCTCGTAACTGGCCCGAAACGCTAAACCAACAAGAGCTTGATCAATGGCGTCAATATTGCCAAAACAAGTTAATGCACGGTGAAGATCAACCATCAATTAATGCGCAAGATTTTATGATCACCCTCGAAAATTTAGCGCATGAACATGATGATAGTGAAAAAAACCTTACCATTTTAAAGGCGTTGTATAACTACGCACAAAGCATGTAATTTGCTGTAAGAGTCGAGCTTGCTCACGTGAAAAGCGCAGCTTTTAATATTATCTGCGCCATTTTAAAAACTCCGTTTTTATACGCAAGCAAGCTTGGCGTCTACAAGTTAAACACACCGCTACACTTTAGCGGTAAGAGTCGAGCTTGCTCACGTGAAAAGCGCAGCTTTTAATATTTTTACCTTTTTAAAAACTCCGTTTTTATACGCACTACAAATTAAACACACAGCGACACTTTGGCGGTAGACGTCGAGCTTGCTCACGTGAAAAGCGCCGCTTTTAATATCTGCGCCATTTTAAAAACTCCGTTTTTATACGCACTACAAATTAAACACACAGCTATACTTTGGCGGTAAGAGTCGAGCTTGCTCACGTAAAAAGCGCAGCTTTTAATATCTTTACCTTTTTAAAAACTACGTTTTATACGCAAGCAAGCTTGGCGTCTACAAGTTAAACACACTGCTATACTTTGGCGTCTACACCGACATACTCAACGTAAACGTTATTTTTTATGTAGCGCTTCAATACGTGCTAGTAAGCTTGAGGTGTCGTATCTGCCGCCGCCGAGTGCTTGTACGTCGGCGTAATATTGATCGACCGTTGCGGTCATTGGCAGTGTTGCGCCGTTGTTTTTGGCTTCATCGAGCGCAATGCCTAAATCTTTACGCATCCAATCTACGGCAAAACCAAACTCATATTCACCCGCCCACATTGTTTTGTAGCGGTTTTCCATTTGCCACGAACCGGCTGCGCCTTTAGATATTGTTTCTATTACTTTTTCACCGTTAAGCCCAGCTTGCTTGGCAAAATGTAAGCCTTCGGCTAAACCTTGCACTGCGCCAGCAATACAAATTTGATTAACCATTTTACATAACTGGCCCGAGCCAACGCCGCCTAGTAATTGACTAAAACGGCTAAAT
>NZ_AUTQ01000015.1 GCF_000498095.1 Pseudoalteromonas sp. TB64
CGTGTAATCGCGATTAAATTGCAGCATGTAGTCAATAAACTGTTTACTGCCTAATACACAGGCACCACTACTAGCCGCTGCTTTACCAAAGGTAATGATTAATATATCTGGAAGCGTTTGTGTAATAAACGCTTCGCAACTGCCCAAACCGGTTTTGCCTAATGCACCAAAGCCGTGTGCGTCGTCAATCATTAGCCATGCGTTGTGCTGTTTTGCAAGTGCGAGTAATTCTTTAAGAGGCGCGGTATCGCCATCCATCGAAAATACGCCTTCGCTTATAATTAGCTTGTTTTGCGCTTTTGATTTTTCGAGCCGTGAACGTAAATGGTTCATGTCGTTATGATTAAAACGTACTAAAGCCGCGTTAGAATGCATAGCCCCGTCAATCAGGCTTGCATGATTTAACTTATCTTGAAAAATAGCGCTGTTTTGTGCAGCTGCTTTATCTTGAAACAACGCTTTAATTACGCTGCTATTAGCGCTAAACCCTGAGTTAAATAGCATCCCTGCGCCATAACCAAATTGCTCGCATAAGTATTGCTCAAGCGCTTTTTGCTGCGCCTGATAACCTGTCACTAATGCGGAGCTGTGGCTGCCTAATGCTTGGGAGTCA
>NZ_AUTQ01000016.1 GCF_000498095.1 Pseudoalteromonas sp. TB64
CTTTGGTATTGCAAGTGGTAAGGGTATGGCTGAGTTGTTTTCATCGCATCCACCGCTTGATGCACGAATAGACGCACTGCGTAAATAACGTTTAAATATTACTTACTACATAACCAAAAGCCTGCATTAGCAGGCTTTTTTATGTGTAATATTTTTGTTATCGAGAAATAATAATTACTGAGAAAGAATAATTTCAGTAATACCCTCAGCCGAGAGTATTTCAATCCAGTAACCGTCAGGGTCTTTAATAAAAGCTAAGCCTTTCATTGAGCCATCATCTGGTTTTTTTACAAACTCAACATCGTACTTTGCAAAACGCTCAGAGGCTTCGTAAACATCCGGTACGCTAATCCCAATATGACCAAAGCCTTTAGGTTCTTGGTTGCCACTGTGGTATCCCTCAAAGCTGTCGTCGTTTTCAGTGCCCCAGTTATGGGTTAACTCAATTAACGCAGGGCGACGAAATACCCATTCAGCTTTAGTTTTATCATCGCCCTCTGGCAGCGTTTGCTCGTATCCTAAAAAGTACAATGTAAATTTCATACCAGGAAAGTCATACTTACCTAACAGCTTCATACCTAATACATTTTGATAAAATTCTAACGAAGGTTTTGGATCCTTAATACGCAACATAGTTTGCTGCATAACAAAGCCTTGAGTAGCTTGTGCAACTTGTTCTGGAGATTCGTTATAGTTAGACATGGTGATCCTTACTGAAAATTATAAAATAGGGTGTAAGTGTTTCTTGCGCCATGATAATCAACACACACGTAAATTAAAACCATCTCTGTAAATTTCAATACCTAATAATTATATTGTTATTTTAAACAGTAGCTTATAAATAGCCCTCGTTATTTTCTAAGCCATTTTCCTAGGCTAGTTAGGAATATGGATGATTTTTTACCTACTGAATTACTAATAAACTATTTATAACTAGCATGTTAGGTAGAAAATATGATTTTAATGGATGAAAACATAACAGAATTTGGCAACATGAGCGTGTTGCTTCATAGCGCAAGTGCAACAAGCTATTGTATAGAGTGGTTTAGCAAAATGACTGGAGCGTCAATTATCTTAACCCGAACAGATACTAGTAAATACTTAGTTACCAGAAAGTGGGCAATAGGACGCGAACTAGAAGATGTTTTAAGTGAATTTAGCCGTGCTAACCAAGCCA
>NZ_AUTQ01000017.1 GCF_000498095.1 Pseudoalteromonas sp. TB64
AGCAAGAGGAGGTACGCCGCCGCCCGCTACATAAAACTCTTTAGTTGAACCCGCTCGAGCCCAAATTGCTATGCCGATATAAAGCGCAAAGCTTAAACCAACAATTATAAACGTGAGTGTTTGAACATCCATTGCTTAGCTCCTATTCGTCTACGCCGTATTTTTTATCTAACGTATTCATTTTGAAAACGTACACAAAAATCAAAGCAACAAAGGTATAAATCGCGCCTTGCTGGGCGAACCAGAAGCCAAGTTTAAACCCAAAAAAACGTACCTCATTAAGTACATCAACCAGTAATATGCCAAACCCAAAAGACACAATAAACCACACTGCTAACAGTTTAAATAACAGCGAAATGTTTTCTGCCCAATAAGCTTTTGCTTGTTCTTCATCTTTAAAAGCCATTTTTATTTTTCCCCTTTAAGCATCACAATATTGTAATGAGTGGTTTTTTATCTTCGTTAACCAATTTAGCAATGCTGCTTAAATATTGAATTGAGACTATGGTCGTAACAGCCTGTTAACGTTTACGTAAACTGCATTTAACCATTAACGATAAAGTTCGTATTTTTATTTAATTTCAACTGGTTAAGTAAATATCGCACATTGGCTTTTTTGCTAAACCTATAACTTGTTGATTAATACGACATTAGTCTAATGTTTTACCTTACTTTATTTTTATTATTAATATTCAATAAGATAGCTTTAAAATTAAAACTTTACTTTAAATTCAACCCTCACACTTAACCTCAGTTCTGGTATTGTGTAGGTACTCGCTATGTCCGAGTGTAAATTTAAATAATAAGGTTAAAAAACAACATGACTGCCGTACTCATTATTGTTGCTTTAGGATATATAGGTGTGCTGTTTTGGCTTGCCAACTGGGGCGATAAAACAACACCTTTAGCAAAGCGCATTAGCCACCATCCCTTTGTGTATTCGCTTTCGTTAGGAATTTATTGTACTTCGTGGACTTATTACGGGTCGGTGGGTACAGCTGCCACAAGTAGTTGGAGCTATTTGCCTATTTTGCTTGGTCCTGCATTGTTGTTTTTTTTCGGGCAAGGGTTTTTACGTAAACTGGTATTGGTAAGTAAAAAACAAAATATTACGACCATTGCCGACTTTATTTCAGCTCGTTATGGTAAACGCCAAACTACCGCAATTATGGTTACTGTAATCGCATTACTGGCGACTATTCCCTATATTGCACTGCAATTAAAAGCGCTCAGTACTAGCTTTTTACTGCTGCAAAGTAGTACTAAAATATCGGGCGATATGCTCGCGCTTTCGGCAACATTAATTATGGCATTATTTGCAATATTTTTTGGTACCCGCAAGGTTGATGTAACAGAGTATCGTTCGGGATTAATGCTTGCCGTAGCGTTTGAGTCAATGATTAAACTTATTGCACTTGTAGCGGTAGCAGGGCTTGCAATATTTACCTTATTTAATTTACCCGAAGCCACTGAAAACAAAGTAACTGAGTCGATTTGGGCGCATTGGAGCGACTTTAACTTTTTTAATTTTAACTTTATCGGTCAGTCGTTAATGGCCGCTGCGGCAATTATATGTTTGCCTCGTCAATTTCATGTAACGGTGGTCGACAATCAAAATAAACGCCATTTGCTTACCGCTCGCTGGGCTTTTCCGCTGTATTTACTACTAACAGCCGCAATGATTTTACCTATTGCGACTGCGGCAATTCATCCTGAAGTTGGCAGCGGCTATTCACCCGACAGCTTTGTACTTGCCCTACCGTTAATTAACGACAACGCCTTTTTAACCACCTTTGTATTTATAGGTGGGTTGTCGGCCGCAACCGCAATGATTGTGGTTGCAACGCTTACGTTAAGCACCATGATCTCAAACGACGTAGTGCTGCCACTTATACTACGCCGTAAATTTAAACGTAACTTAATAACCACCAGTTACAAATCGCAAATTTTACTGGTTAGGCGCTTTACCATTGCCGGTATATTAATTTTGGCTTACTTTTATCAGCAATGGTTTGGTCATAGCAGTGCACTGGCAAGTATGGGGTTAGTTGCTTTTTCCCTTGTTACTCAATTATTACCCGCTATTGTGGGCGGTTTATATTGGCGAAAAGGTCATGCTTATGGAGTATATGCTGGTTTATTAGCAGGCTTTATTTGCTGGATACTTTTTTTAATGCTGCCAATTTTAGATGCAGGAAACACGCTAAATAGTGAGCTGCAACAAACATTAATTACACGCGGTACGCTCATTGCCTTATTTGCTAACATTGGTTGTTATATTAGCTTTTCGTTAGGGGCTGAAGAGCGCTTAATTGATAAAATTCAGGCTGCTGCATTTGTTAATCCAAAAGATCAGGCTATTTTATCAAGACGTTTAAATAAAGACGTAAAAGCCACTGTTTACGACTTTAAAATACTACTACAAACATTTTTAGGTATTCAGCGTAGCCAACAAGTATTGGCACATTACGCACTCGCTCATCACTTAAACGATAACAACGCCCACCCAGAGCCAGAGTTTATTGCTTACTGCGAACGCGCATTAACGGGCGTATTAGGTGCGTCATCAGCGCAAGCATTAATACACACGGTTTCGTCGGGTAAACGTATGGCATTTGAAGAAGTGGTAAACTTTTTTGACGAAACCACACAAGCCCTGCAATTTAACCAAAACCTATTGTTTACATCGCTTGAAAATTTAAGCCATGGTATTTCTGTTGTCGATAAAGATTTAAAACTAGTTGCATGGAATAAGCGTTACGGCGAAATGTTTGGCTACCCAGAGGGATTTTTAGAAGTAGGTCAACCCATAGAAGACATTATAAGGTACAACGCTAACCGGGGTGAATGTGGTCCAGGTGAAATAGAACGCCAAGTAGAAAAACGTGTACAGCATTTAAAATACGGTAGCTCGCATCACTTTATTCGCCATCGTCGTAATGGGCAAGTATACGAAATGATAGGTAATCCACTGCCCGATGGCGGATTTGTTACCAGCTTTTCAGATATTACTAATCACATAAGTACGCAAAATGCGCTTGAAGAAGTAAATATGGATCTTGAAAACCGCATAGAAGCGCGTACTCAAGAAGTACAAACCATTAATAAAGACCTACAAGCACAAATAGATAGCCGTATACAAACCGAGCAAGCACTTACTTTAGCCAAGCGCGAAGCAGAGCAAGCAAACGACAGTAAAACACGCTTTTTAGCATTAGCGAGTCACGACATTTTACAGCCATTAAATGCAGCGCGTTTATACCTTGCCGCCATTGACGAAAAACAGCTCGATAGCACCAACCAAAATAACTTTGATAAACTCGGTGATAGCCTCGACTCAACCGTGCATTTAATGTCGGCATTGCTTGAAATAGCCAAGCTAGAGCAAGGCGCTATGACCCCTACCCCACGCCACTTTTACATTGAAGATATTTTAGCGCCACTGCAAAGTGAATACGCTATTTTATCAAGCGATAAAGGACTTAAATTAGGTGTACGTTCAAACCATCAGGTTGTGCACAGCGATATAACCTATTTGCGCCGAATTATACAAAACTTGGTGTCTAATGCGGTTAAATATACCGATAACGGCCGTGTATTGATTGCCTGTAGAAACCGTAAGCATAATTTACGCATAGAAGTATGGGATACAGGACCTGGCATTAGTGAAGTAGAACAAGCCAAAATATTTAACGACTTTTATCGCGTAGAATCGGGTGATAAC
Source organism: Pseudoalteromonas sp. TB64 (assembly GCF_000498095.1). GTDB lineage: Bacteria > Pseudomonadota > Gammaproteobacteria > Enterobacterales > Alteromonadaceae > Pseudoalteromonas. The sequence goes on from NZ_AUTQ01000017.1 coordinate 3,725, forward strand.
AAAGGCGTTGGCTTAGGACTTGGCGTAGTAAAACGAATGGCAGACCTACTAAGTTTACCGCTAGACGTACATTCAGAGCCCAATAAAGGCAGCCGCTTTAGTATTGAAGTACCCTACGGCGATGTACAATTTGTACAACAAAAGCCAACAGCAAGTAACTTAATAGAAAACCGCGCTGCAATTAATATTGTAGC
>NZ_AUTQ01000018.1 GCF_000498095.1 Pseudoalteromonas sp. TB64
ATCGTCTCCAATGTAGGCACATCACCACAACAAGCCATCACCACATCAGGTGTTGCATCTACGCTATTACCCGCCCATTGCCAAATGCCAATCCCTGCCTCACAATGTTTAACAGCTGCCACCATATCTAACCATTGCGGCGCAGGATGCTTGCCTGCAATAACTACATTAACGTAATGACGACTTCGCAAACAATGATCCATTACCGACAGCAAGCAGTTAGCATCAGGCGGTAAATAAACGCGCACAATTTCAGCTTTTTTATTAATAACATGATCGATAAAACCCGGATCTTGATGGGTAAAACCGTTGTGATCTTGTCGCCATACATGCGATGCCAGTAAATAATTAAGTGAAGCTATTTTTTTACGCCATGGTAAACCTGCCGCCACTTTTAACCATTTAGCATGTTGATTAAACATCGAGTCAATAATATGAATAAACGCTTCATAACTATTAAACAAACCATGGCGGCCGGTTAATAAATATCCTTCAAGCCAACCTTCGCATTGATGTTCACTCAGCATTTCCATTACTCTGCCACTAGGCGAAAGCTGCTCATCGTTGCTATGGGTTGCTGCATTCCACTGTCTATCGGTTACCTCTAACAGTGCACCTAAACCATTGGATACTGTTTCGTCGGGTCCAAATACTCTAAAATTACGTTGCTCGTCATTAAGCTCAACTATATCTCTCAAAAATGGACCTAAAACTCTGGTATCACCAATTCCGCGTATACCGGGAGAGATTACTTCGCATGCATAATCGCGAAAATCAGGCATATGTAAATCTTCTAGCAGCAACCCACCATTCGCATGAGGATTTGCCCCCATACGGCGATTCCCCGTTGGGGCCAATTCAGCAAGCTCTGGTAATAAACGCCCTTGTGAATCGAAAAGTGTTTCTGGATGATAGCTACGCAGCCAGCTTTCTAATAATTGCAAATGATCTGGATGAGCTGATGGGCTAGAAATAGGAACCTGATGCGCACGCGATGTTCCCTCTATCTGAAAACCATCTACGAGCTTTGGACCCGTCCACCCTTTAGGTGAAATGAGGATAATCATTGGCCAACGTGGACGAGTTGGATCGTTATTATCGAGAGCATCTTTTTTTATTTTTTTTATTTGATGTATTGCGACATCAAGTGCTTTAGCCATAGCCTGATGCATTAGCTCAGGCTCATGTCCTTCAACAAAAATAGGGCTCCAGCCATAACCAAACATTAATTGCTCTAATTCTTCATGGGTAATACGCGCTAAAACGGTAGGATTCGCAATTTTATACCCATTCAAATGCAATATAGGGAGAACAGCACCGTCACTGATAGGATTAAGAAACTTATTAGAATGCCATGCAGTTGCAATTGGCCCTGTTTCTGCCTCACCATCACCCACCACACAAGCAACTATTAAGTCTGGATTATCAAATACAGCTCCAAATGAATGACTCAAAGAATAGCCCAGCTCGCCACCTTCATGAATCGAGCCCGGACACTCGGGCGACACATGACTAGGAATGCCACCGGGAAACGAAAACTGTAAAAACAGTTTTTGCATACCTGCTTTATCTTGGCTTATATCAGGGTAAATTTCACTGTAGGTGCCCTCAAGATAGGTATTAGCAACCATAGCTTGCCCGCCATGCCCTGGGCCAGATACATAAATCATATTTAGATCGTGTATTTTAATAACACGATTTAAATGCGCATAAATAAAATTTTGCCCGGGTGTTGTTCCCCAGTGCCCAAGCAACATATTTTTAATATCACTTAGTATCAGTGGGCGCTCTAAAAGTGGGTTATCGCATAAATAAATTTGACCTACCGACAGGTAATTCGTGGCACGCCAATATGCGTCAATTAACTCTAATTCTTTTGATGTTAATGAAGGAAGAATCATATGCAGGGTTTCCATCTTGTCGCATCCAAAAATGCTTAAGCCATGCTCTATATAAGAGCATGGCGAGGATTAGCCAGCGCACTAACTACGCAGTGGTAGTTATGTCCTGTTTTTTTTGCTCGAATTCTTTTTTGTCAATATCGCCGCTGGCGTATCTTTCATTAAGAATATCAATTGCTGTTTTATTAGACTCTAACCCATAGCGTCTATGGGTTCGGTAGCTATAACCCCAATGGCTTAAACTCGATATGAGCAATAACCACATACCAAACCATAAAAACCAACCCCAACCTGAGTACCACTCACTCCAAAACTCATGACCCATTTTAATCTCCACTTAAAATATGGAACGCAAAACACTTACACCCCAATTAATACAATGAGTGTAAGTGAGTGATATTATTGGTTCTGTTCGCTAGCGTACGCATTTATTATTGTTAATCATAAGCAGTTGTTTTATTGAGTATTTACTTGCTGTTTCTATTAAATTTTGTTTCTATTAAAGTTAATTTCTATTAAGCCAACCTTTACGCCAAAAAATAAATATCATTGCTGCCGTTATCAAAATAAAAACACACCACAAAACGGGATATGCCCAAGTCCAGTTTAGCTCTGGCATGTATTTAAAGTTCATTCCATAAATTCCAGCTATAAATGTTAACGGTATAAAAACAGAAGATATAATAGTAAGCACTTTCATAATTTCATTCATACGATTTGAAATAGCTGACATGTATAGCTCACTTAAACCGCTTACCATTTCACGGTATGACTCAATAATTTCAACAATTTGAATATTATGCTCATACACATCTCTAAGGTAAGGGCGCGTAGAGTCATCTATTCTGCCTCCTTCCTCGCGATACAAATGGTCGATAACCTCTCGCATAGGCCAAACAATTCTTCTTAATAATGCCAATTCTCGTTTAATACTATGGATATGATGCAGTACGTGGGGAGTTGGATTTTCAAGTGTTGTTACTTCAAGTTCCTCAAGGATATCGCCATATTGTTCAAGTACCGGAAAACATTTATCAACCAGTTCATCAAGTAATGCATAAAGTAAATAACCAGTACCATTTTTGCGAATACGACGATTTTCTGTATGCAAACGACCGCGAACGGATTGCCACACGTCTCCTGGTTTTTCTTGAAAACTCAGTAAAACATTGTCATATAAAAGTAAGCTAACTTGCTCAATATCAAGGATTGTATTATTGGGCTCATGCGTCTCTAGCTTCAACATGCTTAATACAACAAATAAATGATCGTCAAAAAATTCGATACGAGGTCGCTGAGGTACATGTAAAATATCTTCTGCGGTGAGCGTATGAAATGCGAAATGATGTTGAAGTAAACCAACAATATAAGAGTCTGTATTACTCACGTGGATCCACCTCACCGTTGCCCACTCAGGTTGGGGAGTTTTTAAAAACTCATCAATATCGCTAACCTCTTTGGCTTCTATACGGCTAGCTGAATAATCTATATAACGTATAACAGCATTGTTTGATCTTGTTGGCGCTAAAACACCAGCAACGTATTCAACTTTGGGTGACGGCCCAGAAATAGTGTTATATTTATGTTTTCTCGACTTGCGCACGTTATATAGCCCCAATGCTGGAGCACCCAACTTTCTCTTTTTATTATGTATTAACATTATATGCTCGATTACTTTATTTAAAGTTAGCTGAATAAAGTGAGTATTCTCAACACTTACAGCGCGAATAAAAGTCAGTCACAAAGCCACGCTACTCAAAAATAAGCATAGAGTCCGTGCGCTAACACTCAAATATAATGCCAGTTTTAAAAATACACTTCGCACGTTCTAATTATTCTTGTTATAGCGCTACCTAAAAATCAATGAAAAATAACATTGCTTGTTCGTCAGCGCACAGACCTTTGTTTTTCAAAAGCCGAAACTGGAAATATTAATCTACTTATCGTTTGTACTTTACAGCTTATAAAGCATGGTTTTTATAGATAAGCATTAGGGTCTGTTGACCTTTTAAGATAGAAATTTGTTCTATCTAGAGGCTATTTAATCGCGGCGCAAGGTTTGCAACCTAGCGGGCTCGGTAAAAACCGAGCAAAGCTTCCGCATCCAGCTCACGCTCTAGGACAAACCCAAAGGGCTGCGCATGTTTAACCTCAAAAGATAAACGTGCCCTAAATAAGAAGAAAGCACTTGATAAGCAAATGCGCGTTAAAAACTGCAAAAATAATGCATTACAAATGCAAATAACCCACTAAAAAGGATCGTTATTATGTTACGTAGTATGAAAGACTTAGAAGGTTGTGCAATCGCTGCTAGTGACGGTATTGTAGGCAAAGAAAAAGATTTTTTGTTTGATGACCTAGCATGGGTGATACGTTATTTTGTTGTAGAAACAGGCACGTGGCTATCGAGTCGCAAAGTTTTAATTTCCCCTATTGCGGTGCAAAACCCAAATTGGGATGAAAAGATTTTCCCTGTTTTAATCAGTAAAGACCAAGTTAAAAATAGTCCTGGTATTGATACTAATAAACCCGTTTCACGACAACATGAAATGGATTACCTAAACTACTATGGATACCCGTATTACTGGATCGGTACTAATTTTTGGGGAAGCGGGATATATCCCTACTCCTTATATCCTGGCAATGACATTTTTGAACATAGTGTCGAAGGTGCCCGCAGCGCAAATCTAATTCATAAAAGTATAAAAAGCCAGCATGATCAAAAAGGGGATCCTAATCTTCGTAGTTGCAAAGCTATTATTGGCTATAACATACACGCTAAAGACGGAGACATTGGCCATGTATCAGGATTTTTAGTTGAAGAAAATACATGGGCGGTTCGTTACCTAATTGTTGAGACGAGCAATTGGTGGGGAGGACATCAAGCACTTATCCCGTCAGCATGGATTTACGAAGTGCAATGGCTCGACAACTCAATTTCAACTGATTTAGTTCGTAAAGCGATAAAAGATGCGCCGGTATATGAGCCAAATAAAGAGATAACTCAGGACTTTGAAGCAGCTGTTTTTCATCACTATGAACTTGCTGCATACTGGGAAAAAATTGCTAAAACAGTAAAATAAACAAAGTTAAAACGGGCACAAATCCCAAAACAAGCGTGTCTTAATCTGCCTTTTATAACACTCTTACCAAGCAAATTTTCAAGGATGATATTTGCTTTTTATACTTAAAAATATTTCCTCCAAATGTTACTTGTAAAACTCAGGTAAAACTCAGGTAAAATTCAAATAAAATAAGAGCAATACACATCAATATAAAAACAATTTTTGATTAGAGTTTAAATTGTATTCAATTAAATCCTCTTTATAAGAAAAACCGTAGTTGAGTAAATCACTTATACTATCAATACTCGTATCTGCCTTTCGATAGGTCAGTAGTTGCTTAATATCGTGGGCATAATGTCCTTGACGTGGAAATATAGTTGTTAATTCATTTTTCCACTGCGCTTTCATAGCAGCTAAAATACGTAACTTATCATCTACCATTACATAATGTTTCGCGGGGTACTGCTCTTTTATTGCTGCAAGCATTTGCTCTTTGTGAACATATATCAACACCCTTCCCTCCACTGCATCCCATAAACCGGAGCGTAAAATTTTAAGTGGTTGTAATACAATATCGCCATCAGACAAAATAACGGTGGGGCCAAATTGTTGTAAATGTTCAATCACAGCAAGTGCGTTAGGATAAAGCCTTTCTTTATATGGATAATTAATTAAAAAAGAAGAAATCAGATGCAGTCTCGGATCATCAGAATGTTCCATTCGATAACACTGTAGTGCGCCCAAATAGTCGGCATAACCGAGTTCTTTACGAAGTTTTTCAAAAATAGACCAGTAATGGTCACTATTTTCACAACCAAATTCACCTTCTAAAAAATCTTTCAAATGGCTTAAAATAGTATCGCTATCGAGCAATGTATTATCAACATCCAGTAAAAATACGATATCGGGAACTGTTTGCACGCGCTGTCCTTAAAATAATTTAAGTACTTTATATTTTATTATATGAGTTTATTAATATTGACTCTGTACGGTATCGCGCCAAACAGCATATTATAAAAGTAAATATGTTTACCACTTGTCACCTTCTCAAAATTACTATAAATACAGATAATGGGTAATTTATGTTCGCTGTGGCACAGACTCAAAATTACAAAGGCATTAGGATAAAGCGGTCATACAAATTGTAGAATAGTCTTTTAAGCTATACGTAGTACTGCTTTTATACCAATCTGCTTAATTAGGTGAGCTATTTTGAGGTAAGAAAACCGTGTCGATAACAAGGCAAAAATTTCGTTATTTAGTTGTTCTTTTTCAGAAATTTTTAACACAGTTAGCGTCAGGTTTATGCCCTCAAATTGATCAAGTATTATTGCACATTGGTATTACTATGATAAATCGAGCTTACATTCCACTTAAGATTGAGAATGATGTAACTACACTCAATGTTTTAATTTGGTATTAAGTTTTTTATTTTATCGAGTAATATTTTAGGAATAATCACATGAGTAATAACATCTCAAGTAATTCAGTATCAAAAACTAAACCTAATTTGAATAAAGAAGGTCTCAGCCGACATGACATGATTGAAGCTAAAGCTTACTCATTAGCCAGTGATCGTGACTTTACCGGTGACAATCACTTAAATGATTGGCTTGAAGCTGAAAAGGAAGTAGACGGACAACTACCAAAGTAGGTTAAATGTAAAAAGCCCAGTAACAGCAGAACATACACAAATTTTAAACCGAATATATTTATATTCGGTTTATAAATTTATTTTAGAGCCCAGGCTCAATGAACAACTTGCTAGGCTGTTCTTTTGACGCTCTTAAACATTTATTTGATTCCAAAATATATTAACTGATAATGGATAGTTTTCTAACGTTAGGTTTTTTTTCCATATAAGACTCCAACCTGTCTGTTTCTCTTTTTACAACCTCATAGCACTCGCATGACTGAGATTCTAATTGAGGTCGGTCTATCACACTAATATGACCACGTTTATAAGTGATAATACCCAGCTTTTGTAGTTTACCAGCGGCCTCAGTTACTCCCTCACGTCTTACGCCTAACATATTTGCTATTAGCTCTTGAGTCATTATTAAATTGTTACTCGGTAAACGGTCAATCGATAGTAAAAGCCAGCGGCTTAGTTGTTGCACTATACTATGATGTCGATTACAAACTGCGGTTTGCGCTGTTTGGGTAATTAATGATTGCGTGTAACGTAACATGAGCATACGCATATCAGGCTCGCTATTAAATTGCCTGCGTAATTCACAAGCGGGTAAGCGATAAGCAGTACCAGCACTTTGCACAATAGCCCGGTTAGGAGTGCTTTCTCCCCCCATAAATACAGCTATACCTACAACCCCTTCATTACCGATAACTGATATTTCAGCAGATGAGCCATCAATCATCACATACAATAATGAAACAATACTATCTATTGGAAAATAAACGTAATCGAGCTTTTCACTTGTTTCATAAATAACTTCTCCAAGGGATAAATTGACTCGCTTTAAAAGCGGAAACATGCGGTGTTGTGCGTCAGTAGATAAAGCATTAAGCAGTTTGTTCTTCAATTGACCCATCTAATGTGAATTTCCTTTTTATATGCCCAACTTATAACTAATAAAACCTAAAAGTAATGGCTTTGAAAGTATGTAAGTCAGGATATTTTAATAATAAACTCGGATTTGTTTATACAGTTATTAGGCGCTAGAAATGAAAGGTCGTTGCTTTTTGATAATAAAAATTGTTCTATTTTTATTAAAGAATTTTAAGGTGCCTTTAATTATTTTATATACGTTTATTCACTTTAAATATAAGCCGACACTCCCAGCTGTACTTCACTGAAATAATAAAATACTCAATATAACAAGGCGAATATGTACGCTAACACACATAGTCTAAATTTATCTGCCTTTAGTTGATATATATGCATAATGGTTGATGAAATTTAAAGATAATCCACACCATAACATGGCGACAACTCACTGTTATAAAACACAAAATAGAACTCTACTATTAGACTATGTGTGTTGACGAACCGACCCTTAACGAAGCTTGTTATATGTTGATGTATGTATTCAACAATAAGATAAACTTTATGAATATTTTTAATGATTACTTGCTCACCTCTAATAACCAAAATAATTTAAAACATCTTTTTTTAAATCCAGTGATAAATTTAACCGTCAATATCTTCACTACGACGTTTAGTCTCAAGTATTTACCACGATGAATAAAAATAAGCTTATCAACATCCTTTCGCCATTTTTCCCTTGGCTTAAATCAGCTCCCCCAAAAAAACAAATCCCCATTCGATCAACACTATTTTAGATGAGCTAATGCCCTTTATTGAAGGTCGCCCCCTTAAAGACGACGAAGAATCCTATTACGACTTACCTTCTGTGAGTGCAGCAAGGTCGAGCCTTTACCAGCATTGCGTGTTGGCAATTGAGCATGGTTTACACTTTGGAGAAAAAGGTTTACCGTTAATGGGCTCAGGAGATTGGAATGATGGTATGAGCCTTGTAGGAATACACGGCAAAGGCGAAAGCGTTTGGCTGGGGTTCTTTTTATATAAAATACTACAAGAATTTTCACCTATTGCTGCATTACATGGCGATATAGAGTTTGCTACTCGTTGTGACGATGAAGCACAAAAACTACAAGGTTACCTAGCTAAACACGCATGGGACGGAGCTTGGTATCGTCGCGCATGGTTTGACGACGGAACCGCGTTGGGCTCATCACAAAGCCCAGAGTGCACTATTGACTCAATAGCGCAAAGTTGGTCAGTGCTCTCTGGTGCAGCTAATAATGAGCGCTCTACGCAAGCAATGTCGTCTTTGTATCAGCATTTGGTCAATAGCGATGATAAATTAATCCAATTACTCAATCCGCCTTTTGATAAATCAAAAATGAACCCTGGTTATATAAAAGGTTACGTCCCGGGCGTGCGCGAAAATGGCGGG
>NZ_AUTQ01000019.1 GCF_000498095.1 Pseudoalteromonas sp. TB64
CCATTTCTCGAGCGGCTGCGCGTGTTTTATAAAAGCGAGCCGCCCATAACCATTTATCTAATCGAACTTTTAACTCGTCTGCATGGTCTGAGCTTAACTTAGCATTACTTTTTTTACTCATAAGGAATTTTATCCATTATTTTTATAACTTAAAATTTATCATGAAATCATCTTAGGATGAAGGTATTACAACGAGTGCTTTCTTTTTGTACAACATGGTGAAGCTATTCATTTCGTTTACAAAGTTTAATATTAGTGCGCTTGTTGAATGAAAAATGAAAGGGTACTATGGGTACGCGCTTACGCAGTAAATTAAAATAAGAACATTATTTATGGAACAACAAATTCAGCAGTTTAAACAATTTTTAACTCGCTTACCGCACGCTAAATTAAGTGCATTAGTTACACTGTTAGTTGTTGTTTATCTTGCTTTTTTATTATCGCAGTTAGTTTGGCTTTTATGGCCAAAACCAGTTATGTCACCACTTACCCCAATGCATCAAGGTAATCAATCAAAAAGCGTTAGTAATAGCTCAGCGCAGCATATTATTGAGCAATTTTTATTTGGTAAAGTAACTGTAACAAATAACAATAATGCTGCACAGCAATCGCAGGTTATTAACAATGCACCTGAAACACGTTTAAGTATTAACTTAACTGGCATCGTTGCTGTAAATAATGATGACCAAGCAGGCATGGCAATTATTGAATCACAAGGTAAACAAGTGAGCTACCTTGTTGAAGACGTTATACAAGGTACAAGAGGTAAAGTATCGCAAATATTACCAGATCGTGTGATTTTGAGTGTGAATGGTCGGTTTGAAACATTAATGCTTGATGGTTTAGATTTTACTAAAAAAGTATCAATGCCTGTTTTAGCTGCCCGCGATGATGCGGATATGGGACCACAACAATTTGAATTAGCAGCAAGTGATCAGCAAATAAATGCAACGGCTGATCCCGAAGTAAAAGAAGCAATAATAGAAACGCGTGAAGAACTACTCGAAGAACCAGGAAAGTTATTTGACTATATACGCGTTTCGCAAGCAATGAGCGATGGAGAGCTTATTGGTTACCGCTTAAGTCCAGGTAAAGAGCCCGAATTATTTAAGCAAATGGGATTACAAAATAACGATTTAGCTATTGCAATTAATGGCTATCAATTAACAGATTTAAAACAGGCCATGTCAGCTATTAATGAGCTGCGAAATAGTACTGATGCCAATATCACTATAGAACGTGATGGTGAACAAATAGATGTGCAATTTAGCCTGCAATAACTTAGCTTTGGAGTTTTAACATAATGGTTCAGGTGCTACACCTCAATAAAATTAAGAAAGGGTTAGCTAAGTATGCAGCACTTTTTTTAGCGGCAAGTATTTCATTGTCAGTTTCAGCTGTTGAATACGCTGCTAACTTTAAAGGTACAGATATCAACGAGTTTATTAATATTGTTGGTAAAAACCTTAATAAAACAGTCATCATCGACCCTAATGTGCGTGGCAAAGTTAATGTGCGTAGTTATGAGCTTATGGATGAGTCGCTTTATTATCAGTTCTTTTTAAATGTTTTGGAAGTTTACGGCTATTCGGCTGTTGAAATGGATAATGGCATTATTAAGGTTGAAAAAAGTTCTGATGCTAAAAAATCTAATGTGCCATTAATTACTGATGGTAATGAAGCCAGCGGCGACATGATGATTACGCGCGTTGTGCGTGTTAAAAACGTAAGCGTACAAGAACTTGGTCCATTAGTTCGCCAGTTTAGCGATCAAAAAGATGGCGGGCATGTTGCTAACTTTAATGCTGCGAATGTAATGATGTTAACGGGTCATGCTGCATCAGTTAATCGTTTAGTTGAGATTATTCGCTCAGTGGATCAAGCGGGTGATAAGCGTGTTGATATTGTTAAGCTTAAATACGCCACTGCTGATGATGTTGTCTCAGTTGTAGATAATATTTACAAAGACAACGGTAAAGGCAGTGTTCCTGAGTTTTTAATTCCAAAAGTAGTTGCTGATGGGCGTACCAACAGCGTTATTGTAAGTGGTGAAGGCCAAGCTCGCACTCGTGCAATTGAACTAATTAAACGCCTTGATGGCGAGTTAGAAAGTCAGGGCAATACAAAGGTATTTTACCTAAATTACGCTAAAGCTGAAGATTTAGTTAAGGTACTACAAGGTGTTAGTAAGTCATTAGTAGATGATGGTCAAGGTGGAGCGGCTAAGACAAGCAGTCGTAATAGTAACGATACCAGCATTGAGTCTCACCCAAGTTCAAACTCATTAATTATTACGGCTCAGCCCGATACTATGCGCTCACTTGAATCTGTTATTGAGCGACTTGATATTCGTCGTGCTCAAGTTCTGGTAGAAGCTATTATTGTTGAGGTGATGGAATCTGACGGTGTGAACCTAGGAGCACAGTGGATTTCTGAAGATGGTGGTTTATTACAGTTTAATAATGGCTCTACGGTTCCGGTTGGGTCGTTAGCTGTTGCGGGTGTAGAAGCTCAAGATATAACAACAACACAAACAGTGATTGGAACTGAGACTGGTACGGTTACGAGTTTCGACGAAACAACTAATGGTGACTACTCTAGTTTAGCCTCATTGCTTAGCGGTATTAATGGCTTAGCGTTTGGTATTGTAAAAAGTGACTGGGGCGCAATTATTCAAGCCGTTTCTACCGACACTAACTCAAATATATTAGCGACGCCTTCCATTACAACAATGGATAATGAGGAAGCTTCAATGATTGTGGGTCAAGAAGTACCTATAATTACAGGTTCTCAAACAGGAAGTGATAACTCTAACCCATTCCAAACAGTTGAACGCCAAGAAGTGGGTGTAATGTTAAAGGTTACGCCACAGATTAATGATGGCTCAGCTGTATTGCTTACTATTGAACAAGAAGTATCGAGTGTGAGTGGTGCAACTGCCGTTGATATTTCAGTTAATAAACGTGCAATTAAAACAACAGTAATGGCTGACGACGGTGGTATGGTTGTACTTGGTGGCTTAATTGATGAAGATGTGCAAGAAAGTGTATCTAAGGTACCAATACTTGGTGATATTCCTATTATAGGGCATCTATTTAAATCTACTAATACCACTAAGCGCAAACGTAATTTAATCGTATTTATTCGTCCCACTATTATTAGAGATGGCATAAGTATGAATAAGTTAAGTTTTAATAAATATAACTTTATACGTAACGCGCAAGTAAAAGAAAGTGATGATGGCATAGAGCTAATGCCTAACACTGATACGCCTGTGTTGCCTGAATGGAATGACGAATTAGTGCTGCCACCTACGTACGAAGAGCACTTACGCAGCCAGCAAGATCAACAAGAGAAGAATGATGACTAATGCGATTCAAGAGATAAACCAAGATGTGGTTCATCCTAGTACGCATAATCAGGATGAACTATTAACAAGTGATGTACTTGTTGAGCTTCCAGCAAAGCGCTTACCATTTTCATATGCTAAGCGTGCTGGAGTATTACTAAGCAAAAACAAAGATCATCGAATCGTATATTATCGTGGAGATCTTGATGTAGAAGTACTTTTAGAAGTACGTCGCATTGCGGGCTATGGTTTTACATTAGAGCAGCTTGAGGATGACAAGTTTGAACTATTACTTGAAGCTTCATATCAGCGAGATAGCTCTGAAACCCAGCAGATGATGGAAGACATTGGTAACGAGGTTGATTTATTCTCACTTGCTGATGAGCTTCCTCAGACAGAAGATTTACTTGCCGGCGACGACGACGCGCCAATTATCAAGCTTATTAACGCTATGCTTAGTGAAGCGATCAAAGAAGGTGCATCCGATATTCATATCGAAACCTTCGAGCAAGAATTGGTTATTCGTTTCAGAGTAGATGGTGTACTTAAAGAGGTACTTAAGCCTAATCGTAAATTAGCGTCTTTACTCGTATCTCGTATTAAAGTAATGGCTAAACTCGATATTGCCGAAAAGCGTATTCCACAAGATGGTCGTATTAGTTTACGTATTGCTGGTCGCGCAGTTGATGTACGCGTATCTACAATGCCATCTAGTTTTGGTGAGCGCGTAGTATTGCGTTTACTCGATAAAAATAACGCGCGTTTAAACCTTGAAGATTTAGGTATGACAGCGCCAAACCGTGCTTTATTTTCTGATTTAATTAGTAAACCTCACGGTATTATTTTGGTTACTGGACCTACAGGTTCTGGTAAAAGTACCACCTTGTACGCAGGTATGAGCCAAATTAACTCGCGCGATCGCAACATTTTAACCGTTGAAGATCCAATTGAGTATGAAATTCCAGGTATTGGTCAAACACAGGTAAATACAAAAGTAGATATGACATTTGCTCGGGGGCTACGTGCTATTTTACGTCAAGACCCTGATGTAGTTATGGTCGGTGAAATACGTGACCTTGAAACCGCGCAAATTGGTGTGCAAGCATCTCTTACGGGTCACTTGGTTATGTCTACTTTACACACTAATACTGCATCTGGTGCTATTACCCGTATGGAAGATATGGGTGTTGAACCTTTTCTACTTTCATCATCTTTACTTGGTGTTTTATCACAGCGCTTAGTGCGTACCTTATGTAATAGTTGTAAAGAAGGTCATGTTGCTGATGAAGGTGAGTGTCAGTTACTGGGTGTGCCGTTTGAGAGTGAGCCAACTATATACCGTGCTGTAGGTTGCGAAGAATGTAATTTTAATGGCTATAAAGGTCGTACTGGTATTCATGAATTACTTGTAGTTGACGAAACAATACGTGAAATGATTCACAACGGCAAAGGCGAGCAAAGTGTAGAAAAATACATTCGTAAAAAAAGCCCAAGTATTCGTCAAGATGGTTGCAGTCGTGTGCTTGTAGGTAAAACAACGCTTGAAGAAGTGCTGCGTGTTACCCGTGAGGAAGGTTAGTTATGGCGGCGTTTGAGTACCGCGCCTTAGATGGCAAAGGAAAAGAAAAAAAGGGCATTTTAGAAGCTGATACAGCTAAGCAAATTCGCCAAATTTTACGTGACCAAAAACTAACGCCACTCGAAGTATCACCAGCAGCACAAGGTGATAAACAAGTTAAAGGCGAAAAAACTTCATTATTAGGTGGCTTTTTTAAACCTTCTATATCCACTTCTGATCTGGCGCTTATTACTCGTCAACTAGCAACATTAATTCAGTCAGCATTGCCAGTCGAAGGTGCTGTTATGGCTGTTGCTGAGCAATGTGAGAAGCCACGCTTAAAGCGTATGTTAATGTCAGTACGTTCAAAAGTTGTTGAAGGTTATACACTTGCCGATGGTATGAGTGAATTTCCACATGTGTTTGATGATTTATACCGAGCAATGGTTGCAGCAGGTGAAAAGTCGGGTCATTTAGATCAAGTATTAAATCGACTTGCTGACTATACCGAGCAGCGCCAGCATATGCGCAGTCAAATTACTCAAGCAATGGTTTACCCTATTATTTTGGTTATATTTGCGATTGGTATCGTCTCGGTCTTATTAGGCACGGTTGTTCCTAAAATACTAAAAACCTTTGAAAAAACTAAACAAGTATTACCTTGGACAACAGAGTGGGTAATGGCGGGTAGTCATTTTGTACAAAATTATTGGTTTATTAGTTTAATTGCTATTACTGGTATTGCTATAGGTATTAAACATGCTTTAAAACAGCCAAAAATTCGTTTTTGGTGGGATGACCGAATACTCCATATGCCAGGTATAGGTAAAGTTGCACGTGGTATTAATACTGCCCGCTTTGCACGTACTTTAAGTATTTTATCGTCAAGCTCAGTACCACTACTCGAAGGTATGCGTATATCGGGTGGTGTTTTGGTTAACGAAAAAATTAAGAAGGCGGTTGCAGCAGCTTCCGACCGGGTAAGTGAAGGAGCAAGCTTAAGAGCTGCACTTCAGCAAACAAAGTTGTTTCCGCCAATGATGCTACACATGATAGCCAGTGGCGAAAAATCCGGTGAGCTTGAACAGATGTTAGAGCGAGCCGCAAATAACCAAGACCGTGAATTTGAAAGCATGGTTAACGTATCGCTAAAACTATTAGAACCTGCAATGATTGCTTCAATGGCAGTGATTGTATTGTTTATAGTGATGGCAATTTTACAGCCAATTATGGCAATGAATAAAGCCGTAGGGCTTTAATTTTTTATATATTAATGGTTTTACCTAAACCATTTTTGTTTAGTGTTTTTAGAATAATGAGGTAATTACGTGAATAAACAATCAGGTTTTTCTTTACTAGAAGTGATGGTGGTACTGGTTATCATCGGAATGATTATGTCAATTGTAGCGCCTAATATTATGGGTCAACAAGAAGAGGCAGCTATTGATAAAGCGCACTTGGATATTCAACAACTTGAAGATGCAATGAGCCTTTATAAACTTAAAAATAAGAGCTACCCAAGCACAGAGCAAGGACTTGAAGCACTTGTAAATAAAACAAGCATTGAGCCTGTTCCTAAGCGCTTTCCTGATGGTGGTTTTATTAGTGAGTTACCAGATGATCCATGGGGTAATACATACCAGTTAATTAGCCCTGGAGAAGTAGGTAAATTTGATATCTTCTCTATTGGTCCTGACGGTGAAGTGGGAACTGATGATGATATTGGTAACTGGGATCCTGAGAAACAATAATGCTGATTAATCGTATTTTGTGTTCGTACGTTAATAACCAGAGCTTACTATGAAAGTAAGCTCTAAACGTATGCATTCAAAAAGCAGAGGCTTCAGTTTAATAGAAATTTTAGTGGTATTAGTGATCATCGCTTTTGCCACCAAAATGGTGGTATATAGCTTAGAAGGTGGCGCGGAAGATGCGTTAGACACTCAAGCTCTTAGGCTACATACCACCATTAATATGGCATCTGAATTTGCTATTTTGAACCAAGTCGAGTTAGGAGTTCAGGTTGATAATAATATATTTGAGTTCTTAGTTTTTGATGGCGAAAAATGGATAACATTTGATAGAGAAGAGTTATTTGAACCGATTGAATTTGATGAGCGCTTTAAGTTAACGCTTAACCTTGAAGACTTAGCATGGGCAGCAGATAACTTACTTGAACAATCTAATTGGCGCGAACTAATGAGCGGTGGTGATGAAGATAGCTTATTAGAACTTAGGGAACTTAAAATTCCACAAGTGCTTATATTATCATCTGGAGAAGTAAGTGCATTTCAGCTTACGCTTGAATTAAAAGAGCAAAGTGAGCCTGTTTACTTTATTGAGGGTGAGTTTACCGCACCAGTTAACTTACGCCGAGAGCCAGAGTAATGAATACCAGTAAAGGTTTTACCTTATTAGAAGTGTTAGTTGCCTTA
Source organism: Pseudoalteromonas sp. TB64 (assembly GCF_000498095.1). Taxonomy (GTDB): domain Bacteria; phylum Pseudomonadota; class Gammaproteobacteria; order Enterobacterales; family Alteromonadaceae; genus Pseudoalteromonas. The sequence continues at coordinate 7,343 of NZ_AUTQ01000019.1, forward strand.
AGTATTTGTGCTATGACGGGCATTGCTGCAATGCAAGCAACTAGTGAGCATATACATCACTTATCGAGTATTGAGGATCAAACTTACGCTTCGTGGGTTGCTGAAAATGTAATGATAGAGCAGCGTACCAAAGGCGAGCAGTGGGAAGGTAAAGATAAACTGCGTGGTAGTGAAATAATGGCAGGTGTGGAGTGGTTTTGGCAGCAAAATGTTATTGCTACTGCAGATAAAAGTTTCGTAAAATTAACGATCAATGTCTTTAGTGACGAAAAGTATGAGCACTCTGTATATGAGCTTTCAACTTATTTAAATAAAGGTAATAAGTAAGTGAAGCAGCGAGGGTTTACGTTACTAGAAGTGATGGTGGCTTTAGGTATTTTGGCTTTTGTTATTATTGCGACTCATCAAATATTAGAAACGACGACGAGAGCCAAAGATGCTTCTGATGAGAAAATAGCAGAGCTAAATGGTTTGCAAACTACATTTAGGCTTATGGACCAAGATTTTAGTCAAATGACAAAACGTGTTGTACGCAATGAGTCGGGCGACGAACAAGATTTATATTTACTCGCGGGACGCTATATACTTGAAAGTCAATATGATGGAATAGCGTTTGTACGCGATGGCTGGGTAAATCCAATCAACTTATTGCCGCGTTCTGAACTTCAAGCTGTTGGCTATAGAGTTATTGACGATAATTTAGAGCGAGTTTATCGAGTGTATGTTGATCAACTCGATAACACTGAACCACGAGTTCAAGTTGTGCTTAAAAATATTGAAGAGCTCAAGTTTGAATTCTTAGATGACAAAAATGAATGGCAAGATCAATGGGAAATTAAAGCATTACCAAAAGCAGTTGCCGTTACATTACAACAAATAGAACTTGAACCTATTCGTCGCATATTTTTAGTACCAGGGCAGGGTAAAGTGATTACACCTCCAAGTACAACAACGTCTACTGGTACCGAACAAAATGACGGAGATACGCAATAATGGGTCATCAATCTTCTCGTGGTGCGGCAATTGTTATAGTGCTGTTCATGGTTGCATTAGCCGCAGTTTTAGCGGTGGAAATGAGCGCTAATTTAATGGTGCAGGTACAAAAGAGTACCAATTTACAAGGTCATCAACAGGCTAAGTGGTACGCTTACGGAGCAGAAGAACTTGCTATTAAAGCACTAATCCAAAGCAAAAAAGATGACCCTGACAAAACAACGCTAGAACAAGTGTGGGCTACGCAGGGAGATATACCATACCCAGTTGAAAACGGTACGTTAAGTGGAAAAATAACGGATTTACAGGCCTGCCTAAATTTAAATGCACTTGGTGTAGAACCCGATTCAAATAGTGTAAGTAAAACAAATCCTGCACATAAAGCATTGTTTGCATTACTTGAGAATATAGAAGACTTACCAAGTGATGAATCAGAAGAGACAATGGCGGATAGTGTATTTGATTGGCTTGATGCTGACAGCATAACGTATCGCTCAGGTGCTGAAGAAGGTGAGTACTTATCGCGTGATTTCCCTTATATGACTGCTAATAGCTTATTTGCATCAACTTCAGAGCTTCGTTTAGTTAAGGGCTTCAACCCGCTTGTAATGGAAAAGGTATTACCTTTTGTATGCGTTATTCCGGGGAGTACGTTACTTTCTATTAATATAAACACATTAACGTCCGATCAGGCCCTAATACTTAGTGCATTAATTGATGAGTTAAGCTTATCTGGTGCTGAAGCCGTTATAGCAGCCCGACCGCAAGCCGGTTTTGATAATAAAGAAGATTTTTTTGAAGAAGTACAACAGCAAGGCGGACAAAACGTTAAAGCAGTCGAGAACTTATTTAGCGTAAGTAGCGAATATTTTAAATTACAAACGCAGGCAAACTTTGTCGATCTGCGTTTTTCGATGACCACATTACTGTATGCCTCAAATGGCGATGTAACGATACTGGCGCGAAAATTTGGAGGCGTACAGTGACAGAAATATTGTTGATCCGCACGGGTCAAACCGAGCAAGAATTACTTAACTGGTTAATATACTCACCACAAGAACAAGAAATAATAGCCAGTGGTGAATTATCGGATGCGAGCCATTTAAGTGAACTCACTGAAAAAGCACAAAGTCGTGAAGTCGTTGTGTTGCTTCCTTGTGATCAAGTACAACTAAAAACAGTTGCTTTGCCAACTAAATGGAACCGTAAACTCGAACAAGCATTGCCATATATGCTCGAAGAAGATATTGCCTGCGATGTAGATGATTTATTTATTGCTGTGGGTGAATCAACGATGGTTGGAGAGCAACATGGAATACGTGTTGCTATGATGGATCGTGAATGGTTTGAGCGATGGCTTGCATTATTTACAGAGTATAGTTTATCGGTATATAAAATATTACCAGATGCTTTGTTATTACCTCCTGCAGATGAAGGTACGGTAACAGCGATAGAGCTTAATAATCAGTGGTTATTTAAGCAAGATCACTGGCGAATAGGTGCAGTGGAAAGAAGTTGGTTAAGTGGCTATTTAACGGCAACGGGCAACCCTGATATAAAGCACTTTAGCCCTGCAACCCAATTTCCTGAGAGTGTAAACTTATTACCTCAAACCAGTGACTATGATTTGCCGTTAGCATTATTTGCTAAACAACTCGAACACGTTAAATTTAACCTTCGCCAAGGAATGTACCAACTTAAAAAGAAAAGTACATTATGGTGGGGATATTGGAAAAGTGCTGCCATTGTTGCTGGTGTTGCGTTGGTATCGACTATCGCGATAAAAGCTATTGAGTTGAATCAATTAAATACACAGTTAGAAATTGCTAAAACACAAGTCGTTGAACGTTATCAAACAGCTTTTCCTGGCACTAAAGTGCGCCCACAACTTGTTAAAAGCCAAATTATGGGTGAACTTAAAAAAATACAGGGTTCAAGTGATGCTGGATTTTTAGATTTAACAACTAATTTAGTTGATGTGTTTTCACAAGTAAGTGAATTTACACCTGAGACATTGCGTTATGATAATCGTCGTAATGAATTGCGTATTCGTGCAAGAGCTAAAGATTTTCAAACTTTTGGTAAAGTTAAAGCATTACTCGAAAAACAGGGTTTAACAGTAGATCAAGGCTCACTAAATAACGACGGTGACTTTGTTGTAGGCGAAATTAAACTGCGAGGTACAGTATGAAAAAGCAGTTAATACAATATTGGCGCTCACTTAAAGAACAAGAGCAACAGTTAGTTATAATAGCTGGTGGTATTTTTATTATTTTTATTATTGTAATGGGAATATTTAGACCGTTAAATAATGCGATAGAACAGGCTGAAAAATCAAAAATTAAACAGCAAGAACTATTAGTTTGGGTTGATAAAAGTATTGCTCAGCTTAAAGCTGCAGGTAATACAAAAGTTTCGAGCACCCAAAATCTAAGCCAAATTGTTAATTCAACTCGTGGGCGTTATAAAATCACAATTAGTAAAATGCAGCCAAGTGATGATTCACTGCGTTTAACGCTCGATTCAATAGAGTTTAATCAACTTATAGAGTGGCTTGATGAACTGGTGAGTCAGCATGGAATTCGAGTTGAAAATTTAGATTTAAGCCGTGACGATAAACCGGGTTATGTGCGTGTAAGTCGTTTGGTATTAGAGAATTAATTGATGAAAAAAACAATAACGTTATCTATCGTATTTTTACTTAGCTTTATTATTTTTTGTATTGTTAAGCTACCTGCTGTTATAGCACTTGATTTAGCTAAGCCTTATTTGCCTAAACAATTAGAGGTAGGTCAAACTATAGGCAGTGTGTGGCAAGGGCAAATGATGCAGTTACGCTACGAAGGTGAGCAATTAAATAATGTACGTTGGGATATTTCTGGATGGCAATTATTTACAGGTCAGTTAAATGTGAATTTAAAATTTGGTGATCCACGTGAGCGTAGTGATATTTCGGGTTATGCGGATGTCAGTTACGGATTATTAAACAATACAGTTAAAGTAACCGATGGACTTGTACGCTCAACGGTAGAGCGAGCAATGCAACGTATTCAATTACCGCTGCCAGTTACTGCAAAAGGACGTGTAATATTAGAGCTTAATGAATACACTTCGGGTGAGCCTTACTGTGAGTCATTACAAGGTGAAATAGCGAGTCCTGATATTGACGTACAAGGCTTAAATGGCTGGTTTAACATTGGTCCACTAGGTGGAAAGCTAAGTTGTAAGTCGGGTGATGTGGCTATATTAATTGACCCTGATAACACGTTGGGTCTTGAGGCAGATGCTACACTTAAAGCTAATTTTGATTTTAGAGTAGCCGGTTACGTTAAACCTGATGCCAGCTTACCTAAAGATGTACATGACGCGGTTAAGTTTTTAGGTCGACCAGATAACCAAGGTCGTTACCCGCTCAATTTTTAATACTTATAAATAAAGAGTTTTGATGCAATTACCCCAATTTACTGAGCTACATGCAAAGCAGCTCAGCACTTTTTTAGACACCCAGCCAAAGGCAATGACCTTAACGCAAAGCCAAGGCTATTTATTTGGTGTTATTTGTTCACCAGATCCGTTAGATGTACACGAGTGGATTGAAAAAATATTACCAAGCACTGCTAATAATTTGGATGAAGAAATACTATTTTTATTTATGGCGTTATACCACCAAATTAGCGAGCAAGTGTTTGAAGTGGGTTATAAATTACCAACAGCATACAGTAATGATTTTTGTAGAAACTGGAGTAAAGGCTTTTTAAAAGCAACAACTGTTTATACTCAAAAGTTATTAGGTGCAGAGCAATTAGAAGTAGAATATAAAGAAGCTTTAGAAAGTGCCCAAGCAACATTAAGCTTTTTTGCTTTAGATGAGCAAACCATAACGCTGATAGCGACTCAAAATAATATTGATGTGCAGCAGGTCTGTTTACAGCAATACGAATTAATGGGCGACTTTGCATTAGGCTTTGCTGAGCTTATTGAGATAGTAGCGCTCAACAGTGGTTTGTATACCGATGAAGGGTGGGACGAGTAATTATTTTTTAGAATTTTGGTTACTTAATATTTAATGAGTATGTAAGTAACCATATACAAATAATGCTTTAAGCGCCTAGCTCTAGCATAATATTAGTGCAGCCTTGTTTGCACTTAACTACGCCTTTACTTGATTCACCAGTCGCTAAATCAAGCTTTAACACACCATCGCACTTCTCACACTTTATTGTTTTTCCTTGCCCTAGTTTTTTAAGTATATTGCGCTGTTTGTGGAATGAGTCACTGGTTTTTTTATTTAATACTGAAAAATCCATTACTTTACTCGCTTTTGCTCTAACGATTCAGACACTATTTTACATACTGTATTTAAACGGTCATCGTAAAAGTACAAATTTAGATCGCGTTCACGACAATAACGTAAATGAAATAACTGTACTGAGTCATTTGTCGTGAATGTTTTTTCTATATATTCACTCTCAGATTCTGACAACTTTAACTGTGAGCTAATTAGGTTTTTAGCCATGTTAGCTGCTGGACCACGATTCATTTTTGTTGAGTCACTTAAAAAGCCAATTCCTTCGCCTAAAAGTTTTTCTCTAGGCTCTTTTATAAGTGGGTGATCAATAGTAAATAAGGCAAGGATCACAATTACTAATATAATAAATTTTTTCACGAAAGCGTAAACCTTGATCTGAGTGGGGTTGAATTACTATGCAGTGTAATAAAATGCATTTTAAAAGCAAGTAACTAAGGTGAATAAATTATTAGCAATCTATGCCAGTAATTTTAATCAATATTGGTATAATAGCTAGCAGCAGTCAGATATTTCTGAAATATCTGAAAGTATTCAAGTGGTGGTTTATTGAACTAAACTCGTTTAGTAAGTAACTTGCTACTCTTCACCGTGTAGTGCACCTGAATATTGCTGAACTTTTATTTCCAAGCGGCGTTGAGGAACTTCGATGGACAAACAAATTAAAGTAAAAAATATCCCTGTAGAGGTAAAAATCCAAAAGCCGGATTTGAGCCGTCAAGATGACAGGTTCAACCCCGGAAACCGCATTTATGTGCGTGCTGTAAAAGGTCTTCATCAACTATTAAGGCAACAGATTGGCTTTTTAGGTATGCTTGCATTTATGGTACTCCCATGGATTAATTTTAACGATCAGCAGGCGGTACTGTTTGATTTAATGGGTCAGAAATACAATATTTTTGGCTTAACGCTATGGCCACAAGATTTCACCATATTAGCGTTTATTTTTATGTTGGCAGCGTTTGCGCTGTTTTTAGTGACCACCTTTTATGGACGGGTGTGGTGTGGTTACACTTGCCCGCAAACTGTATGGACCTTTATATTTATTTGGTTTGAAGAAAAGTTTGAAGGTACTGCTAACCAACGTAAAAAGCTCGATGAGCGACCAATGAGCTTTGATAAGTTTTGGCGAAAAACGGCAAAGCATTCTAGTTGGGTTCTGTTTTCTTTATATACAGCAATTTCTTTTGTAGGCTACTTTACGCCAATAAGAGAGCTACTCCCTGATTTTGTAACGTTTAATGTAGGTGGTTATGCATTGGTAAGCATTATCTTCTTTGCTGCGTGTACCTATGGTAATGCGGGTTGGATGCGAGAAATTATGTGTTTACACATTTGTCCTTATTCACGTTTTCAATCAGCCATGTTTGATAAAGACACATACACAGTAACGTACGACGAAAGCCGAGGTGAAAGCCGTGGTCCTCGTTCACGTAAAGTAGATCATGAAGACTTAGAACTGGGCGACTGTATAGACTGTAATTTATGTGTTCAAGTATGCCCAACAGGTATTGATATTAGAAATGGGCTACAAGCTGAGTGTATTAACTGTGGTGCTTGCATTGATGCATGTGATGGTGTGATGGATAAAATGAAATACCCGCGTGGGCTTATTTCATATACAACAGAGCGAAATCTTGAAACTCCGGAAAATAAAACGAATCCACTACGAGCCAAAATCATTGGTTACACGGTCATACTTGTTGTGCTTACGGGGGCACTTGTAGCTAATATCGTACTGCGAAAAACAATGGATTTTGATATTATTCGCGATCGAAACCAATTATATCGTGTCGATTTTGATGGTTTAGTAGAGAACACCTATACATTAAAGGTAATTAATAAAGCGCAGTACGAGCAAACCTTTAATATTAAAGTACAAGGGTTAGATAACTTTAAGTATATAGGGAACCAATCATTTACTGTGCAGGCAGGGCAATCTCATAACGTGCCATTGTCGCTTGTAATGGACCCTTATGATTTGAAAGTGCCGATGACAGAGTTTAACTTTGTACTTTCACCAGTAGGTGAGCCAGATGAGACAATATCGCAGTCAAGTAACTTTTTCAAAGCGCGATAATCACAATCGACCTTAATTAGGTAAGTTGATATAGCAATTAACAAAAGCGGGTATATAACCCGCTTTTATTTTTATATAAGAAGAGTATGAGTAAATTTAGTTTTATTGATTTAACACCCGACCTAATACTCGATGCAATAGAAAGCGTAGGTGTTTACGCCGAGTCTGGTTTATTGGCGCTCAATAGCTACGAAAACAGAGTGTATCAATTTAAAGCCGATGATGGTTTGCGTTACGTAGTAAAGTTTTATCGTCCAGAACGTTGGAGTAGGGAGCAAATTCAAGAAGAGCACGACTTTGCATTTGAACTAGCGGATGCAGAAGTACCCGTTGTTGCTCCTATTTTACATAATGGGCAAAGCTTGTTTGAGCATCAAGGTTACTTATTTGTGTTATTTCCGAGCGTAGGTGGGCGCTTATTCGAGGTTGATAACCTAGATCAGCTTGACGTAATGGGGCGTTTGATTGGTCGAATGCATCAAGTTGCTAAAACCAAACCCTTTGCTTACAGACCAACGGTTACATGTGACGAATATCTGCATACAGCAAAAGTTCATCTTCAAAAAAGTAACTTAGTGCCAATGGGGATTAGTACAGCCTTTTACACTATTTTAGATTTAGTGATAGATCAGGCACAAAAACAATATAAAGATGTGCAAAGTATTCGCCTACACGGCGACTGCCACGTAGGTAATATTTTGTGGGCAGGGGATGCGCTAATGTTTGTCGATTTAGACGATAGTCGCCAAGGACCTGCAATTCAAGATTTATGGATGATGCTCAGTGGCGATAGATCTACGCAACTGTTACAGTTAGACACCCTTGTGAATGCGTATGAAGAGTTTTGTGATTTTGATCACTCTCAACTCAAATTGATTGAACCTCTGCGGGCAATGCGTATTATTCATTATATGGGATGGGTAGCTAAACGATGGAGCGATCCGGCTTTTGTTCGGAATTTTTCATGGTTTGCTGACGACAAATACTGGGAGCAACAAATTTTAGCGTTGAAAGAGCAACTTGCAGTACTGCAAGAGGCGCCGTTAAAGTTATTGCCGTAATATTTTATTTAAAGACAAGTACAGCGAGATATCAATGCTTAAAAAATTAAAACTGAGTTTACTACTTTTATGTTTACCATTTGCAGCATTTGCTGCACAGTTTGAAGCTGATAACCAATATACGGTTATTAATGTAGACAAAAGCGCATCACCGCAGGTGACGGAGTTCTTTTCGTTTTACTGTCCACATTGCTTCAAGTTCGAACCAGTAGCAAAAGCAATTGAACAGGGTTTACCTGAAGGCGCTGAATTTGTTAAAAATCACGTTAACTTTTTAGGTGGTGTATCACCGCAAGCGCAAAGTAATTTAAGCTTTGCCTACTTGATTGCTAAGCAACACGGTCAAGCGCAAAGTATTAGCGATCAAATATTCAAAAGTATTCATGTTCAACGTGCTCCTTTAACTGAAATGAAAGACGTTAAAAAGCTACTTGAAGTAAATGGTATTGATAGTGCAACATTTGATCAAGATATTGCTAGCATGCCAATTATTTCAGCTGAGCAAGCAATGCAAAACAAACAAAACAAATATTCTAAATTAGGTGCACTTACTGGCGTTCCTACTTTTATTGTTAACGATAAATATAAAATAAACCTCAACACCATCAAAAATCAAAAAGAACTTGATGAGTTAGTAGCGTTTTTATTAGCACTATAAATTTCGGAGCATAATAATGATTAAATTAGTTAAAGCAGGTTTGCTTGCAGTATTACTTCCTATGGCGGCAACAAGCTTTGCAGCAACGTATGAAGAAGGCGTGCATTACGACGTTGTTTCTGAGCGCGCAACTAAAAAGCCAGAAATTAAAGAGTTTTTCTCATTTTACTGCCCTGCATGTAATAACATGGAAGCACTAATTGGTGAGTTTAAGCCTAAGCTTGATAAAAACGTTAAATTTAAAAAGAGCCATGTTGATTTCGTAGGTGTACGCGACCCAGAGAATCAACAAATGATGAGCCAAGCACTTGCTACTGCAGAAGTACTTCCGCAAAAAGATCAGATTATTTCTGCAATCTTTAATCATATTCATACAAAGCGCGCTAAATTTAATGAGCTTGCAGATGTAAAAGATATATTTGTAGCACAGGGTGTTGATGGCGATAAGTTTGATAAGCTGTTTAAAAGCTTTTCTGTACGTACGCTAAGCTCTAAAATGAAACGCGATCAAGATTACTTTAAAGAAAAAGGCGCACTACGTGGCGTCCCTACATTTATTGTAAATGGTAAATATAAATTGAACCTAGGTCGTGAGTCGGGTATTACTGAACCAGAAGACATTAGTAAGCTAATTAACTACTTAGCTAACAAGTAAGTTTAGCTAAAACTAAAAAAGCTCCTTAGGGAGCTTTTTTGATTTATAAGGATGTAGCTATGGAAAAAATATTAGTATCGAGTTGCTTGCTAGGGCATTCTGTTCGCTACGATGGTAAAGGACATGCAATTTTACATCCACAGCTTAATTTGTGGCAAAAGCAAAATAGATTAATTATATTTTGTCCTGAGGTTGCTGGTGGGCTTCCTACTCCTAGAGCTCCTGCTGAAATAATACAGGGGAGTGTAATTACTAATTTAGGAGAAGATGTAACAGAACAGTTCCAAACTGGAGCTAATATAGCGCTAGAACTTTGTAAAAAGAATCAAGTGCGTTTTGCTCTACTTAAAGAATCGAGCCCTTCTTGCGGACGAAATACAATATATGATGGAAAGCATCGCGGAGTAAAAATCGAAGGACTAGGTTTAACTGCAGCATTATTAATAAATAATGGGATTCAAGTATTTAGTGAAGAGCAAATACCAGCACTTATAAAAGTACTGGCACTTTAATTTTGGCTAGTTATTTGCGTTGTAAGAAAACACCTGACTCAATGTGATGTGTGTAAGGGAACTGATCAAATATAGCAAAGCGCTTAACATTATGTGTACGTGTTAAGTGATCAAGGTCACGCTCAAGGGTTTCAGGATTACACGATATATAAATTATGCTTTCGTAATTAGCGACTAAGTCACACGTTAATTCATCCATGCCTGCGCGCGGAGGATCAACTAATATGGTTTGGCAGTCATAGCTTTTAAGGTCAATACCATCCAAACGAGAGAAAGTACGTTCACCATTCATTGCTTGAGTAAACTCTTCACTCGACATACGAATAATATCTAGGTTCTCTACGTTATTTTTAGCAATGTTGTATTGAGCAGAGTGAACAGATGATTTTGATATTTCAGTAGCTAATACTTTATTGAAAGAACCTGCTAACGCAATTGAAAAGTTACCGTTACCGCAATACAGCTCTAATAAATCATTTTTAAGTGGTTTACATAAATCTTGTGCCCACTCCAGCATATTAATATTTACTTTTGCATTAGGCTGAGTAAAGCTATTTTCTACTTGTTGATAAATAAGCTCTTGACCATTAACTGTTAAACGTTCAGTTACAAAGTCATCACCCAACACTTCTTTTTGTTTGCGAGCACGACCTATAAAGTTAATTTTGTATTTACTGCTTAGTTTTTCTTTCAGTGCTTTAATTTCACTTAACCATTCATCATCAAGTGGTTTGTGATAAAGCAAGCTTACTAAAATTTCACCGCTTAGCGTTGATAGGTAATCGATTTGAAATAACTTACGACGTAATATTTCACAAGGTTTAAGATGCTCAATCATCACCTGCATGATTTCACCTACTAGAGGCGCTGCTGGGTCAAACGTATCAACACGGATTTTTTCTTTTGTTTGTTGATCAAACATAATGTGAAACAGATCGTCACCGTCGTGCCATACTCTAAATTCAGCACGTTGGCGGTAGTTAGTTGGCTCTGAGCTAAATACTTCTAATTGCTCCACACCAAAACGTTGAAACTGCGCACTAATACGCTGCTCTTTTTCACTTAACTGCGCTTGGTACTGTGTGGTATCTATTTTAATAACTGCCATTAACGCTACTACCTTATCTAAGATCTGTTTATCGGCGCTATTGTAGGGAGCGCTGCGTATTTGTCTAGTTTTGGCTAGCATTTATGCTGTTTTATTGAACATTGTACTTTAGTTTTTGTTGTTATAGCCGATAATAAACTACGCACGCTTAGGAGACGAATCATGAAAATAGGTAATTATGGCTTTACGCCAAACAACAACATCAATAAATTCAATAATAAAGCTGATATACAGCAACCTACAATTACGTCTCCTCAAGATAGCTATCAACAACGAGGCCGAGAGTTGGCTGCAAAGGTGCTTGGCGATAAAATGGCTGAGCAGCTTGGATTGCCTATCGCAGAAAAAAAAGCAGATAAACCACTATTTGATTTTGATGAAATAGTAAAAAATGTACTCGATTTTGTAAGTAGTGCTGTTAATAAAGCAAAAGCTAACGGCGCTGATGACGAAAAACTCAAAGATATGTTAGGCGACGCGCGCAAAGGCGTCCAAATAGGGATTGACGACGCTGTTGATGAACTCAAAGGTACGGGCGTATTTAATAACGACATGGAAGAGGGCATTAATAAGTCTAAAGAGGGTATTTACAATGGACTTGATAAGTTTGAAGAGTCGTTATTTAACCCACAACCTGCCAGTATAAATATAAGCCAGGCTCAATATGTCAGTATGACGAGTAATGCAGAGTATAAATTTACCACCGCAGAAGGTGACGAGGTAAGTATTAGCTTTGCAGATGCATTTGAATCTCAGTCGGCAAGTGGCTATCAGCAAAACAATAATGGCGAGTCGTTTGCAAGCTCATCATCGCAATCTCGACAGGTATCATTTTCGATGTCGGTTAATGGTGACTTAAATGAGCAAGAGCAAGAAGCTATTAATGCGATGATGGAAGACTTACAAGATTTAAGTAAAACCTTTTTTGATGGTGATTTAGATGAAGCATTTGAACAAGCGCAAGAGCTAAGTTTAGACAGCGATCAGCTGGTGGCTTTTTCTATGGATTTACGTCAAACAAAAACAATAGCATCAGTTAAAAGCTATGAAGAATATAAACCAGCACCAGAAAAACAAATAGCAGAGGGTTTAGCCCCTTTTAATGACGACCTTAAAAATGCTTTTGAAAAAGCGGGTGAGCTTGGATTACAAAATCAACTAGCTGGCATTCTACAATGGCTAAATCAAGATCAGGAACAAATAGATAAGTTAGTAGATTACACAAAGTCTATGTTCGAAAACCTTAATCAGTTAAATTCGGCGGCCGACGATCTTGCTGATTTAGAAACCACGCAAAGTTAAACTACTTTCTTTTATAAATACCTCATGGCAAACTGCCGTTCTTAAAGTAAAGTGGGAACGGTAGTTTGTCAGCGCATATAATGGTCTTTGATTCAGGTATTGGTGGAACTACAGTACTTGAGCATATAAAGCAAAGTATCCCCAATGCTCAGTACAGTTATTTTATGGATAATGCATTACTACCTTATGGTGCTCAATCCCAGCAAACAATCATTAACCGATTATGCTCACTTATTCATTTCATCAAATCTAATATGCTTAACGTTGATTTAATAGTAATAGCGTGTAATACCGCTTCTACATCAGCACTTAGCGCTGTTCGCCAAATGACGGATATTCCTATAGTAGGTGTTGTGCCAGCAATAAAGCCTGCGGCAGAATTAACACGTTCAAATCATATTGGCTTATTAGCCACACCGGCAACGGTTGCCAGTTCATACACTAAAACATTAATTACTGAACATGCACGTAATGTAATCGTTAATCTATATAGCAGTGTGGAGTTAGTAACCTTAGCTGAGCAATACTTTTTTACAGACTCTTTGGATACAAACAAGTTGCACCAAGTGCTTGATGACCTAAATATAGATAAAACTATAGATGTACTTATACTAGGGTGTACGCACTTTCCAATATTAGCAGAGCCGATTAGTCAGTATTTTGAAGGGAATGTAAAATTGCTTGATTCAGGTGTAGCGATAGCAAACAGAGTCAACTACCTACTTAACCAACTTAACTTATACGTGAATAAACTAACAGACATAAAAAAGCCGCTGCAATATTATGCAACGGCTGATGTGTTTAGCAATAAGCTAGCGGTAAAGCTAGTTACACTGACTGATCCGTCTCAGTACGTAGAGCATTAGAATCGTCTTCTTGTTTTTGTTTTGCTTCACGTACCTTTAAAGTACGTTGTTGGAACTCGCTATCGTTCAAGTTAGCAATTGCATTGTCTGCATCAGCTTGCGCCATTTCAACAAAACCAAAACCACGACGCTTGCCAGTATTCTTATCCTTTAATAAACGAACATTGAATACTTTGCCTTGTTCTTCAAATAATGCACGAACAACACCTTCGTTTGCACGATAAGGAAGATTGCCAACATAAAGAGTCTTTGTTTTTACTTCGGCTTCTTCAGTAACATCAGACGACATTGCTGCAATAACAAGTGCGCCTACTAATAAGCCAACACCAAATAGAAGTGCAGGGTCTAGTGCTAAGCTTGCTAAAGCAAACTTAACAACAATAAAACCAACTACAGCAAGAATAACTGAAAAGATAAAAGCTTTTTGATCGGGTAATTTCATTTTAGATCTACCAATAAACAGGAAATAAACATTAATTTAACATTGTGAACTTGCTATCTTAACGTCTAAATCAAACATAGCAATGATATTTGTATTAAATAATAAAGAAGAGCATAAAAAAGCATCAGTTTAGGAAATGTTTTGCATGGTTTTATGTGGTTTTGTTCTATTTTTGTTCGAACAGTAAAAAGATCTAAAAAAAGGGTTGATCTGTTTTCGGATCTCCCTATAATGCGACCCCACTGAGACGGGAAACGCCAACGCCTAGCGAGGAGCGAA
>NZ_AUTQ01000020.1 GCF_000498095.1 Pseudoalteromonas sp. TB64
GGCAGCCGTTATGATTTTACGCGAGCATTTTAGTAATCTTAGAATCCGGGTTGTTAACGTGGTTGATTTGATGCGTTTACAGCCTAATACCGAACATCCTCACGGGTTAATCGCAGAGGATTTTGACACTCTGTTTACTATTAATAAGCCGGTTATTTTTGCATTTCATGGCTACCCAACGCTTATTCATAGGCTTACGTACAAGCGTAATAATCATCATAATATTCATGTTCGCGGGTATAAAGAAGAAGGCACTATTACAACTGCTTTTGATATGACGGTATTAAACGAGATTGATCGTTTTCATTTAGTGTTAGACACACTGGAACGCCTGCCAAACTTGGGTACAAAAAGAGACGCACTAAAAAAACAGCTTGAAGAAAAGCTTGTTGAGCATAAAAAATATATTAATAAGCATGGGCAAGATCTCCCTGAAATTCGTAATTGGCAGTGGCAGGCGCATCAATGAATTTTGTAGCTCAATCCACGATTAGTAAATTTGAAAATCTCGGTACAATTACCGCTATACGCGGCAGCGTAATTGACGTGCGTTTTGACACAAAGCTACCTGCGATTAATTCAATGCTTAGTGCTGGCGAAAATAAACAGTGTATTTTTGAAGTGCTAGAGCAGCGCAATGAGCATCATGTAAGAGCAATTGCGCTCACGCCTACACAAGGACTTGCGCGTGGCATGGAAGTTGTTGACAGTGGTGGACCGTTACTTACCCCTGTTGGTAAAGGAACCTTATCGAGAATGTTTGATGTGTTTGGTAACACGCTTGATGGCGGTGGTGAGCTTAAAGATGTTCAGTGGCGCTCTGTACATAATAAGCCAGTGCCATTAACCGAACGGTCAACTCAATCAGAGA
This sequence comes from Pseudoalteromonas sp. TB64, assembly GCF_000498095.1. Lineage (GTDB taxonomy): Bacteria > Pseudomonadota > Gammaproteobacteria > Enterobacterales > Alteromonadaceae > Pseudoalteromonas. The sequence continues at coordinate 872 of NZ_AUTQ01000020.1, forward strand.
TTTTTGAAACCGGTATAAAAGTAATTGATCTGCTGGTGCCGTTAGAACGTGGTGGCAAAGCGGGATTGTTTGGCGGTGCAGGTGTTGGCAAAACAGTGTTATTGACTGAAATGATTCACAATATGGTGGGCAAGCACAAAGGTGTTAGCCTATTTTGTGGCATAGGTGAGCGTTGCCGTGAAGGCGAAGAGCTTTATCGCGAAATGAAAGACGCGGGCGTTTTGCCAAACATGGCGATGATTTTTGGGCAAATGAACGAGCCACCAGGGAGTCGTTTTAGGGTGGGGCATGCAGCTTTAACTATGGCTGAGTATTTTCGTGATGATGAGCAGCGAGATGTGCTGTTGCTAATCGACAATATATTTCGTTTTATTCAGGCAGGCTCTGAGGTATCGGGCTTAATGGGGCAAATGCCTTCAAGGCTTGGTTATCAGCCTACTATGGGCACAGAGCTTGCTGGGTTAGAAGAGCGAATTGCCAATACACAAAATGGTGCTATTACTTCTATTCAAGCGGTGTATGTACCTG
>NZ_AUTQ01000021.1 GCF_000498095.1 Pseudoalteromonas sp. TB64
CGTTAGGGGCTGTAACAAGTGCAGCGCTTATTAATGCTTTAATAATACTTGAAGCAAGCGTTACGCACGATCCTAGTAATACCTATATTAGTCAGTTATTTATTTTAGCAAATGCAATTACTAGCATGGTTTTAGGTGCCGCTATTACAGAGCTTAAACGTAAAAATACTGAATTACAAAAAGCCAATACAAGGCTCAAAGAACAGTTAACTCAAAACACAGCGCTTGCTGCCAAAATGGTCTCGGTTCAAGAAAACGAACGTAAACATCTTTCGCAAGAGTTGCATGACGAGTTAGGGCAAAACCTAACTGCATTAAAAACAGATTTAGCTATTTTGTCTCATCTTAGTGATGAAAATACTCAATCGTTTGTGGCTACGTTAAAAAATAATGCTAACTCTATGTACGACTCAGTTTATCAATTAATGCATTATCTTCGCCCTCGTGAATTAGACGAATTAGGGCTTAAAAAAGCAATGACTCAAGGGCGATTAAAAAGCTTACTTACAAAGGCAAATATTAGTTATGAGGTTAATTTTAATGTGGTAAGAGCGCTTTCTAAAGAACACGAAATTGCCGTTTATAGAATTTGCCAAGAAGCAGTAACTAATTGTATTAAGCACAGTAACGCATCAACCCTTACTATAAATATTAAAACAGATAGTCATTCTATTGAATTAATAATTAGTGATAACGGAAGTAGTGTAAAACCCACTGAAAACACTGGTCATTATGGATTAGCATTTATGCAAGAACGCTCTGTTGCGTTAGGCGGCAGTTTTGAAGTTATTAATCAAAGCGGCTTTACCATTAAAGTAAAGCTGCCTATAAATGCTGATAGTTAAAACGTTTAGCAGATTGATACTTGCCTACTATAAAATTTTTGCCTAAGTAGTTTATTGTCTGCCTGATTGGGATTTACTTGTATTTCAACTTAATTGCCCACCAGTTGTAGTAATAATCCGGTTGCAATTTCGCAATTTCCTAACGTTGATTTTACTACTACCTTTTTACCTATGGCGTCTTGCAGCCTTGGTTTTGGCAAGTTAAGGTTGGTTATGGATCTCAAGCCTTCTGCTTTTACAAATAAATTTATGCAGTGTAATTTAGCTGCCGCAACTCTTTTTTCAT
>NZ_AUTQ01000022.1 GCF_000498095.1 Pseudoalteromonas sp. TB64
CGAGCCTGCTGCTACAACAGTACCAGCACCTTCATTTCCAACTGGTGTTGCTTTACCAACACGCGTTTTAAGTGATAGCATAAACTCAGCTGGAACATCAGCAGTAATTATAGGGTTTTGATCGTTACCAGACTGTACAGCGGTAGACATATCAGCAGCACTGAATAAAACCCCTAAATCAGATGGGTTTAGTGGAGCCGCTTCAATACGAATAACAACTTCATCGGCACCAGGTTGTGGTATTTCGATGTTTTTCAAAGCAAGTGTTAGTTTATTATCTTCGCTAATTGTTGAAGTAAGTTGGATGTTTTTATCGCTCATTTGGTTAAACTCCTGCAAGTGATTAAATTAATTGAGCCAATAACTTTATTGCATTGGCTATTGTTTAGTTAGGTCAACACGCCTTAGTTAGCATTTGCCGCTTGAATCTGTATTTTTACTTTTTGAAGAAACTCAGGCATATTTGCTAGGCGATCAGCCTCTACTTTTTTAGCGAGAGCAGTTTGGCTTATAGAATCATTCCACTCTTTCATTCCTGGTATTTCTGCAAGTACGTCCCAATCAAGTTGGCTTGCACCAAATGCGCTAACGATAGTATTAACGTAATAAACGTAAATATCAGCCATTGAAAATTGCTCACCTGCAATCCAAGGTGAAAACTTACATAAGCTACTTAATGCAATAACGCCACGATTTAATACTTGTCGTACTTCGGCTTTCAGCGATTCGGGAACTTCAGTACCTGAAAACACAAAAGGTATTAATCGTCTGCTTGGCAGTTCAAAATAAAGCTCAGCTATTTTCATTATTTGACGAACAACAGCACGTTCACCTGCATTTTCTGGATATAGCGCAGTGGCGGGATAAGTTTCTTCAATAAAGTCACAAATTACACTCGACTCTGAAAGATTAAGACCTTCAGACGTAGTGATAGCAGGGACTTTACCTACTGGGCTGATTGCTAATAATTCTTCGCTACCACCGTAAATTAGGTTTTCTTTAAATGGCAGTTCTTTATATAAAAGTACATGTTTCACTAGGTTGTAATAGTTACTAGCGGCAAAACCGTGCAAAGTAATCATAAATCAGTTTCCTATCATTTACGTAAAGGCTATTTTTAATTGCAACAAAAGTGCAAATTAAAGTCCCTGTATTTAATACGCTGCAACAAGTCTGGGTTGCAATGTTTATGCTAAATACATTATTACCTGTTTTAATTTGATTATATATAGGGGAAAATACCAATCACTTTTGTTTTTAAAACAATAATAAGAGCTGTCAAAAATTTATTTAATGGAGAAGTTAGTTGGATCAACTACGGGCAATACGGTATTTCAGTAAAGTAGTCGAAACGGGTAGTTTTACTAAAGCTGCGAGTGTATTCAATGTGCCGCCATCATCATTATCTAGGCGAGTTGCTGATCTAGAAAAAAGTTTAGGGGCAACATTACTAAAGCGTTCAACACGAATCGTTAAACTGACCGAAGTAGGGCAGATTTATTATAACGACATGCAGCAAATATTAAATCACCTAGAGCAAAGTAATGAAACAGTTCGTAGTTACCAAACAACGCCAATGGGGCGTTTGCGCATAAGTTCGATGGTGGGTTTTGGCGAAAAAATATTACTTCCTTTGTTGGATGAATTTAGCCTGTTATATCCAGAAATTACATTAGATGTCAGTTTAAGTGATGAACTATCAACACTTGGACGTGACGATGTGGATATTGCTATTCGCGGAGGGTATGCTCCAAACGAGCGCGTGCTTGCAATAAGGTTAATGGATAATGGGTTTATTCCTGTCGCTTCACCCAGCTATTTAGAAAAATATGGCATGCCTTCTAATGCGATGGAATTAAAACAGCACAATGGTCTTTATTTTAAAGCACCATCGGGACCAACCCCTTGGTTATGCAATATGAAGGGGCAGTGGCATGATGTTTCCGGACCCGCTGTCGCTATTTCAAATAACGGACCATGGCTTGCAAAAAAAGCTTGTAACGGTGAAGGTATTTTAATGTCTACTCGATGGGCGTTAGCTTCATATCTAGAATCGGGTAAGTTGCAAGAGCTTAAATTTGAACATGAGCTCGCTATAACTCAACACTCTAATATGGCAGTTTATTTGTTGTATCAAAAACAGCGCTACTTAGTGCCAAAAGTAAAAGCAGCCGTAGACTTTTTAGTGCAAAGAATAAAAGTAGAAAATGAAATTAAGAAAAGCGAATAAAGGTTAGCGACACGTGAATCAACTTTGGTTTGTATTCGCAAACATCTAAGCTATCTTTAATAAACACCATTGATGAATATTATTTAGCTTCAATTAGTCGCAAAATCTCAGTTTGTGTGACTCGAATAAAAAATTTAAAAATGATATATGTTAGCTAATAAAATAATTGATAACTATTTTCGTTTAGATTACTATGTACATACTAAATGTAATGAGAGTGGTTTGTATTCATGTATATTTGTCTATGTCATGGTGTGACCGATAAAAAAATTGAGCAAACAATTGACGATGGTGCAACAACCATGCGTGAATTAACTAAAGAGCTTAAAGTGGGCAGCCAATGCGGTAAGTGTTGTGGTTGTACTAAAAAGATCCTTAATCGCAGACTTATTCAAATTGCAGATGTAACGGATCAAGTTGCTTAATTACATTTTAAAAATTTAAACATAAAAAAAGCAGCCAAGGCTGCTTTTTTTATGTTTGTTACTTTTACAGTTGAGACTGCAAGTAGTTTTCAATACCCGTATTTTTTATGAGTAATTGTTGGGTTTCTAGCCAATCAATCTGCTCTTCTTGTTCATTTAAAATATGATCAAGTGCTTCACGAGTAATGTAATCTTTTTTGCTTTCAGCAAGTTTAACTGCACTACGTAACTCATCAATAGTATCGAGTTCAAAACCCATATTGGCAGCAATCATTTCTTCGCTATTTTCACCAATACGTAATCGACCTAAGTCTTGAAGATTTGGTAACCCTTCTAAAAACAAAATACGTTCGATTAAGCGATCAGCATTTTTCATTTTTTGAATTGATACTTTGTAATCTGCTTTATCTAGCTGAGTAAAGCCAAAATCTTTAAACATACGTGCATGTAAAAAATATTGGTTAATACCTACAAGTTCGTTAGCAAGTATTTTGTTAAGCGCCGCAATTACGTCTTTATCGCCTTTCATATTATATGCTCCTACTAAGCCATTTGTGCTTGATGATAATTTCCAGAACCAATTTTATCAATTAAGCCAAGTTGTTGTTCTAACCAGTAAACATGGTCTTCTTCGGTATCAAATAATAGTTTTTCTAAAATGGTACGAGACTGATAATCTTGTTGCTCTTCACATATTGCGATTACGTCTTTAACACAGGCAACTACTTCTAGCTCAAGTGTTAAATCGTTTTGCATCATACTTTTTACATCGTTACCGATGATTAAATCACGACGTTTAGTCATGTTTGGCACACCTTCTAAAAACAAGATGCGTTTAATAAGCCAATCTGCGTGATCTTTTTCTTCTTCCATTTCGTGGTTAAGGCGCTCGTATAGCTTATTTAAACCCCAGTCGTCATACATGCGCGAGTGTATAAAATACTGATCGATTGCCGCTAATTCGTTAGCTAACAATGTATTAAAAGCATCGATTACTTTTTGATTACCTTTCATGATAAACCACCTTAACAATTTCAATTGTGCACAGTGTATTATAATTAGCTTGTATTGCAAGTTTTTCTATAAAAATCATTGCGTTACTATTGATTTTGATTCTTATTTAAGTTTGCGTTATTGCTTGGTTTGTGAACAATTTTGTATTTGTATTAGCATCTAAAAACTAATCGTGATCTATAGGATAAAAATGAGGATTATTTATGGGGAGTGTTAAAAATACAGGCATGTAGAGCACGCCTGTATTTTACGTATTTATTCGTTAAAATTGATATTTAGCACCTAAAGTAGCCGTTGTGCCTAATCCTTTAATGTTATATCCACCGTAGGTGTAAGCCTGTGCGCGGGCAGGGTAGTAATCGCTATTGAACAGGTTTTCTATACCAAAATATCCACTCCATTGTGCGTTAACATTGTATTGGCCACTTAAATTAAACATGTTGTAGCTACTAACTGGACCTTGATCCCCTATGTACTGACCTTGTTCATTTTTATCAAAACGTTTTCTGTCGCCTACATATAAAAAACTCATCGCAAGTGATAGCTTATCATTTGTTTGCCACGTTAAATTAGCAGTGGCTTTAGGTGGACTAATTTGAGCAGCCCCTAAGTACTCATCAGCTTCAGTGTTTTTACCTTCAACATAGCTATAAGTTGCGCTTAGTTTAAGATCTTGCGTAATAGTGTAGTTAACTAACCCTTCGTAACCCCATATTTCTTGTGGTGCGCGTACAGGTTCGTAAACACCCGTTATTTCATTATATTCACTACTTGTACCTAGCTCAGAGGTGCTTCTGTAAAGTGCAAATTCAAAACGCACGTTTTCAAACTGTGAAGTAAAACCAACTTCGTAATTATCAATTATAGAAGCTTGTGTTTGAATTAGCGCAATATCCTCAACGGTTGCTGCGCGAAGCAAACGACCTATATCTGAAATGTCAGAGCCCTGTGAATAACTAAAAAATGGGCTAAATGCATCTGTTAAATTGTATTTAATACCAGCGTTATACGTAGTTGCATCGTAATCAATAGTGTCTCCACGTACACTTAATGGCACTGAACATTGAGTGGGAGTACTACAAAGTTTTAGTGTTTGATAGTCACTCACGCTTAAATCAATGCTTTCGTTTCTTACACCGACTTTTAAAATAATATCATCGTTTATTACCCACTTTGTTTGTAAAAAGCCAGCAACACTTTGCATGTCCATCTCTGGTACCCATATACGACCATCGACTAAAGGTTGCGATGTTTTATCGTTTAGGGCATCAATTCCATAAATTAAAGTCGCGGTTACGTTTTCAAAATCAAACTGGCTATTAAATGTGGCTCTTGCGCCTTGTTTGTCTGATTTAATAACGGATTGACCCCCAGTGTAACCTTCATCAAGGTTAGCTAAAGCGGTGGAGTAGAAGAACACATTTTCTATATTTTGCTTATATAAGTCGAGTGTCATTTGTGTGTTTTCAAACAATGCGTAATCAACATATTTTAAAGTTATATTTTCGTTGCCTTCAGGTCCTTGCGGTTTACCTTGTTTTTGAAGCGCTGTTGGGACGTGTGTAGCGTATGTTTTTTCACCTATATTGACATTCCCAGTTACATCACCTAAATCAGTTTTTTGCTGTGACCTATAAAAATTATAGCTAAACTGAAGTTGTTTATCATCGTCAAAATCGTAACTTAGTTTGGTAAAATAATTTTGTGTTTCTGAGTCTGATAAACCATATTGCAAACCTAAAATATCGCCTTCGGCGTCGCGTTGTACGCCGTTTTCTTCATAACTTGCCGTTAATAGGTAGCTAAGCTTATCGAGCTTACCGTTTACCGCAGCCGATATTCTGCCACCGCCACTCTCTGCTAATTTAACAGCGCTAAAGCGACTTGAAATACTAATCTCTCCTTCAGGCTTTCCATCACTGCGTGCTTGTTTAGTTATATAGTTAATAATACCGCCCGAAGCACCATTACCATAAATTGAGGTAGCACCTTTTATTACTTCAATGCGTGCTATTGCGCTGGCGTCTAACGTTTTTACACCTAAAGCTCCATTGCGAAGAGGGGTTGATTGCGGTACACCATCAATCATTATTAAAGGAGCTCGGCCGCGAAGTGTTTGCCCCGAATTGCTTGAACTACCTGTACCTGGTGCAAGCCCAGGAACCATTTGCGCTAGTAAGCTCCCCAGTTCTGAACTTACTTTTAAATGCTGTTGTATTTGTTGCTGATTAATAACGGTAATAGAGGCGGGTACTTCATCAATGCTCTCTGATATACGACTACCAGATACAATGACATGTTCTAACTGATCAGAAGTGTATTCATTTTTATTCTTTTCATCTGCTAGCGTGTTAGTACTCATTGCAACAGCAATAAGGCAAAGCGAAGTTTTTAACATGGAAAGTCTTAGTTGATAATAATTTACGTAATGGTAATTATTATCAACTAGCGAATCAAGTGTTAATGAGATTTATTTCCATTTATGTCGTTTTAACCAAAAATACACACCGCTTACAATAAAAAACGCTAATGAAAGTGCTATTAACAACCATAAAAATTGCACTACAGGCCCTGCAAAATCACCTATGTGAAATTTATACTTAAAGTTCCATACTTGCGTTGTAAAATTAGTTTTACTGGCATCAAATGAGTTTAATACTTTACCAGTAAACGGATCTGTCCAAACCCAACTATAAGCATGGTTTTCGCCAGGGTTTTGCATTCTCAGTGCAATTGCATCGTCATCTTTTTTAGGTAAATAAACTCTATATAGCTTGCCATCAGGGAATATATTTTCAGCATTTTTAATTGCTTCGTTATAGTTTAAAGCAGCTTGAGAGGGGTTTATTACTTTTGGTGCTTTAGGTCTTTGTTCTACTTTGTTAAATGTTACAAATTCTAATACAGACTGAGTTTGTGTTTTCCAATTAAATGCCATACCAGTAAACGCGATAAGTACGAGGGGTATAAAAAAATATACACCAAGCACTGTATGCAATTGGTACATCAATACTCTAAATTTAGCTTTTGGTTTTATAGCTAAACGTTTAATTCTGTTTTTAGGTTTTACCCATAAATAAAAGCCGAAGAATACATTTATTAAAAGTAGTAATGCACACACTGACATCCAGTTTTTAAAGGTTTTATTACCGTCACTATCTTCAAATAAAAGCCAACGATGCAATCCCATCGCAAACCCATAAATAGTATCGGTAGAATCGTAGGTACTTAATACAGCCCCAGAGTAGGGATTAACGCTGGCATAGTTTTTATCAGCTAATCTAAATTGCCAAGCCATATTAGCGTTTTGCTCAGGCATAAAAAAAGTGATTTTTTGCTTAGTTTGATCTTGTACACTTTGTATAAGCTCATCGTAATGCATTGAAGTAGCTTGCGGTATTACTTGCCATTTTTCAGGTTCTATTAAGTGCTGAATGTCTTTTGCGTAAATCATAACAGCACCCGTTAAGCTCACTATTAATAAAAATAGTCCGCTAATAAGGGCAAGGCCTAAGTGAATTCTTCTTAACCAGAGTTTCAACAACAATATCTCAACGATGCGTTTAATGTCTTTTATTGTAAATGATAATACGAGCTGTTTTCAATTAAATAATTCAGTTGTTAAATATATGACCAAAATCATATTTTTTGATTTTCGATTATGCAGTTTTCAATATTAAAATGGTCGTGTAAATAATGCTTAATAGCTTCTAAATCTATTTGGTTTTGCGTGTTAATAACTAATTCACAGTGGGTGGTTTTATCGTCGAGTTGCCACGCTTTAATACTAGCGACGTGTTGTATCTGGAATTTTTTAATTAGTGCTTTAGTTACAGCTGCATTATCAAAATGTGAGGGAGCGGCTTGCATTAAAATTTTACAGCTCTCCTTGAGAAGTAATACGCCGTGATAAATAACATAAACAGAAATTAAAATTGTCGCTATTAAATCAACTATATACCACTGATATAAAATGATTAAGGTACCCGCTACAATTACAACAATAGACGCCATTGCATCAGATACATTATGAATAAATGCAGCTCTTATATTCATACTGTGATTTGCGCCAGCTCTGTACGTTAAAAACGCTGTTACTAAATCGACTACTAGCGCTATTGCTGCAACCCAAACAACAATCCAACCATTAATTGGCTGGGGATTAAAATAGCTCGAAATAGATTCGAAAACTAAATACACACCAATTATTATTAATGTACTGCTATTAAAAAGAGTAGCGAGTATTTCGGCTCGTTTATAACCAAAATGATGGGTGTCGTTGGCAGGTTTATTGCCAATCTTGCGTGCTACTAAAGCAATAAATATTGCAGCCGCATCGCTTAAGTTATGCAGTGCGTC
>NZ_AUTQ01000023.1 GCF_000498095.1 Pseudoalteromonas sp. TB64
ATCCGCTGAAAGCGGCTTCTCTTTAATGGTTTCATCCCTCGTTTCATTAAAAGAGCAAACGCACAACGTCTTGCAATGAATACCGTAATATTTTTGCCTAATTGAAATAAAGAATAACCTATAAAGTAAGGCCTCCTCTTAAAGAGGAGGCCTTACTTTATAGGTTTAATTCACACAAATTTTCTACGTTTAAAAACACGCTTAATAAAAATAAAAAATAAATTGGATAATTTTACATAAAACGCAATTAGTTCGTTTTTCGACATCCTATTTAGAAATTCCGAAATATCGCAATCTCATAGGAGTTTATTAATATGAATGACCAAAAACATATCCAACAATTTTCATCAAACAGTGAATCAACTAACACACCTAATCCATTACACCAATTAAGAAAAGCCGATAGCGTGCTTAGTATTGTTCAGGCCGATATTCCTCAACCATGCATCATTGTGCCTTCGATATTAACTGCCGGAGAGGCTACCCTGCTGGCTCTGGAAAAACCTATATATCTCAGTATATCGCCGCTAGTGTTGCTGCTGGTACTACTAGTTTTGGTAATGAACCGTGCGAAGCTAAAAAAGTTTTGTATATTGATGCTGAATTAGGTTTGCATCAGATACAAACACGTTTTGGCAATATTTTTAACGCGATAGGCGCTGGACCTGGTGACCCATTTTTTAGAGTAATTCATAAAAAAAGCTTTAAAGGGGGAATACCCGACCTTGCAACACCTGACGGTTTTGATGCACTCGCCAGTGATATTGAATGGGCCGATGTAGTGATTTTCGATAACCTATCCGCACTGTATACATCCGCAGAGGAGCTCAATCAAAACGACTGGAACTACTACAACAAATGCATTGACGCATTACGAAACGAAGGTAAGGCGATTTTGATACTGCACCACACAGATAAAACAGGCAAAAACTACCGTGGCCATACTGAAATTGCGCGTGCTGTTGATAACGTGCTCATTGCAGCAAAAGATTTAAAACTGAGTACTAACGCAGTGACTGTGGTTGATATTGCACAGTCTAAATCACGTAACGGCGCCAGTAGTGAAAAACTTATGAGTATCGCATTTGGTGATATATATAACGAAGGACGATTTTTAATGGTTCGCGCTAAATAAGCGGTCAATTTTGCATACTCGGGAGTTATATAAATTATGACTCCTGATTTAGTGAACACGAATGCAAAAAGATAACGACTATACTCACCAATACGCCCGCTATTTTGACATTGATATGCGATATAACGTAGGTGCTAACAACTACCAAAAGGGTATAAACCGCGCTGCTCTAACAGTCCTCATTGCGGTCAGGTTTTCTATTGTTGCGCCAGTGATTATTCGCTGGCTGTATAATATTAGTCAACCTCAAGCGCTGAACCACTTAAATAAGTTGGTTGATGATAAATTATTAACGATGGTCCACACCCATCGCAGTCCAGATGGACGCGTCTATATTCCAACTTACACAGGAGCTAAATATGCACAGGAGCAAACTAGTATTGATACTTACTTTCGCTCAAAATCAAACCCCGCACTGCAGGTTAACCACAATCACATAATGCACGACCTGATGAATACATTTGTTGCCCTTCGCGGATTACATAACCATACCTCAGATGGCGTTTACAGGCCGCTATGGACAGGATTTTTATCTGAGCCAGAATTTAAACGACTATATAACCAAAGCAATGCGCGAATTGTAGACGGTATCGCCGTATTACCAGATAGAACCGTCGTTGCTATCGAAATTGAAAACTCATTTAAAAATAAACCAGCGCGACAAATTATTTTGCTCAAGTACTTAGCTTCACTGAAAGCGGGCCATTATCAACAAGTATTTATATTTTCACAATCTACGCAAATATTTGATGATATAAAAAGATTACACACCCAGTTAATGACAGAGCTCCCAAAGCGGATAAATAAGAAGACCCAACAGCCATTTATGACTCACGAAGACGCTGAGTTACTACAATCTGCGATTGTGTATCGCACAAAATTTTGTGATGAAATTACAGCGCTGTTTTATTCATAAGTCTAAATATGAACGTGAAATAATATGATTACCTCATAAAAAAAGCATCGTTTGATGCTTTAGTGTTTTTTATTGTGGCTAAAATACAGCGCAATTGTTTTAAATGTTAAATGCCCTATATAGCAGGCCGCTACAGTGAGCGTATAAGATTGAATAGTAGGTAATATTAAATAGGTTTTATTTATTAGCCCCTTATAGTAAAGCCAACCGAAGGCAATAAATATAAAGCCAAACATACTAAATACTTCTGCTATAGCATTAGCGATAAACTCAATCCATTTCTTCTTAGTCATAGCTATTGTCCTTTTTACCCTTGTCACTTTATATAAGTACATAGCAGAGGATTTATTAGCCTTTTCGACTTACTTTAAAGAGCAATCACAAAAATAAAAGAGAGCGAACTAAGTTCGCTCTCTTTATTATTTTGTCAGGTTACATTATGCGATTAAGACAACGCATTCGTGCCCTACCGCCAGGTCAATCGCTATATTGCCCTCCCCCTGCACAACCATCTACTGAGTAGATAGCATGACGAGGCTCATTTGATGTGCAGTGAATCACCTATTAGCTCTTCAGATTATGTAGCTTGTATAGCGACAAGCTGAGTGCAATTTTTTGGGGTAATGGATATGCAGGTATGTTTATGGCTTTACATTAATAATTACATTCGCTGCAGGGTAATTACAAAGCGTACCGAGTAGTTCACTTGGAGTTTGTATTTTTTCAATATATTTCAAGCCAATAACTATCTAATGACGCTAAAAATAACTTCAAACTCTCTAAAAGAAAAAACTATAAACCTCGATAATATTTTTTTATTGAAATCAGAAAAAATATCCGTGCTTGCAAAGTACACGTCAAATATTATTATTAATAATAACTGATAAGCGGAGAGTAATTATGACTGAATTTTTAATGATGATTTTTCCAGCGATAGTCCTCACTATTGGCTTTGCATATATCGTGATGAAGCACGACAAAGAAAAGTAAAGTTAAGCTCATTTATAACCATAAAAAAGCGAGCCAGGGCTCGCCAGAGTTTATGAGCTTTCTATTAACCGTAACCAACTGTCTTCTGCAGCTGCAAAATATACATCGGGTTTAATCATAAATAGCTGCTCAAATTCTGCACTAAACAAGCTACAGAAGTTTGTTATGTCTTCAATATGTATGAGTAAAAAGGCATACATCTCAACACCTTCCAAATACCGCTCTGAAAACTCAGGATTAGCAGCTAACAACTGTTGAGAAATACTAATACCCAAAACACTCCCCACGCTACCTCGGTGTAAATAAATGTAGTTTGTGAAGCCCAGCTCTAGAGTTTGCTTATCAACAACATCAGCTAATAGCAAAATTGTGGAGCTGTCATCCCACGGTGATCTACTAGCGCGTACATATTGGCGAATAAACGGCGATTTTTGGTCTTTCATGATTTTTCCTAGTTATTTGTCCTAAAACTAACTAGGCATAAGTGAGGAGAAAAATTGATAGGTAATAGATAAACGTCGTAAATTTGCAAAACACATCAAAAACATTAAAGTTGAGGTATTGTTTCAAATATTGAGAGTTTAAAATGAGTGATTTTATATGGTTATTACCGGCTACTGTGCTGAGCATCATTTTAATTAGGCTTATTAAACAAGCTAGGAAGTAGATTAAGTAAAAACAATACTTAACTATTTGATATAACCGCCGGCAGTTAAAGTGACCTATATGTCACTTTAAGGCCCAAAATGCAGCTTAATGATCCCTATAAGGCACTTTATGGTGAGGATTAAAAAAGAAAAATCTAAGTTTTACTTTTATTAACTACCAATTATCTTTTCCAAATTAATTATATAACCTACAAAACACAAATATAATATTCAAAGACTCTACAAGTCTGAAATTTCAACTATTCAGTTAATACAATTTGCCTTTTAAGGCTGTTTTTAAGATACTAGCTAGGTGCTTATGAATTACTAAAAATCGTAGCACAAACAATAGCACGATAAAGCAACATCTTGTTTCATAAAGATTTAATTAAAAGCCTTATAACTGTCGCAGTTAATGCATTTGCTATTTATGAGTAGAGCCACTTTCTAGCCTTCTTAGTTAAAATCATCTAGAACAAAATAGAAAAAATAAAGTAGTTACAGTTTTATTCTTAATAACCCGATTAGTAATCGTAAATTATGCCTTTAATTCTTTTTTCTCATGTTGATTTTAATCAATACAATTCGTCGCAACTACCTTATTTATAGAGCCTGAAACAAGAAATAAAACTCATTATCCAGTTGCAATAAAAACAACAACCCTTTTCACTCTTAATCTCTAATGAAATATTAAGGCGCCGCTGTTAGTATTAAACAACATAATCAATAATTAAGTCTTAATATGATAAGTGGTTTTGATGGCAGCTAATTATTCTCTCGATGATTTACGTTACTTTTGCACCATAGTAAAACTTGGTAGCTTTAAAAAAGCATCAGCAAACCTTGATATGTCACTATCAACTTTAAGCCGTAGAATACGTTTATTAGAGCAAGCTCTGCAATTAACGCTATTAAACCGAGATGCCCACCGCGTTACACTTACACATATTGGTGAGTTATATTACGACCGCTATCGCAAGTTATTTGACGAAGTAGAGTGTATTGAGCAAGCACTTTGTGATGAGAAAGACCAACCTAAAGGAAAAATTAGGATCTCTGCCCCTATTTACATGGGTAAACACTTTTTAAGTGCTATTTTTTGTGATTTTTTACTGCAGTATCCCGATATTCAACTAGATTTACGCTTTTCAAATAACCTAATTGACATTGAAAAAGAAGGGATTGATATAGCGTTTAGAGTAAGAAACCCTGCTATTGATAATTGGGTTATTAGAGAACTAAAGCTTACTCATAATATATTATGTGCTCACCTAAATCATGATTATCAATCCATCACTCATCCTGAGCAATTAAAAAAGCAACCAAAAGTTACGTGCGTTGGGTTGGTACCGTGGCAATTAAAAAATCAGCAAACGAGCGAAGAGTACAGTTTTAATCCAAACACACATGTCCGATTAGAAGTTGATGAAATTCAAATGATGAAACAAGCTGTTGAGTCTGGTGTGGGTATTAGCTACATTCCTGATTATATCGCATTACCACTTATTGAAGCAGGAAAGCTTAAACGTATTCTTCCTGACTGGCAAAGCAAAGGGCAGCCATTTTCTATGCTTTATCGCGACAGAAAACAAATCCCTTATCGAGTGCGTTTACTGATAGAACATACACTGCAACACTTTACTAATATGTAGCAGTGTATGCTTTTTACAGCAAAATAATTAAGCTAATTCGTCTTTTAAAAACTAAGCCTTAGTACGATTACACCTAAAAATGCCGTTGTTAATCCTATCACCTCTTGGCGTGTAAAAGACTCTTTTAGAATGATGCGTGAGTACAGCAAAATAATTAAAATGTTCATTCCTGAAATTGCCGACACTAGCCCTGTATTACCAATTGCAAAAGCCGATATTATTGCAACCATGCCTGCTACATTCGTTAAACCAATAAGTAACCCGCACGAGAATGTTTTACCGGCAGACCAATACGCTTGAGAGCTGCCTTGCTCTGCTAGCATTTTTTTACGCTTTACTAACCAACTGACGGCAAAAAGAAAGCTACCAAAACCAAACATAGACGTTAAAGTTGCAAACGTATCCGCCTCAAGAAGCGTTGATTGCTTACCCATTAAATCATTAAATGCAAAGGACAGTGCCGCCAGTAATCCCCATTGCGCACCTTGTAAATTACTTAATGAGATATCGCTGGAATAGCGAATAATATAAAGACCGCCAAAAATAATAAAAAAGCCGATTAATTGAATAACAGTTAAGGTTTCTTGCCATAATAAAAAGGCAAATAAAAGCACAAATAAAGGCGTTAACCCCGACAGAATACTAATTAAAGACGCTTTCCCAACCGAAAACCCTTTGTGCAAAAACCCATTAGCCGCAAAAGATCCAAAACCTAAAGCGAGTCCAACAGTAATGTCAGCCCAGCCGTACCATGTGTGTTCAAATATTACAGTACCTAGCGCGCTAATTATGAACCCTACAAAAAAAACACCGAATAATAATAGATTACGATTAATCTTTTTTTGCGACGTCCATTGGTACATTATTCCTCGCGCACCAAAAAAAACAGTGGCGAGTAATGCAAAAATTATCCACATATAAATGAGACCCTTTATAATTTACTTTGATAAACCCGAATAAGAAGTGGTTATTTAACATTGTTGAATGGAGTAACTATTACATAAAGGTTCAGCTGTAAAACACGTAGCCACTACAAAAGCGTTACCCGATACCTAGCTTCTACTCTATAAAATAAGCAGCTTAAGCTTCACATAATAAAATACTAGTCACACAATTACACTTTAATAAACAACAACACCAGTATATTTAATCTATAAATATTATAAATAGCCATAAGTGGCACTATAGATCCCATAAATAGCACTTAACTATTTAGTCGCTTAACTTCAATCACATAGTGAGCAACTAACACATAAAAACAACAACACTTCAGTGAAAAAAACGTATTTATAAAAACATAAAAAAAGAGTTATTAAACTGTCATTTATCGACAATATATTTTTAACCTAAAACTCAATTGACTTTATTTTTAAACTCAATATGATTGATTTAAACAAAGAGGATAATATGTTTACTTTAATCACATACCTGCTAAAAACAAATACCACCTTCGGAATTTAAGCCGAGTGTAACCCTTACACTCGGCAGTTACACTGTACCTTTATATATTTAAATTCGATTTAGTTTTTGTGGGGATTAGTCCGTGCTTTCTTTTCTGTTCGAACGTAAAAAACCTTTCCTGTCTAAAAATGACTTCACAGACGCAGCTGTACTATTACAACCGCTGAAGCTTGCGTATTTACTACAAGAAGTCGAGTATTCACAGCGGCCTTGGTCAAAATTCAATCCGCATGTACAAATTAATAGCACGGTGGTTATTAAAAATATAACCACCGGTTTTAAGCGCCGCATAACTTTAGTGCCTCCAAGCCAACGAAGGCACTTTATTAGTGACGTATCATTTCACTCTCCTCTTGGGGTCGCTCTTTTAGGGCATAAAATAAATCATATTATTGAATATAAAGAAGCTGGGGAATCCCACCTTTGGGAAATAATAGCCATTAATATTAAGGAGGAAATATAGAGTAAATTATTTCAATTTTTATTTATTAATTTTATATATTTAATTGGAGTTATTTGTAATGAGTAAAGAAAAGCCTAAAAAATATGCAAGCAAAACATTAAAACAAAAACGTAAAGAGCGAAGAGATAAGCTAAAGCAACTTGAAAAATAATTAATGTTATTTTAAATAAAGACGCAAACTCGGGGTTTTTATAACCCCGATTTTTTTGAAAAACTATATTCAGCTGTAGCTAAACAGCTTGTTTAAATGGATTACGAGTATCTTGGTGATCCTCAAGATTGCGCATTAAAATAGCATGCGCTAAGTTAATGCCTTCATCTAGTGGTATTTTTACAATGTGACCAGAGCCTTTAGCATCGCTAATAATTTCACCCTTTTTGTTTTCCATATATTCAAGCTTAAAAGTAATGTTACCTTGTGGTGTCATAAGCTCTAAGGAGTGACCTGTACAAAATTTATTTTTAACGTCAATTTCAACTAAGCCATTTTCGCTACGTCCTAGCACCTCGCCTACAAATTGCTGTTTAGTTGATACAGAATGACCGTACTCATAGTTTTGATAATCTTGATGGGCATGGCGTTTTAAAAAACCTTCGGTATAGCCCCGATGTGCTAGATTTTCGAGAGTTTTAAATAAGTTAGTATCAAATGGTTTACCTGCAACTGCATCGTCTATTGCTTTGCGATAAACTTGTGCTGTACGCGCTACATAATAAAATGACTTAGTACGCCCTTCTATTTTTAAACTATGTACACCCATTTTTGTTAACTGCTCTACGTATTGCACAGCGCGTAAATCTTTTGAGTTCATAATATACGTGCCGTGTTCATCCTCAAATGCAGGCATATACTCACCAGGGCGACCTTGTTCCTCTAGCATAAATACATCGTTACTTGGCGCGCCTTCACCTAGTGTAGGAATAACCTTTTTTGGGTCAATTTTATGCACCATTTCGCCGATTTCGTTCTCAACACCATGTTTTATATCGTAATCCCAACGACATGCGTTAGTACACGTGCCTTGGTTTGGGTCGCGCTTGTTAATGTAGCCCGAAAGCAAACAACGCCCTGAATACGCCATACAAAGCGCACCATGTACAAACACTTCAAGTTGGGTGTCTGGGCAGAGTGTGCGTATTTCAGTTATTTCTTCGAGCGACAACTCCCGTGATAAAATAACGCGTTCAATCCCCTGTTTTGCCCAAAATTGCACACTCGCGTAATTTACCGCATTTGCTTGTACCGATAAGTGAATTGGCATGGCCGGCCATTTTTCACGAACAAGCATAATTAAACCAGGATCAGACATAATCAGCGCATCGGGTTTCATCGCAATAACTGGTTCTATATCACGTAAATACGATTTAACTTTGGCATTATGCGGTGCAATATTAGACACCACATAAAACTTTTTATTTTGCGCATGGGCTTCACTAATCCCGACTTGCAGAGTGTCTAGGTCAAACTCATTATTACGTACACGCAAGCTATAACGAGGTTGTCCAGCATAAACCGCATCAGCCCCATAAGCAAAAGCGTAGCGCATGTTTTTTAAACTGCCTGCAGGGCATAATAATTCAGGAATAAATAGCGTTGAAGAAGTAGCTGGTAACATGTGCGCTCCATACATCGAACTGGGTTTAAGCCAGTTGCATGACTTGTCATTAACAAATAAGTAAACAGAAGCGCGGCAGTATAAATGCGGTTAATAATTTACATTTGATCGAGATCACAAAACTGCAATCAAATTGGTTTTTAATATAATTAGGATTTTTTACTTAAAACGCGTATAATTCGCGCCCGTTAATATTCACACTTTTACTTAAAATTATTGGAGCATAAAGATGGCTTTAGAACGTACTTTTTCAATCGTAAAACCTGATGCAGTTGCTAAAAACCACATTGGCGCTATCTACAACCGTTTCGAATCTGCTGGCCTTAAAATCGTTGCAGCTAAAATGGTTCACCTTTCACAAGAGAAAGCTGAAGGTTTCTACGCTGAACATAGCGAACGTCCTTTCTTCGGTGCTTTAGTATCTTTCATGACATCTGGTCCAGTAATGGTTACAGTTCTTGAAGGCGAAAACGCTGTTCTTAAAAACCGTGAAATCATGGGTGCTACTAACCCTGCTGAAGCACTAGCTGGCACTTTACGTGCAGACTACGCTGATAGCATCGACGAAAATGCTGTTCACGGTTCTGATGCTGTTGAATCTGCTGCTCGCGAAATTGCTTACTTCTTCGCTGACGAAGAGCTTTGTTCACGTACTCGTTAATTCGAATTCGTTAACATATTGAAAAGGGCTTTCGGGCCCTTTTTTAGTCATTACGTAAAGTATTAATCAGTAAACTAATAATGTTTTACTTAATGATTAAAGTGAGTGAATTGTGTACAATTCGTCCTCGTAAATTTTATCTCCACCGTCACCGATTGAGGTTGTTTCATGACCGAGCAAAAAAAGATTAACTTATTAGATTTAAACCGAGATGCAATGCGCGAGCTATTTGCATCGTTCGGTGAAAAGCCGTTTCGTAGTGACCAGGTGATGAAATGGATTTATCATTTTGGCGTAGATAACTTCGACGATATGAGCAACGTAAACAAAAAGCTTAAAGAAAAACTTAAAGCTGAATGCGAAATTGTAGCGCCAGAAATCACCGTTCGCCAGCAAGCAAGCGACGGTACTATTAAGTACGCACTTATTCTGGAAGGCGGCCAAGAAGTAGAAGCAGTTTGGATCCCTGAAAAAGAGCGCGCTACTTTATGTGTATCATCACAAGTTGGTTGTGCTCTTGAATGTACTTTTTGTTCTACTGCGCAACAAGGCTTTAACCGTAACTTAAAAGTATCTGAAATTATTGGTCAAGTTTGGCGTGTAGCTAAAGATATTGGCCTTGATGGTCATAGCGAAAAGCGCCCAGTAACTAACGTTGTAATGATGGGTATGGGCGAGCCTTTACTTAATCTTAAAAACGTAGTGCCAGCAATGGAGCTAATGATGGACGACTGGGGCTTTGGTTTATCTAAGCGCCGCGTAACATTGAGTACTTCAGGGGTTGTACCTGCTCTTGATTTACTAAAAGAGAAAATTGACGTAGCACTGGCTATTTCACTTCACGCACCAGATAACGCACTGCGTGACATTTTAGTGCCCGTTAATAAAAAGTACCCTATTGAAGAATTTTTAGCCTCATGTCGTCGTTACATCGATGGCTCAAAAGCAAATAAAGATGTAACGGTTGAATACGTGATGCTTAACGGTATTAACGACAGCACCGATCAGGCGCATGCATTAGTGCAAACGTTAAAAGGCACACCTTGTAAGGTCAACCTTATTCCGTTTAACCCGTTCCCGGGTAACGAGTACACACGCTCAAGTAATAGCCGCATTGACCGTTTTTCAAAAGTATTACAAGCAGCAGGCGTTACCTGTATTGTTCGTCGTACTCGCGGTGATGATATTGACGCCGCTTGCGGACAGTTGGTCGGTGACGTAGTTGACCGTACCAAACGTTTAGCTAAAAAGAAAATGCGTGACGATAACGCAATTGCCGTTAATATCCACCAAGCGTAAATTTTAGCTAAAAATACCTAAAGCCCTCATGTTAAATCGTTTATTTTTAAATAATTGATGCAACATAAGGGCTTTTAGGTAAGATAGACCCCATGGATAAAAACAAAGAGACAAGGTAATGCGATCTTTACTTGCTTTAACTATATCGGCAATTGCTTTAAGCGGTTGTGTAACCGAAAATAGTTATAACGGCAGTGACAAACCCGTCGTCGAAAATAAAATTAATAACACAGGCGCAGCGCGAACGCGTATTGCTTTAGCACTACAATACCTAAATACCGGCAATAACTCTCAAGCTAAATATAATTTAGAACGAGCTGCCGAATTTGCTCCTAATTTACCTGAAGTACACTACTCCCTTGCTTATTACTATCAACAAGTAGGTGAAAACACACTTGCTGATAAGTCCTATCAAAAAGCACTCGCTATAAAACCAGACGATCCTAATACGCTAAATAACTACGGCGTGTTTTTGTGTGGGATTAACGAATACGACCGCGCGACGGATCAGTTTTTAAAAGCGATTGAAATTCCAAGTTATATTCGTGTTGCCGAAAGCTACGAAAACTTAGCACTTTGTGCTATTGAGTTTAATGATTTTGATAATGCTGAAAGTTATTTTCAACAAGCAATGAACCACAGCTCACAACGTACCTCTACTTTAATAAGTTTGGCTGCATTATTTTATGCTAAAAGTGATTTGTACAAAGCAAGTGAGCTTTTAAAACGATACGACGATACAGGTCAGGTTTCATCTCGCGCTTTAATGCTTAATTATTTAATTAAAAACCGTATGGGGAAAATAGAAGACGCTGAAAAAATTGCGACAACTATTTTACAAACTTACCCAACAAGTAATGAAGCTTACTCGATACGAGAACAGAAAATGCGATTAAGTGAATTCGAGATTTTAAGAGAAAAATACCGAAATTCTGTTCTCAATGAGCTGCAAAAAGAAAGTAGCGATGGTCAAATTAATGCCAAACCTAAAATAAAAATTATCCGAAAAAAAAGATCAACGACAGATAGCTCAACGAGCTTAATTAGCAATGATTATAATGAACCAGAGGCTGAAATATTAAGTCCTGTTGGCGTTGATGCAAACCCAGTGATTGCCAGAAACATCCCTGCTGTTGAAGCTGTTGAAGCTGTTGAAGCTGTTGAAGCTGTTGAAGCTGTTGAAGCTGTTGAAGCTGTTGAAGCTGTTGAAGC
>NZ_AUTQ01000024.1 GCF_000498095.1 Pseudoalteromonas sp. TB64
CGCCATTGCCAGCCGCTTTTGTGGGCAATAGAGCGGGTAAGTGGCAATACGGTATCGCTGGTTGATTTTGTTTGCACCGCAATGGCGCTGTTACACGGTAGTAAATGCGACCAGTCTTCGTAGCCAGTATGCAATGCTTGCTCTATTAATAAGCCTCTAAAGCCGGTGCAATCAATAAAAAAGTCGCCGTTAATGTGCTCACCACCATTTAAAGTAAGTGATTCTATATGGCCCGTTTTAGTGTTTTTTATTACTTTTTGTATTTTACCTTCAATGCGTTTTACACCTAATGGCTCTGAAAATTCACGTAAAAACTGCGCGTAACGTGTGGCATCCATATGGTAAGCATAGTTAATGGGGTTTTGCTGATTAAACGCAAATTTACCGCCTTTAGCCGCTTGCAGCTCGTAGCAGTAATCGCCAAAAGGGTTGTTTATTCCTAAAGTTTTACCTTGCAGCCAAAAGTGATGAAATTCACCCGCCCAACATTCTTTGCCCGTTGCGCCAAATGAGTGAATATAATGCGTGTTTTCATCGCCCCAGTTTTCAAAGCTAATACCTAATTTAAAACTGGCTTGAGTGGCTTTCATAAATGCTTGCTCGTTTATACCCAGCAATTTATGAAATGTACGAATAGGCGGAATTGTTGCTTCGCCAACACCTACAGTGCCAATATCGTCAGATTCAACAAGGGTTATGTTTATATTGTTACCAACTAGTTTAGCAAGTGCCGCTGCGGCCATCCAACCTGCAGTGCCGCCTCCAACAATTACTACGTTTTTAACAGCGTTTGTTTTAGTCATTATGTGGCTGCCCATTATTTGATAAAAGGTGATTTAAAAGCGCGCGATTACTTGGCAGTCCATTTAAACACTGCGCTATTTTTTCGCGATTTTGCTGATAATAGTAATCCCCAGCATGTGGGTCGTTAAATGTATTTTGTGCAGATACTGTTTGTGTATTAAAGCCCATGCCATATAAAACGTATTGATAACTGCTTGATGAAAACACTTCTTCGTTTTCAATGAAATCAAAGCGGCTAGGGGGTTGAAATTGCCAAAGTTTAAGTAAGTTTTGCAGGCGCTCGGGCGCGGTATTTAAATTACCAATATCTTGCCAATAAGGAGTGTCGTCGCGCTCGCTTAGCACATAATGAAGCTTTAAAAAATCAATAACGCGCTGCCAACGAGTGCTAAAACGATTATTAAAACGCGTTTCAAGCTGGCTCATGTGGGGGCGGTTTTGCGGTAGTTGCTCGCTTATCATGCTAATTGAAAGCTCAACCATAGCAAGAGCTGACGCTTCAAGTGGCTCTAAAAAGCCAGCTGACATACCCACGGCAACACAGTTTTTAATCCAAAATTTTTGCCTGTAACCAGGGCTGAATTTTAATACGCGGTAGGTAAGTTGCTCAGCTTGTTGCTCACTGGTACTTTTAGCTATGTAGCTTTTTAGTGTATTTGTTGCGCTTTCATCACTTTGATATTTACTACTAAATACATAACCTGTACCACGGCGCGTTGGCAGGGCTATATCCCAAATCCAACCGTTACTTTGCGCTGTAGATAGCGTTGCAGAGGCAATTGGTTGATCGGTGTGTGCATTAGGTATTTGCGCCGCAACAGCGCTGTTATTAAATAAAATATGATCTTGCGCTATAAACTCACTATTAAAATGCTCACCTATTAAACGAGCGCAAGAGCCTGAGCAATCTATAAATAAATCACCTATTATATTGCCATTATTATTTGTTTTTAATGAGGCAATATAGCCATGCTCGTCGTTAATAACATGGGTTACATCGTCAGTAATATGCGTAACATTTAGGTTTTTAACGCAGTGATTTTTTAAAAACTCAGCAAATTTACCCGCATCTAAATGATAACCATAGTTGGTGACCGCTGCATATTCAGGTGTTTGTAATTGCTTTGGTGCAAGTGCTGCTTGGCATACAAAGCTTTGCATATTAACAACGTCGGCAAATTTTTGGTTAGGTGCAATACGTTGCCAGCTAGCGTGTAAATTAGTGTGCTCGTAGCCTTGTGGATTCATAAAAGGGTGGTAGTAGTTTTCTCCCTCGCTGAGGTTACGCCAATTTATAAATTTAGAACCTTGCTTAAATGACGCGTCGCACTGGGTTATAAAATCAATTTCTTTAATGCCAATGCGTTGCAGCGTGTTGCGCATTGACGGCCACGTGCCTTCGCCCACGCCCAATATAGGCACATTTGCCGACTCAACTAACGTAACACTAAGGTGCGGGTGTTCAGCGGCTAATAAGCCTGCGCTTAGCCAACCGGCAGTGCCACCACCTAAAACGACTATTTTTGTTATTGGTTTGGTCATGACTTAAAACCCTAATATTGATAACGATTAAACTAGCATTATTATTGTTATAAATAACCTGTACTCAGCTTAAATACAAAAAAGCCGTTAGTAAAAACTAACGGCTTTACTTTGTATTACCTTTAGAAGTTGTAACGCATACCAATATTGTAACGTGCGCCTAGCTGTTGTAGGTTCCACAATTGTACTGACGTGCGACCATGTTCGCGGCTGTTTTGCTCAGTAATGTTAAGGCCTTCAACAAAAAACGATAGTTGTTCGCTGTAGTTGTACGCAACATTAAAGTCTATTTGATAATATTCTTCAGTAAAGCCTGGCTCATTTACGTATCGAGCTGCGCTATTTAAAAACTTATCACGCCAGTTGTAAGCAATACGTGCTTGAAAATCATCGTTTTCGTACATTGCAATAAAGTTAGCTGTATCGCTTAAACCCACTAATGCAAATTGTGTAGTAGTAGGGTCGGCGTTTACATCAAAGTCTATGTCGCCATTAACTGTGGTGTAGTTTGCTTGCACACCAAAGCCGCTTTCACCAAAAAAGTGCTGAAAGGCAACTTCAAAACCATCAATGGTGGCATTTTTATTGTTGGTAGGTACTTGCGCTGTAAATTCTAGTAATGGGTCGTCGCTGTTAGCAATTACATCGTAGGCGGCTTCAAACTCTTCGTAGGTCATAGAGTCAAAATCAACGTTGTTTTCTGTTGCGGCAACCATTTGAAATAAGTTTGAATCGGTTAGGGCAAGTCCGCGAGATTCCAGCTCAGCAATGGCAG
>NZ_AUTQ01000025.1 GCF_000498095.1 Pseudoalteromonas sp. TB64
GGCGCGGCATCTGGCAGCCAACGTTTTGCTCCTCTAAACTCTTGGCCTGACAATGCAAACTTAGACAAAGCACGTCGTCTACTTTGGCCAATTAAGAAAAAATATGGTAATAAACTTAGCTGGGCTGATTTAATTGCTTATGCAGGTACCATGGCTTATGAGTCAATGGGTTTACAAACATTTGGTTTTGCTTTTGGTCGAGAAGATATTTGGCACCCTGAAAAAGATATTTACTGGGGTTCAGAAAGAGAATGGCTAGCACCAAGTGGCAGTGAAGGCACTCGTTACTCAGGCGAACGCGATTTAGAAAACCCGTTAGCATCAGTAATGATGGGACTTATTTACGTAAACCCAGAAGGGGTGGACGGTAAATCAGATCCACAAAAAACAGCAAATGATATACGTGTTACTTTTGAGCGTATGGCTATGAACGATGAAGAAACCGTAGCATTAACTGCCGGTGGTCACACTGTTGGTAAAGCACATGGTAACGGCGATGCTTCGCAGATAGAAGCAGATCCAGAAGCTGCAGAATTAGAAGACCAAGGCTTTGGTTGGTTGAATAAAACTAAACGTGGTATTGGTCGTGATACTGTCACAAGTGGTATTGAAGGTGCTTGGACGTCTAACCCAACTAAATGGGATAATGGCTTTTTTGACCTATTACTTAATTACGATTGGGAATTAAAGCATAGCCCAGCTGGTGCAACACAATGGGAACCAATTAATCTTCCTGAAGATAAAAAACCAGTTGACGTTGAAGACTTAACAACCCGTCTTAACCCAATGATGACTGATGCCGATATGGCAATGAAGGTAGATCCTGCGTACCGTAAAATTTCAGAAAAATTTGCTCAAGATCAAGACTACTTTTCAGAAGTATTTGCACGTGCATGGTTTAAGTTAACTCACCGTGATTTAGGTCCTAAAGCACGTTACATTGGTCCAGACGTACCAAAAGAAGAGCTAATTTGGCAAGACCCTGTACCAGCGGGTAATACAAGTTACGATGTTGAAACAGTTAAAACTAAAATCGCAGCAACCGATTTAACACTAAGTGAGCTTGTTAATACTGCATGGGATAGTGCAAGAACTTACCGTGGTTCGGACAAACGTGGTGGAGCAAATGGTGCCCGTATTCGCCTTGCACCACAAAAAGATTGGGAAGGTAATGAGCCAGTTCGTTTAGCTAAAGTACTAACAGTACTAGAAGCTATAGCAAGCGAGACGGGTGCAAGTATTGCAGATGTAATTGTTTTAGCCGGTAATGTTGGTATTGAAAAATCAGCTAAAGCTGCTGGCTTTGAAGTAACAGTGCCGTTCTCAGCAGGTCGTGGTGATGCAACAGCAGAAATGACTGATAATGAGTCATTTGATGTACTTGAACCGCTTCACGATGGTTTCCGTAACTGGCAGAAACAGCATTACACAGTAACACCTGAAGAAATGCTACTTGACCGCACTCAACTGATGGGTTTAACAGCACCAGAGATGACGGTATTGATTGGCGGTATGCGTGTTATTGGCACTAACTACGGTGGCACTAAACATGGTGTATTTACAGATAATGAAGGCGCATTAACTAATGACTTCTTTGTTAACTTAACCGACATGAGTAATTCATGGGTTCCGACTGGTCGTAACTCTTATGAGATTCAAGATACAGCTACAAAAGCGGTTAAGTGGACAGCCACTAGAGCAGACTTGGTATTTGGTTCTAACTCAATTCTTCGTTCATACGTTGAAGTGTATGCACAAGACGATAACAAAGAAAAATTTGTTAAAGACTTTGTTGCTGCATGGGCAAAGGTTATGAATGCAGATCGTTTCGACCTAGTTTAATTTAATAGGCTTTTATGTTGTTAATTACTGCAATATAGAGGTCTTGATTTAAATTTTGTTTGTATTAAATATAAACCCAGATACGCACTGCGCATCTGGGTTTATTTTTTTGGCTAATACTTATTTTATATACCTACGAGCTAAACTTACCCTTCATTTTTAATCACTTAACTCCACGATTTTTTGAGCAACACTATAAAGTGTTTTATGTGAATTCATGGCTTGTTTTTGTAGTTGCTTGTGGGCTTGTTCTTCACTAATTTTTAGTTGTTCAATAAGTATGTATTTAGCTTGGTGAATAATTTTTTGCTCACTAATTACTTTTTTAGCATCGAGTAGGGCTTGGTTAATTTGTTTAATATGTTGGCTTTGATCAATAATTAAATCGTACATGCTTTTATTGCTATTGAGCTTATCGGCTGCAACATTGGGTTGTATTTCAGGGTCTGGTTGTTTAATCGCTAATTGACCCACGATAGGAGCGATTTGCTGTTCATTTATAGTATTGAGCACTTTTTTATTGGTATTTAAACTACGTTGGGCGCATGCTATTTGCATTGCAGCCGTGTCGATTAAATTATCAGCAATATTTTGCTCTATTTTATGCATTATATCGATACGAGTAGTGGTTACTTCGTACCATACTTCGCTAAGTTGTGAGAGCGGTTGTGCGTTTTCGTCATCGAGTTTTTGCAATAAACTTCTAAGTTGTTCAACTTGATTGTTAACCTGATGCGTTGTTAGCGTGGCATAGCACTTTAATAAATGCTCATCTGCGTATTCATTAAAAAAGTCAAAGCTGTGGTTTTGCTCCTGTACAAAATGTGCCAGTTGTTGTTTTTGCTCTGCAGTAAACTTGCTCGCTGCAAATGCTTGTGCGCCACACGCACGTTCTTGCCCTGCGTATTCTTTACCTTGCATAAAATTAAAAAATGCGACCAGTAAGCGAGTTATTTTAGGATCGCTTGCTCCATCAGCTGCCTCTAAAATAATATTGAGTAAACTGGTTATTAGCTGCGTAAATGATTGTGTAGCATGTACTGCGCTAATGTTTTGCTGCGATATTTGGCTTCGTAATGCAGGCAATGCATCAAGAGATTGTAAGCTATAGGCAATTAAATTAAATAGTCGAGTATGACCAGTATCGGCATTATCACTAATATAAGTTTGTTTAATTGAATCATAAAATGCGGTTTGTGCATCGTGGCTTACGTGTATTTGCTGCTGGAGTTGTGTTTTAAACCGCTCGCGATTTGAGGCTAAAAATATATTACTCATTGCACGTTCTTTTTGTAGCTGATGTACAAAATCGCCTAGTTTAGTGAGCGAGGCGCAACTGTTTTGTAATTTTTTTAAGGCGTGTATTTCTTGATACTTTGCCGCTAATAAAAACTGTTTTGTGAGAGGATTGCTTGTCGCCATTGATAGTATTCCACACTTTTTTGTTTTTAAAGTGCAACCACCGTTCCAATCATTAATAAATTTCATCATTGAATTTAAAATCAAACTAAAACAGTCACTTGAAATTCCATCTTAATTTATCACAGAGTTTTTATAACTAAAATAATCGCTGCTGTTAACTTATTTGGTGCATTTAAATATGTTATTGCACACAACTTGAACCTAAAAAAGCGCCTACTCCTGGGGAGGTAGTAAGCGCGAAAACAATATTTATCAAGCGTTAACATTTACACTGTTTAGTAACTCTGGGCTAATAGCCATTTTATGATTTATTACTTCACCAATCATAATAAGGGTAGGACCTTGAAAGTTATGTTTAGCATGCTCATTTACTATTTGTTCAAGCGTACTGGTAATTACTTTTTGCTTAGTGGTAGTGGCATTCTCTATTAGTGCAATGGGTGTATTACTTGGCCAACCCACTGATTGCAAACCGTTGCTTAGCGTTTGTAAGCACGAAAGCCCCATATAAACCACTAAAGTGGGGTTGTTGTTTGCAGCCATAAACGCGTAATTTTGCCAATGAGGTTGCTTGTTAGGATCGGCAAACTGCGCCGTTAAAAATGTAACACTACGCGCTACATCGCGGGCAGTGAGTGGAATACCCGTATAAGCGGACGTAGCACA
>NZ_AUTQ01000026.1 GCF_000498095.1 Pseudoalteromonas sp. TB64
TGGCGGCACTTGTAAAAGCAGTTGGGTCGTCAACCACCAGCATATTATCTTGCTCTACCTTAAATACAGCAACAGTACCAAAGAGTGCGCCGTCGTTTAGGGTAAACTTAACCCCTACCTCTGCTGACGTAGATTGATTTGGCTCAAAACCATCACCGTTTGAGTCAGTACCCGATAAAGGTCTAAAGTTTTCCCCGTACGCTGCATATACAGAGATTGAATCATGCATTTCATAAACAATGCCAAACTGTGGGCTAATACGCGATTCACTTTGTTTAGACTTTATATCAGACAAGCGATTATTTAACGTTTGCTCGTAATCATCAAAGCGTGCACCAACGCGAATATCAAGCTTATCGGTTATGCTTATTTGATCTTGAATAAATATACCAAGCGACTTCTGTATTTCTATGCGGTCAGTATTAGAGGTGGGCGTTGGCAACGGGTATGCACCATACACAGGGTTAAACACATTAATATATTGATCACCCCGTACGCGCAATACAACTTGGTCGTTTTCAAAACGATCTGAATCAATACCCATAATCAAGCGGTGCTTTAAACCACCTAGTTTAATATGACCAGTTAACTCACCGCGAAATACTTGGTATTGCGCGTCGTAATCGCGGTAACGTCTAAAGCGATTTACCTCACCGTCTATTACACCATCAAAGCCGGTTTCGGTTGCAAAACCTTCAAGTGATGTATCACGGTAATTTGCCCCCAGTAATACACTCCAGTTATCATTAAAATCATGAATAAACTCTAATTGATGCCCTAGTACGTCTGCCTCTATTGGGCCATCACCAGGTTCGCCTAAAAAGCGACTTTCTGGAATTAAACCAAGCTCGCCATCTATGGCTAATACGCCTCGATCAAATGGCACTTCTTGGTCGCTATATTCAAGTTCGTAAATAAGCTGGGTATTATCGTTAATATTCCACGCTATTGAAGGGCTAAAGCCTTGTTTAGTTGTTTCAATGGTATCGCGAAAGCTTTTTGCATCCTCATAAAAACCAACCACCCTAATTGCAACATCGTCAGATACCGGCGTTGTATAATCTATGTCAGCACGGTAAGTATCAAAACTGCCAACACTTAGCTTAAGCTCCCCTTGTGTATCAAACGTTGGGCGTTTAGTAACTAAGTTTACGGTACCGCCAGGCTCGCCACGACCAAATAAAGCCGCACGCGGACCCTTTAAAAC
>NZ_AUTQ01000027.1 GCF_000498095.1 Pseudoalteromonas sp. TB64
TATACGTGTGTGGTAATGGCGGTATGCGCCCTCGCCACGCTGATTTATTTGCGACCGATTTAGACACGCCAACACTAATTAAATACATTGACCGCGTAATTATGTTTTACATTAAAACGGCTGACAAATTACAGCGTACCTCGGTATGGATGGAAAACCTTGAAGGCGGTTTAGATTACCTTAAAAGCGTAGTCATTGACGACAGCTTAGGCATTTGCGACGAGCTAGAAGCGCAAATGGAATTAATTACACAAACCTACGCCTGTGAGTGGAAAAAAGCGATTGAAAGCCCTGATGCAGCCAAACGATTCCGCCAGTTTGTTAATAGCCCCGAAACCGACGACAACATTTTGTTTGTGCAAGAGCGTAACCAAATTCGCCCTGCGACAGAAGCCGAAAAACGTGAGCAACGTAATACACAAAACCGTATTCCAGTAATGGAAGTTGAAGAGGAGCAAGCTGATGTCTTGGCATAATATTGGAACAATCGACAACCTAGTGGCTAATAGCGGCGTATGCGCATTAGTTAATAATCAGCAAGTTGCTATTTTTTATATTCCACAAAACCCAACGGCTGTGTTTGCTATTAGCAACTACGACCCTATTGGTAAAGCCAATGTATTATCGCGTGGCATTATTGGCTCTATCGACAATAAATTAGTTGTTGCATCGCCTTTATATAAGCAGCACTTTTGCCTAGAAACAGGTGAATGTTTAGAAGCAGAAGCAATACACCTACCGGTTTTTAATGCAAAAATTGAAGACGGCAGTGTATTTATAAGCTCTGAACCAAAAGTTACAACAGCTGTGGCTTAGGGGAATATTATGAGTGTACTGTCTTATTTTTCGGGTATTGAAAACGTGTGGCTAAATAAGCTTGTTACTAAGCTAACAAGCTCAAATGATCGCAGTGCTAAAAGCGGCAACGTTTATATAATTGGTGCCGGCCCAGGAGACGCAGAGCTTATTACGGTAAAAGCGCAGCGTTTAATTAATGCAGCCGATGTTGTTTTATACGACTGGTTAGTAAGCGATGATTTATTAAAAACGCTTCCTAAAAAAGCACAGCGAGTATTTGTAGGTAAACGTGCTGGTAAGCATTCGATGACCCAAGCTAACATTTGCGAATTACTGGTTAAATACGCGCAACAAGGCTTAAACGTAGTGCGTTTAAAAGGCGGTGATCCAAGTATATTTGCACGTATTAACGAAGAAGCCGATGCGCTTACCAAGCATAATATTAATTTTGCGATTGTTCCGGGT
>NZ_AUTQ01000028.1 GCF_000498095.1 Pseudoalteromonas sp. TB64
AAAAAATCAACAACCGATACTTTAATAAAAGTAATGGATGCAGCACGCGCAGCAGGTGTGTTTGACGTGTCGATTGCAGCTCAAGAAGCATAAGGGTAGGCAATGCGTTATTTAGTAGCATTAGTTATAGCCGGTGTAGTGACCTTTATGCTGTTTTTAGGCATGCAGGCACTCATAACTGGTGGCGATGGAGCTATGAGTGAGCCCGCTAAGGGAAATGTACTTGATTTTGTAAGGCTTAAAAAAGAAGAAAGCGTGCAAAAAAAAGAACGTAAACCACAAAAACCACCAACGCCTAAAGAGCCGCCACCGTCAATGGAATCGCCGCAAATGCAAAGTAGTGATGCAAACGCAAACGCTAATAACTTTGACTTTGGCGCAAACGTTGACGCAGATGTAAATTTGTCTGCTGGATTGGCGCTTGAAACAAGTGATGGGGAATATTTGCCTATTGTTAAAGTGGCACCTGTTTATCCGCGCCGTGCATTATCGCGAGGTATAGAAGGCTACGTTATTGTTGAATTTATAGTAACTAAGCAAGGTACAGTACGCGATCCGCAAGTGGTTAAAGCTGAGCCTGAGTCTTTGTTTGATAGAGCCGCTATGGATGCAGCGCTTAAATTTAAATATAAACCACGCGTAGTTAACGGTGAAGCCGTTGAAGTAGCGGG
>NZ_AUTQ01000029.1 GCF_000498095.1 Pseudoalteromonas sp. TB64
GATCGGCTTGACTCCAATCTTTTTTTACTCGCGCTAATTTTATATTTTTGCCAATTAATTTGTTTACATGAACCATTAAGATCAAACCCTATTTTTTAATAGGATGATCCCATATTGCCAATACAGCTCATATGCACTATATTACATAAAAAATGACTTATTAGTCATAATAAAGGAAGTGAGGTGATATATGGCAGATGTAAATTCTATTATTCATGAAATTATTGATTCAAAAAAAACAGTGTATATTTATTCTTCGAAGATATGTG
Organism: Pseudoalteromonas sp. TB64; assembly: GCF_000498095.1. GTDB lineage: Bacteria > Pseudomonadota > Gammaproteobacteria > Enterobacterales > Alteromonadaceae > Pseudoalteromonas. Next base: position 270 of record NZ_AUTQ01000029.1, read on the forward strand.
ATGATTTTACGAAATTAGAAATTGCTAAATACTTTCGCTTTGAGCAAATAGAAAAACTGGTTTCACTATATTTAGAAAAGCTTACAAAAAAATCTTTACTGATCATATCAACATACTCTAAAGGCATCAGATATAAAAAAACAGATTTATTCTACAAACCACATCACATACTTGAAGTAGAAAAGGAGCTGCATTTCAGTTTTGTTTTAGCTCTTGATATGCAGAAAGCACTATGTGATTTAGAGATGATAAAATGCAGAGCAACACTAGTTCCCTACAATATTGACGTAATATTAGGGAAAACTCTAGAAAAAGAAACCCAATTAGAGTATCTGATCAAAAAAGAAAGGGTATATTTTTTACAAAATAAGATATCTACAATTAACACGCTACTTGGCTTATATAAGCTCAATAGCTATTCTTTCGCTCAAAACAACTGAGCAAATACAAGAGTGTATTTATGTCACTTTTAAAGAATGAAATATTAAATAAAAACCCTAAAAGAACCTCAGAGATTGCTTTGCGTGTTTTTTTTAACATCATGACGAAATGGGAAGTTACAAAAAAGGAGCAAACGAATTTACTTGGTCAGTCATCTGAACAATTATTTAAAAGCTGGAAACAAGACATAATAATAACTTTATCCGATGATACTTTATTGCGTATTTCGTATGTCTTAGGAATATACAAAGCACTTGGAACGCTTTTTTCAGATAAAAAATTAGCTCATGCATGGATAACAAGAGAAAATCAGATATTTGACAACAGCTCTGCGTTAGATTTCATCTTAAAAGATAGCGCAAATAACTTACCTCAAGTAAGGAAATACTTAGATAGTCAAATCACAGATGAAATCATTAAAAATTAGTACCTTTCATTTTGCTCTGTATATAAATGAAAATAGTTAAAGCTCTCTTTAAACGTACTGTTGTAGTTTCAATTATTAATAAAACAGTATTAATTTAGAAGGCCTAGTTGCTCCCATAAAGACAATTGATTTTCTAACGGAACTATATGTCGCCATGTGCTGCCAACGATAGAGAAAATTATAATTGCACTACCGCCGTTTATGAAGTCTTCATCTGGTAGATATATTGCTTTTAAATTCCCTGAGCTGAATGAAAAATTAGGATCTAAATCTTCAAAAGCAAAGCTATCTAACTGTTTACTAAAATTTAAGTCCCGCTTAACGATATTTTCTACTGAACACCATCTGTCACCAATTGAGATAAAGTAATTATCTTCTTCTGAAGGTAGTGATATTAATTGATTCGTAAAGTCAGTTATAAGTTTATTATTAGAGAGCAGCGACAAAAACTCTATAAAACTTTCAGGCATCTTTTTCTTAATCACGTTTTATAAACCTATTAATTGTGTTTCACTCATTCAAATACATCTCCGCCATATCATCTAGCTTGGCTTTTACTTCTTTCCAATTAGGCATAACTTGGGTTAGCAAACGCCAGAAACGCTCGCTGTGGTTGTGTTCAGCTATATGGCAAAGCTCATGTAATATTACGTAGTCAATACACTCTTTCGGTGCTTTAACAAGGTGTGGATTGAGCATCAAGTTGCCTTTAGTTGAACAGCTTCCCCATTGCTTTTTCATCGCCATTACACGAAAAGAGGGAATGCCTGTTACCCACGTGGTTTTAGGTAGTAGTTCTGCAAGCCGTTCATGGAAAATGGCTTTTGCTTTATGTTGATACCATTTGTCGATTAGCGGCTTAATTTTCGCAGCGCGGCTATTTTGACTATCAGGGGCAAAATCTTTGCTCACTTCATGCTTGATTGTTACGTTCAATTTGCCACGGCTTAGCTTTACGTTAGGTACTTGCTCGGCATCAACAATTACCTTGAGTACATAGCGCTTACCTAAATAAAACTGGGTTTCGCCACTCACATATTGTTTATGTAGTACCATGTCTTTTTGCTTTGCAAAGTCATTAATACTTTGCCATATCCACCTTGCACGCTTGTACATGGCTTCTCGAATAGTATCTTCGCTTGTATCATGAGGCACGCTTGCCACAACACGTTGATCAGGGTGAACTTTTATAATGATTTTACGAGCTACTTTTTTAGCGGTATCACTAGGCTTTGTTTTACGAATAACGTCATAGCGAATGGTGTCGTTACCATAAGTAAAAACACCCTGTTCGTTGGTTGTTGTGCTACTTTTTTCAGAATGAATAGCAGCGGCAACAGAGTGCTTGCTCACTAAACGTCACCTCGTGATATACCTAAACGGGTCTTCTTCAACACTTCTTCAATTAGCTTTTGAGCGTTATCAAGGCCAAGCTCAGCGAACAGTAATGGTAATAACTTCATGTGAATGGCATTTTCAATTTCCGCAGGGTTAATGGAATACTCAGCAACCGCATCATTTACGACGGCATCAATATTAAAAGCAAGCGATACCAATTTCTCGTTATCCAGTGCCTTTTCAGTTAAAAGCTCACTATCAAACAAATGTTTGAACAGGCCAAAATAGGCTTGAGCATGTTTGTTTAACTTGCCGGCGTCATCCACAAAGTCACTTGGAACATCAGAGACTTTGCGGTCTTTTACTTCTTGTTCAAAATCAGCGAACAAGATGTACTGCTTAACAGGGGCATCAAACATGGCTCTAGCATCGTCAATGGCCTTTTTAAGCATTTTAGAAAAGTATTCTTGTGCATAAGGATCATCAGCTAAATCTTGCTCAATCATCTTGGTGATACGACCAGTAATTTTGTCCGTTTGGTTACGAGCCTCATCATCACTCAAATCTTGCGGCTTAACGCCTTTTCCTAAGTTGCCTACCAAGTAAGCTCCGTCAGGTTCTTTTACTTCAATGCCTGCTATGTGTTTGTCGAGTAAGCTACGGATGTCTTCAGCGTATTCATCGTAATTAATAGTTTCATCAGCATCTTCACGTACTTGTTTACGTAAATCTACAAAAGCTTTTAAATCACGCTTGTATAGGTCACGCTTGTTATCGAACGACTTATCTTCAAAGTAGGTCGCTGATTGCAGCGCTACTTTCATACAGTTTGAAAATGCCGTAAGTATAGAGTAAAAATCATCACGCTTTTTAAGGTTGGTATCGGTGAGCTTACCATCAACCTCATGTACTTTCGGTGCTAACGCTTGACGAAGCGCGGGGCCGTCTTGCTTGTTTTTAACCCCTTCAAATATCGCCCACAAATCACTGTGTAACCCCGGCAGTTTTTTATATTCCGTATCCATGCGGTTATATAAACCTTTCAGGTCGTCTATATCAAAGCCGCCTTGGGTGCGCTCCGCAAGGTCTTGGTACTTTTCTATGGTGGTATCAAGCTCTTTTAATATGCCTCGGTAGTCAATCAAGTAACCAAACTGCTTTTTGCTATGCAACCGGTTAACACGGGCAATGGCTTGGATCAAGTTGTGCTCTTTAAGGGGTTTGTCGATGTAAAGCACTGTGTTCTTTGGCTCGTCAAAGCCCGTTAGCAGCTTATCAACCACTATCATGATATCAGGGCCATCGTCTCTACCAAAGTCTTCAATAATGGCTTTGGTGTAGGCTTTTTCGTCCATTTTATCAACATTGGCCTTCCACCAATTTTGTACAATGTCTTTGCTTTCTTGATCAACTACATCGTGCCCCTCACGCGTATCAGGAGCCGACATCGCCACAACCGACGCCACAGTACCGATTTTATCTAACGCCTCTTTGTAGCGTATTGCAGAGGCTTTAGAATCACAGGCTAACTGGCCTTTTAAACCCTGATGCTTAAAGTTTTGAAAATGGTCGGCAATATCATAGGCAATTAACATAATGCGATCGGCAGTTTGATATATTTGACCTTTTTGCGAAAACTTTCTTTTTAAATCGGTTTTTTGTTTATCACTTAGCTTACTGGTACTACGATCAAACCACGCATCAATGGCTTTGTCGTTAACGTTTAGCTCTGGTATGCGCTCTTCATACAGCAGTGGGGTCACGGTTTTATCTTCAACTGCTTGCTGCATAGTGTAAGAGTGAATAATTTTACCGAATTTATTTTCGGTCTTATCGTCTTTTAATAGCGGCGTACCTGTAAAGGCAATAAAAGCGGCTTTAGGTAGCGTCTGCTGCATACGAATATTATTTTCACCGTTTTGGCTGCGGTGGCCTTCATCCACTAACACAATTATATTTGGGCTATCGTTGTAGCAGTCTTTGTGTTTTATTGCAGAGCCAAATTTATTAATAATCGAGAAAATAACGCGCTCGTTACCTTTACCAATTTGCTCTGCCAAACGCTTACCTGTGGTTGCCATTGCATCTTTTTTATCGCGGTCGGTGAGTACACCACCAGAGGCAAAAGTACGGCTTAGCTGGTCTTCTAGGTCTACACGGTCAGTTACAATAATTACGCGGCACTGCGCTAGCTCTTCAAGCCAAATAAGCGCCTTTGATAAAAACACCATTGTAAACGACTTACCACTGCCAGTGGTATGCCAAATAACACCGCCTTCACGTGCACCAGTATCATCAAACGTATTGATACGTTCTATAAGTGCTTTAATCCCAAACACTTGCTGATAACGCGCAACAATCTTGCCTGCTTTCTTATCAAACAGCGTAAATAGTCGGGTCATATCCAGTAGGCGCTCAGGGCGTAATAAACTTACAATGAGTCTGTCTTGGTCAGTAATCGTTAAATCACCCGCAGCAACAAGTGAAAGGTAATCAGCTTTATCCTTGGCTGAGCGATGATTAAACAGCATATTTAATTGCTCATCACTCAGTGTGTGGTTTTTAAGCCTTACAAACTCAGCTTCAGGAATATGCTCTTCTTTCCACTTCGCCCAAAACTTCTCAGGGGTGCCGCACGTTGCATACAAGCCCTCATGCCCATTTATGGCTAGCAGCAACTGGCTGTAGGCATATAAATGCGGTATTTCATCCTGCTTTTGGTTACGAATATGCTGAGAAATTGCCTCAGTATTGGTCGATTTACCTTCTTTGTTTGAGTCGGGCCGTTTTGCCTCAATCACCACTAATGGCAAACCATTCACAAAACACACAATGTCCGGTCTGCGGTTGCCTGTACCCTCGGCATTTTGTACAACTAATTCTTCGGTACAATGAAACGCATTGTTATCAATATTATGCCAATCAATCAGCTTAATAGTGGGGGATGCTTTTTTACCATCAATAAATTCAGTAACGCTCACGCCATACATTAGCGCATCATAAACCTTCTCGTTAGCGGCTTTTAATCCAAGGTTCATGGCAGGGTTTAGCTCATGCATGACCTTATCAATGGCCGCTTCTGATAGCGTATGCTGCTTACCTGCAAACGAAAACGTCTGTTTGGCTAAAAAGTCACGCATCACAGGTAACAACACCACCTGATGGGTACTTTTCTTATGGCTTGCTAATGTATTACTGCGTAAGGCTTCACATTCACTCGGTGGAATAAAGGTGTAACCTAGATTGTTTAAGAGGGTCAGTGCCGGGATTTTTGCGCTAAACTCTTCTTGAAAGTTAACAGAAGCATTACTCATGAGTTGCCTCCTTTACTTGTGTGAACTCACAAATATGAGACATGATTGACTCTGTATTCAGCAAAAAGATAATTGCCACCACAATTAACGAAAACCAAAAGGTTAATGGAATTTTATCTCTAAAAAGGCCAAATTCTTTGTGCTCTTCAATCCAACCTGTTTGTTGTTCCCAAAAAAACTTATAGTGGGCAAACCAAGTCGCAAATATTATGTGATTAGGTGAGCAGTTCTCATTAAATTTCTCTTCGATTAAACCAAGTCTGTATGAAAAATTAGTAAGTTCATCAGAAGCAGCTTTAACTTCATTATTTAGACGCTTTAAATCATTAAATAAATTAGTTAATTTATCCCCTTTGATTTTATAGTGTATCTTGTCACTATTTCGATTACTAACATAGAGACCGACAATACCCAAAACTAACAATGTACTGGAGATATCTTTTGTTGATAAAGATTCAAAAGCTAATGCATAGATACCAAAAGCCATTGATATGAAGCTTATTAAGCTAGGTATTTTCTCTATCAACTCATAACTAGCAAAGTGTAACTTAGCTGTATAGCCTACGTTGTATCCAGTTTCAGCAATGTGCTTTAATAAATCATTCTTTTCCATAACTCCCCTCACTGAATCGGCACATTAATTCTATCTTTCGCAACAACCACACCATTTTGAATCGCGAAGCACTCAACAATATGTTCACCTTTAAATGTGGTTGTTTCTCTTCTTTTTCTAAACCCATCATCTCTAAATATTTGACCTCGAACACAATCTTTTTTCTCCGCTTCAGTACCTCGGTTTAAAACCTTCCATTTAATAATGTATTCGCCTGGAACATTAATCTTCTCAACCATAAAGTCTAATCTTTTATTGGCTAATAAAGGAGTTCGGTTTGCGAGCATTTTGGTAAGAAAATCTGACCTAAAGCCGTTTTGAGTTACTTCGCATTCAATTTTAAGTGAGTATCGAATATCAACTGGGTGTAAGTCCTCAATAAACTGCTCAGTATTTTTAAAGGCTTTGAGTGACTTACTTTTTTGTACAGTTTGAGCTGCTGGAAAATTTCTACCAAAAACCTTTTTCCATTTGTTATTGGCAGAATCTTGTCCTCCAGCTTTTATCGCAGCTAAGCACAAATCATAAGCATCTAGAGTAGCACTTTGGAACTTTTCTTTAACTTTTACTTGTTGGCGACTACCTAAAGCTGCGTAATACTCTTTATTAGGTTCATCAGCCAAATATTTAAAGAAATCACGACACATCAAGTCATAATAAGCGTGAGTTTTGTTATCGTATTCGGTTGTCGAGTTTAAGAAATTGTATGCGAGCGTATCAATTAATAAGCCGCCCATGCCTACGCCATGCTTATTTTTCCACGCTCTAGCCATTTTACAAAGATGACGAAAGTTATTAGTTTTGTTATCAACAACATTTTTAACTTCATCAATCTCTTCTTTCGGTTTAGTGATCTTCCAACTTCCGCCATTATAAGTGTCGGGGTACTTAAAGCTTCCGTCGTCTTGTTTAAAAACAGGCTGAGCCTCGACCATAAAGTTGGTATAGACAATTTGAACAACCAATCGGTCAATCTTTACTTCAGTATTTGAGTATCGGGCTTTGATTGCGTCTCTGGTGTCTTCCAATAATTTGGATTGATCGTTTTTATAATCGTTCCACTTTGTACTCGGCATGACATAAAGCATATCCAAATCAGAAATACCCTTGATACCTGTCCACCTACCATATGAGCCAACTTGCAGCGTATTAGTAGTTTTAGATTCAGTACCTCTAAACTGTTTGTTCAATGAATTGGTAATTTCTCCATACCTCAAACTGATATTTGAGGCATTATCAACTTTTAGGTTGCTAAGAAAATCTTTGAACATTTCTGATGTAGTCATTTGTATCCTTACTTTAGATCTGTAGCTGAATGAGGATCAGTTCCATAACTGTTACCAGTACGAATTTGTCCATCTCTCCCGTGAACTTCGGTGTTAAACGGCTCGTAACTTTAGTTACTTTTGAATTGCCAGCATTTTACTGCTCAACTATCAGGGGGGATTAACAACGTGTGGATTTTTACCTTTTGACATTATGCGACCTCCTTTTCGTCAACTTTTACTCTGCGCTTGCCCGTTAACAGTTGCTGCATAAGCGCTTTTTTCTCTTGTTTTAAATCAGCGAGTTGTTGCTTTAATAGATCGATTTCTTTATCTGCATTGATGAGAGCAGTAGCTATTTTTTTTTGCTCTTCTAGCGTAGGTAATTTCAACTTAATTGATTTAAGAATGCTAAGGTTTAATCCACCACGGCCGCCATCACCTGTGGACATTGCTCTCAACTCTTTATAACGGCCGTCCAAGTTAAAATATAGATACTCCGAATCAAGTTTTTGTTCATTTGGCATAATTGCAGCGATGGACTGGTTTGTACAAAGTTTGATTCGATTTATGGCTACAGTGCCTCGAGTTTTTCCTTGCCCTGCAAGAGCTATAAGAATGCTATTTAATGGAATTTCTTTAGTGCTAGATTTCTTTAGGCCTAACTCTGTAATACGACCTTCAACTGAGCAAACTTGTTTAAGATTGACTTCACCTGAGTTCATCCAAGGGATTTCTCCACTCCAATACTCAGGATGTTTTGTGCTTGGTGTTCCTCCTGCTGTTAAATTTGCAACTGCACCAACTACTACTTCTTCCCACTCCCCCTCAAACGGTTTACCTGAATCATCAAGTAGGCGTTTTTTACCAGTGAGCAGTTGTTGCATCAGGGCTTTTTTCTGCTGTTTGCTGCTGTCGATTAGGCGTTCGGTGGCGCTAATCGCTTTATCCCAAGTGGATAGGATAGTGGCGATTTTGCGTTGTTCAGGGAGTGGTGGAGTATTGATCATTAGCTCTCCACAATCAGGTACTCGCATATGAGCAACCGTTCCACCGTTACTAAAATCTTCAATTTGTTTTTGGCAATATCCACTCATGAGTGAATAAAATAAAAATCGGTTATCCGATACTTCTGGTGCAGAGCGATACATCATAGTTCTTTGGCCAAGAAATATCCCCTTAGCATTCTCCAGAATTCCGGCCTCTCCAACCGGAGCCTCGCGAGTAAAAATTATATCCCCGTCTTTAGGAGCCCCCCTACGAATCCATTGTTTGTATATTTCCTCCTCAACAAACCTGACATTCTCAGTATCAACACGCCCGTTGCGTACATTAGTGGTTCGAATCATTTTAAAGGGAGTGACATAATCAACGTGCTTAGCAGTTTTATTTACGCAGTCAATTATCGATTCACACAGTTCTTTAATTGGCTTCCTTTCCCATCCATTAGGCACCATAACCCAACTCCTTTAAGTAACCTTCCATTTCTGCTTCAAGGGTTTGTAGCTCATTTTTCAGTTGCACACGTTCAGTACGTACTGCCACTAAATCAATTTCAGCTTCTTCTTCAAAGGTATCAACATAACGAGGGATGTTTAGATTAAAGTCGTTCTCGGCAATTTCGTCAACACTTGCTAGGTATGAGTATTTATCGGTAGTTTCACGTGCTTTGTAGGTCTCGATGACTTTTTGAATGTTGTCTGGCGTTAACTGGTTTTGGTTTTTGCCTGATTTAAACTCACGGCTTGCATCAATAAACAATACGTTGTTATCGTTTTTTTGTTTTTTGAAGATTAAGATGGCTGCAGGGATGCCTGTACCGAAGAATAACTTTTCAGGTAGGCCAATAACGGTATCAAGCAAGTTTTCTTCAATAAGTTGTTTACGGATTTTACCTTCACTTGATGCGCGAAATAACACACCATGTGGCACAACTACCGCCATACGCCCTGTATCTGGTTTTACCGTTTCAATCATATGGCTGATAAACGCGTAGTCACCTTTGGTTTTAGGTGGTACACCACGGCGGAAACGCCCATATGGATCGCTACTAGCATCGTCATGCCCCCATTTATCCAAACTAAACGGCGGG
>NZ_AUTQ01000030.1 GCF_000498095.1 Pseudoalteromonas sp. TB64
ACGCCAGCAAGCTGTGCGTCTACAAGTAAACTTAACCACAGCGTCAAATTTTACCGGTGGGCGTGGGGCTTGCTCACGCGAAAAGCGTCGCTTTTAATAATTACGAGCTTTGCTCGTCACGCTAGCAAGCTGGGCGTCTACAAGTAAATTTAACCACAGCGTCAAATTTTACCGGTAGGTGTAGAGCTTGCTCACGCGAAAAGCGCCGCTTTTAATATTTATAACTAATAGCTATTCATTGGTCTGTCTAAAGCGCAGCACTCGATTTGCTTAAAAGCATTTATCCTTCTTGGCGTACTATATTTTCAAGGGCACGAATATTAGTAATTAAATCTTGGCGCTGCGGATTTGCTTGTAGTGCTTTTTTTAGGTGCTTAAGTGCATCGGAGTAGTCTTTAGAATCAATTGCTACTTGTGATAATCCAAGCCATGCAGATAACTGATAATCAGGTAATGCTTGTGCACGTACGTACATTAGTTTGGCTTGAGTAAGCTGATTTTTATTACGATAAATACTTGCAAGGCTAAGCAGGGCATCGCCTAAATTTGGATTGATTTTAAGAGCACTATTTAAACTTTTTATTGCTCCATTTGTATTGCCTTGCTGTATTGCTAACTGTGCGTTGTAAACCGAAAACTGTGCTTGCTCATCACGTGGTAACTGTTTAGTGAACCGTTTAGCGCTGTGTATAAGCTCTTTAGCTAATCCCCATTGCTGCTGCGATACAAGCCATCCTAGTGTTTGCATTGTGGTGTTAATTACTGCTGTTTGTTGTTTTTTACCTGCATGTTTTAAGCCTTGTTTTAATAAAGTAACGGCACGCTCACTGCTACCTTGGCTTAAGTGTAATTGTGCAGCAAGAAGCTGATTGCTCGTATCTTTAGGGTTAAGTTTAAGTGCGACTTCAATTGCCGCAAGTGCATTTTTATTTTGTTCTAGTTGCAATGCAATTTGTGCACGTTGCAACCAAAGTTCTGCGTTATCAGGGTTTTTGTTAAGTAATTCTTTTAATAATGCATTAGCTTGATTTAAATCACCTGATTCAATTAAAGCAAATAATAGCCCTTGCTGATATTGGCTTGTTTCTGGCGCTAACATAAGCGCTTGGCGATAGGCTGCTACAGCGCTCCAAGGTTGATTATGTTGTACATGAATATAAGCAAGCTGTGCATAGCTTTGTGCATCAGCCTGACCCAACTCAATAGTGTTAACCAAGTGCGTTTGCGCTTTATTGTAGTTTGCTTGTTGCATGTACAAAAGGCTTAAGCCTTGGTGCGCTTGTATTAAACTTGGTGATGCTTTTAAACATGCTAAATAAGCGGCTTCGGCTTTATCAAAATCTTTTATTGAAAGCAAAACTTGTGCGCGCAATAAGTTTAAAGCGGTGCTGTCTTGATTCATATCACGATTTTTAAATAGTGCAGCAACTTCACTGTAATTACCGGCTTGTAATAGCGGTTGTACTTGGCGGGCAAAACCGCGCTCGGTTGGCTCAATAAGTACTTCAGTTGGACCTAATAACTTATTATTTATTGCCAGTTGCCATGTAGGATCGCTAGGCGATAAAGTTACTTTTAGTGGCGCACTAACAGCGGTTGCATGCACGCTACTTACACCTAATAAAGGCAATGAGCACATTAAAGAAGTAATAAATGCGCGAGTTAATGGTTTTAGCGTTTTAATTGCGTTCATATTTTTCATTTTAATAGGGCTTAAGGTTTAAATTCAATTGGCCAAATAAAGCGAGCGCGTACAGTCTCACCTTCTTTTTTAGGTGCACTAAAGCGGCTTTGTTTAATAATTTTGTCGATTGCGGGTTTTAGTTCTGGATATGGGTTTTGCACTACCTCAATTAAACTTACCTTACCGCTTTCATCTATAAACACGTCGAGCTTTACAGTGAATACATCAATACCTTGACGGGTTAAACTCTTTGGTAAAATCGCTTTTACTGGCGTAAGTAAAGTAGGTAAACCATCAAGCTGATTTAAGCTAAATGCATCCCAATTTACACTTATTGATTGCAGTTGTGGTGTACTTACTTTAATGCTTGGCGTATCGGGTTTTACAACATTTAAATTACTATTAATTTTAACCTTAACAGCCTGAATAGAAGCACCAGCACCTTGTACAGTTAAGCTTTGCATGGGCTCGTTTGCTTGCTGTTGTTGTATTGAGGGCGGAGGTGGAGGTGGTAATGCAACCATTGCTACCTCGCGCACAATTACTTTGTCTTGCACCACGTGCTCAGCTAGTTGCCCAAG
>NZ_AUTQ01000031.1 GCF_000498095.1 Pseudoalteromonas sp. TB64
TTTTCATACTCACAAGTTAGATACTACGATGTAGCGGCAGTGCAAAAAGATCAGGTTGAAGATACGCTAAACCAACAAATATGACGCTTGAATAGGCTGAAAGGTTGCTATCACTTAATTTAGGTTATGATCCTGAGTAAAGAAAAAAGCTCAGTATTTAACTATTAGTTAAAAACAAGCGAGCCTAATTAGGCTCGCTTTTTTGTGTGTTTTAAAAAATCATAAGGACTATTTTAAGTGCTATTTTAAGGACTATTCGCGAGTAGCTCATCTACTTTTTGTATGACATCTTCTGGTGTTGGCTCATTAGTTTGTTGTTGTAACCAATCTATTATTTTTGAGCTGACTCTATAACCTTTTTTAATGCAGTAGCTTTGGGAGGTAACCCATACATCAGATCCCCTTGAGCTACTGTAAGGATTACAAACAGTGTAACCTTCACTTTTAATTTTACTTTCAATAAAGTAAGTATAAGTAGGAACTGAAAATAACATCAAAATTAAAGTAGCTC
>NZ_AUTQ01000032.1 GCF_000498095.1 Pseudoalteromonas sp. TB64
GTAGCTCCACAGACCTTATACCATTTAATTAAAAGCTCAGGCTCTATTTCAATATTTCTTACTCTTAATAATATTAGCCGAGTGAGCATTACAAATGCTGGAGTATATAAAATGAAGCTCGGAGCAAAGCTCTTCTCATTAAAAACCAGCTCATGTTTATTTAACGCCCCTAAGACTGACACCACCTCATTGTATGACATAAAGGGCAAAGTCATAGTGATTATAAAGAACAAAATAAAGAAAAAAACACGCTTTATATTTTCACTTAACGTTAATTTTTCAGGTTTCATTAAATTCCCTTTAATCACCTGTTTAAGGTGTAACTAAATTTGGTATGTACAAGATTGGCTGAGCTTTATACATTTTGTTGTATGCTATTAGTTATATTTGCATTCGCGACCCGTTAAAGTCAAATTACAGTATTCAGTTTAAATATATTTTACTGCTAAAACGCCAGAAAAATAAGGTTATATAGCCGAGATGTTAGGACTAACATCTAAACGTATTCAATCTCGCCAGACGATTTTTGGCTGGTACTTTTCATACTCACAAGTTAGATAC
>NZ_AUTQ01000033.1 GCF_000498095.1 Pseudoalteromonas sp. TB64
ATCAAGCATGAGAATGCTCCTTGTAAAAAGGAGTATAAGATCATACTTTGAAGTCAAGGTAAAGTTCGTGATCTTGCCCTGGGAGGAAATATTAAACGCAAAAGAGTAGCTTTTAAAATGCGCTTATTAAAACCTTTAGCCAATGCTTGAAAATATAAATAATAGTAACAAGGTGCTTTTTATTCTTGTTGTTGATTTTTATAAATTTTATACAGTTTATACAGTTTATACAGTTTATACAGTTTATACAGCTTATATAGTTTTAAAAAAGTACAGTGTAGAGTGTCGCTTTATTCAGGCGTTTTAAAGCGAGGGCGATTGAATACGTTAAATTAATATAGTGAGATGGTTTAAAATTTAAATGAACGACCTTAAAGAAACGTGTATAAAATTGAATTACCTTCTTGAGCACACAGCAAACGTAAGGTTTGAATCAGGTGAAGAATATAGTTTTATTTTAGATAAAAAGTACACTGAGTTTGAAATTGAAAGCTTTGAAAAAGCTTATCAAATCTCTTTACCTGAAGAGTATAAAAATTTTCTTATTAATGTTGGGGCTTCAACACTTTATATTGATGAATATGGACTAGGGATAAAACTGTATAAATTAGAAGATTTAGAGGCTTTTTCTAAAAATGTTTTTTTTAAATATGAAAAACATATTTCCTGATTTATTAATTATTGGTTCGATTACTGGTAGAGGAGACTTTTTAGGCTTTGATCTTAAAGGAGCAAGAGGGTGCAATAGCTTTTCGGTGTTTTCACATGATGAGGACCCTGAAAAATGGCTAGAGACAAATTCTAGTTGGGGTAAGTTTAGTAGTTGGTTGTTAAAATTGGTTAAAACTGACGGGGAACAAGACTTTATTTAGATAGTAAGACTTTTGAACACTACCTGAGAATGAGTAATTCTAGACCCTCAACGCCCAAATAACTGGCTAAAAATAGTGGGCTAAAATGGAGCAGAGCGAACAGCCCGCTGTTTTAGTCCTTGTTGATTTTCTTGTTAGTTTCCGTTACTTGCTCAGAATCTATTTCTTTATTTTGAGGCTCTATTGTCGTGTAAGCAGAGTAACTTAATTGCCACACTGAATATAATACAGCAACAAGTGCCAGTAATTTTGAAGGCAAAGACTCCACTAATCGATTTAACTTTGCTGGTAGATTTGATCTGATAGTTTTTAATTTATTAGATTGAACTTTTTGGTAGATGGACTGGAAAAAGTATACTTTTGCCATAGTAGACTTATGTAATTTCAAATATTCTTTTCTCTTAAAAGCTTCGGCTTCTTCCGCACCAATTAAGTTGTCTCTGTGAGGCCCACCATTACATGCCATAATGCTAGGCATACGTGGAAGGTCGAAAGACTTTTTACCAAATTTCTCAGTAATTATTGATGATAAATTATGTTTCTTAGAGTCCTCGACTTTAGGCGGCTGCTTTTCCGTTAACACTCTATATCTATGCTCAATAGTCTCAAAACCAAAGTTAATATTGGACATATTCCAGTGAAGCCAATAACAGTCTTGGTGGTTTTGTATAAATTGATAGAAATCTTCTAACATCGTTGCTTCAATTTCATCATAATGATTATGTATTTCATCACGAGTGATTTTTTTATCTCCGCAACAAGATGTATTGAAAAGCTATGCATTGTAGAGCTGCAATTGATGTGATACGAGGTGAATACCCCTCATTATCATCATTTAATCCCTGACATGAGTAATGAATTACATATAATGAATTTTCATTATCTTTTAGAAATTTCAATTCTTCCTTGGAACGCATACAAACTCCGATGTAAGGAAACTTAACGCCTTACTAAGCGGCGCGAAATTGTTGGCTAAAATGTACGAGGAACGAGTGCTAGCCAACTGTTTAGCGTCCGTTTGAGTAACTTATAGTTCGACCAAGCCACTTAATTTAAAAGTAACTGACTATTATGTTAAGTGGAATATGCTTCTGTTGGTTACGAATAT
>NZ_AUTQ01000034.1 GCF_000498095.1 Pseudoalteromonas sp. TB64
GGCTACCTCTTGTTGAAGCCCCGCCTTTTGCCTCAACAGTAATAATTTCGCCTGTATCTTTATTATAATAAATAAACTTAACGAGACAGCGACTCTAATTGCTAAGTAATTAAAACTGCTTAATTAACGTATAGGGTGCATCGGCAGTTAACTGTGTCACAATATAATTATAAGAAGAGTAATAATCTCCGCCCTCCACTGAGTTTTCCATGTACAACACCATATCCTCAATGCCATCTTGGTTATAATCACCCTTAGCCATTATTGTTAACCTTTGAATACCGCCACTGTTATCGTAATAAATAGCTTGAGCATCATTTACAGGTACTATCTTTTGAATGTGGCTCATTTCATCCCAGCTACTTGCTTTTGCTAAGCGGCGCTCATCATCATTCGAAATAATTAAAGCGAGCTCAGGCGGCATTTGTTTTGGTAATGCTAAACTGTGTTTAAATGAGCTTAAAAAGCTTTTATTTGAAGGCGTTAACTGCCCCATATCGCGCCAGGTCGAACACGTTTTTTTAAAGTCCTTTAGTATAGATTCAGCCTGATAATTTGTTGTTTTGTAGTTTTCATTAGCAGCCTTAAGCAATGTTTTACAGCTATTCACATCCATATCAGGCTTACCATCAAGAGTAAGTACTTTTGTAAAATACCATTGTTTATTCAATAGCGTATTAACCTGCTCCAAACTGTCGGATGTTACTGGGTCTATAAATAACCCTCTGGTATTGTTTTTTAAGTTATATGTGGGCGCTATGTCATTGCCTGCAGTATTCGCATAGGCAGTGATCGGTATAAGAATTAAAGCGAGTAACAGTGTGTTTTTAATCATTTTGCGCTCAAAGTGAAAGGTAAAGAAGTGAATTTAAAGCGGTTTGAACTGCATTTACATCGTCTGGCTTATTTGCGCCGCCAATACCTACTGATTGGATTAATTTCATTGCTGGCATCGAAGTGTCCTTTTCTTTTGTGTTATGTTGTTTAAGTACAACGTGTTAGTGGTAATTTAACACCCACCATTTAAAGTGGGTGTCTTTGTTATTTTTTTGTTATTTTTAGTGGTAGTACTTTGTATCAACAAAATTTACTTGACGCTTACTTGCGAGTGCCATAAAACACCCTGCTAATTTTTCACAATAATTAAACAGTAGCCACTACTTAAAATGCAAAATTTGGGATGGGTGTCTTGTTTATTTTTTTTGGGATGGGTGTCTTGTTTATTTTTTTTCTGGCATTAAAAAATTAAGAGAACTTTCATAATAATTTGTTTTTACTGTACTCATTCATTATTCAATCGTTCAATTTCATCAGCCAATTCTTGATTCCAAGAAAAATCGATATTGAATTCACCAGTTGGCTTCAAATTAAATACAGCACGATTCCACTTGTTCGAATCATTTTCAGTTGTTATTTCATGTAGTTCTTCTACATCATCGAAAATACTATCATCAACCTCGAAGTAATTAACTGAGACTCCAACTTTATAATTTCCAGAAAAATCGCCAGCATCTCCAAACCACTCTATTTCGATAGATGCAGTTTCCCAATCATTCTTTATGCTATTGGCAATGCCATCCGCTATAGACGAATAGATTTCCTGTATTTCTCTATTTTTCACTCTAACCTCCTGATTTATTTTTAAAAATACGCTTAAATGGCTTTCCACCTATTTTATAAGTATACGACGAAACTAGACAGCCACTTTAATTATACAAGCCAAACTGTGTCATAAAATTTATTTTTTAGATTAAAAACTTACCTTTCCTACTGGATTACTTTCATTTCACCTATTAAATAAGTCATTAACCCTATTAAACCTAAATCACACGCATAAAAATGGCTGCATGATGCAGTTATGATTTATTGCTGAATAGCTTTACTGAATAACTTACGTTTTATGCGAATAGCTTTTCGCAGTTACTGATATTCGCTCGTCGCTTTCTGTTTAAATTTTCACAGTAACTTGCTTGTGAACTTGGCCTGCCTACTGCGCCATGAAATACACGCGTAAATTGTGTGGTGAGTTTTAACCAGTTTTCGGGGGATATATTCACTCTTTCGAGTAAGGGTAGGTGCGAACTTTCAATATAACCTCGTTTGTCTTCTCGTATACAACGTCCTGTTAACTCAACAAGTTCAAGGTACGATTTAAGTTCAAACGGCAGCCCTTTTGGCATAATTTGACGTGGCATGCCTGCAAAGCGCAGTAGTTGTTTTTGTTGCTTGCCATCCTTTGCATACGTTAAACGCTGTTTGATGCTGGTATGGTCTGACTCCTCTGGGGTGTTAGCCATTTTGGCTCTAATTGGGTTTAAATCGACATACGCCATACAAGCAGCAAGTGCTGCTTCATCCAGAAGTGCTTGGGACGTAAAACGTCCCTCCCAAAACCTACCTGTGCAGTTATCTTCTTTGTTCGCTCTGCGAGCAATATCTTCATTTAGTAATCGCATAAACCAGCTAATACTTGATAGGCGCTCGCGGTATTGTTTTACTGTTTGATTAAAAAAGATAAGTTCAGCTTTAGTTAGCTTTTCACCTTGTACGTATTTTTGTGTTAGTACAGTGCCTTTACAGAGTTTATGCCAACGGATAATAATGGCTTTATCATTCAACCGATTCGCTTTTTTGTCATCAACATACAGCACTAAGTGCGTATGATTACTCATTACAGCGTAAGCACACACATCAATACAAAATACCTTCGCTAATTCAAGCAGTTTATCTTCAACCCAGCCTCTGCGGTGCTCGTAAGATTTGCCTGTAAAACAGTCTTCGCCACATAAAAATGCACGACGAACACAGCGTGAAATACAATGGTAATATTTTGTATCAACCAAACTTATTTGACGCTTTCTTGCGATAGCCATGAGACACTCTGCTTGTTTTTTACACTAAATAAAGCCTAGTACTTCTTTTCATAAAGTGCAAAATTTAGAGTGGGTGTCTATTCTATTATTCTGTCTATTCTATTATTCTATTTTGTCTATTCTATTTTGGTTTATTTATCGCAATAGTCACTGAGCTGTTGGCGATAAGGTAGAATGGCTAAAACATAAGGCTTAAGCGCTTCTATTGATGTTCCATTAGAATAATAGGTAACCGCGCGCATAATTGATAATTGAAACAAGCGCTGAGTAATATCAACTCGGCTGCTGGGTGAGGTAAAGTTACCTGCATCCAGTGCTTCTTGTGTTTCAATTAACACTTCTTCAAAATCGTCAACCAACTCTGTAAAATAAGCCTTGTCTTTACGGGTATCGCGCATAAGTATTTTCCTGCTCTTACTTATTATCTTGCCAGTGCACTAAATCTTTTGGGTAATATTCATGGTCAATAAAACTACTGTCATCAATGTTATAAAGTTTAACCACTAGCGCTGCCCCCCAACACCAGTAACCAATATACGCGTCGGTGTCCATTAAATGGTAATCAGGGCTACCCTCAGCTTTATACCATGCGTCAAGGTAAGCTTTAACGAGAGCAGGTCGTTGCTCAGGCGAGCCTTCAACAACCTTGTATAATTTACCAAAACGTTTTTTAAATAAGGTCGATTGGGCGACTTCACGTGTTGTATCGCCCATGGCAACAGCAATATTATCCAGTAAACCGTCTTGCCCTTGGTTGGCAATTAACTCAAGTACTTGTTGGTAATACGCTTGCCCCATATCTAAACAATAGGCAAATGCAAGCCAGATCAAGGTTCGTCGCATATCATCTTCGTGCAGCTCTTCCCATTGTATGCGTTCTACTTGCTCATTTTCAGGCAAAGCATCCGCATAGTGCTTTTGCCATTGGCGATATTCTAATGCCATATCTAAATGTACTTTGAATTCAAGTAGGTTATCGCCACGTGAATAGCGCTCATGCATCAAACTAACTAAATAACTCACTATACCAAATGCGAATTTCATTTTTGACTCAGTAGTTAAACTTTGATCTGTTTTTAAATCATCAATATACTCTTCGATTGTTTCGATACTAAATTCAATATTCTCATCAAAATAGTCTTTATCTCTTAATTTATCTCTTAACATTATATAATCCTAGAATCCGAGTGTTTGTCCAATAATTTTGGCATTTTTATCTAACGTTTTTACTACCATGCTACTATCTATCTTGTTTCGAATGAGTAATTTCGAAACAGAACCATCACCTTTACGTATACTTTTCAATATGATTTTACGTTCTTTTCTACTCATTCCTGCTTTTTCAAGTCGATCATCATTGATCCACTTATCATTCATTTGCTTACCGTCACTAGTTTTACCTAAGCGGGCTTTATTGTATTTAGCTTCAGTGACAGCAAAGTATGGCGGTGGATTCGGCGGTTCATAAATACCATCAATACCTGTTTCACCTGGTGTGTATTTACCGTCTGTATTACCTAATGGTTTATAACCCTTTTCTAGCATTAGCCATCAACTTAACTGGACAGCCACTCTAATTATATAAACTACACTGCCCCATAAAATCTACTTTTTAGGTTAATAACTTACCTTTTCTACTATATTACTTTCATTTAACCCATTAAATAAGGCGCTATTACGGCTAAATTTAAATTACACGCAAGGTAATGACTGCATGATGCAGTATTAACTATTTACTGAGTAATTTAATTTTTATGCAGGTAGCTTTTCACATCTCGCTTGGATAATTATTCTTTAGGTACTTTGGCACGAAGCTCATTAGAAGCACGGTGTGTGATAAACATGATGCCATAGCTCGAATATATGTCAGTACCTTTGCTTTTAAGCAATATTGTGACAGTGAAATGGGATATATGATAATAAAATAAAGGCATCAATTCTGATGTTTATACACCGGCTCGTTTGACTTTAAGGAAGCGTCCATATATATCTTTGCTATTTTAAAGTGGGTATCTTGAGTATATCGTTATTTGCCTCTACAACTTAGGTGCCTTGCAATACAAATTTTCTAAAGCAGAAATCACCGAAAGCTCAGGCACTAAGGAGTGCATAGAAACCAAATGTAAAATAGATGAGTTTACAATTAAATTTGTTGCTCCGTTTGGTATTCTGTATTCGTATTTAGAGATAACTTTATTTTCCTCATGTAATAAAAAATAATTTTCATTACATATGGAACAAACTTCAATATGCCTCATTTGATTTATTATGTCAGCTTTGTCTAGTGCAGACAAAAACCACTCCAAAAAAATCACTTTTTCCAAAATAGTTTTAAACTCTTTATTCATTAACTCCAGATTTACCCAAACATCATTAGCTCTACGTGAAATCATTATTTATACCTTCTTACGCTACTAGAAATATAGTTATGTATTTAGCTAATTATATTACCTAAACTAAGGCAGGTTTATCTTTGTAGAACTAAACTAGACTAGGCAGCCACTATAATTACATAAACTAAACTGCCCCACAAATTCTACTTTTTAGGTTAATAATTTACCTTTCCAACTGGATTACTTTCATTTAACCCATTAAATAAGCCATTACCACTGTTAAATCTAAATTACACGCATGAAAATGATTACATGATGCAGTTTTAACTTTTTACTAAGTAATTTAAGTTTTATGTGGGTAGCTTTTCGCAGTTGCTGATGTTCGCTCGCCGTTTTCGGTTTAAGTTTTCACAGTAACTTGCTTGTGAGGTGGGTCGTCTACCTACTGCGTCTTGAAATACGCGTGTAAATTGAGTTGCAAGCTTTAACCAGTTTTCTGGGAAAACATTCACTCTTCCTAGGCCAAAAATTAGGATCGGTGTCACACCAATTTTTCCTGATTTCATCGGATCTGTGAAGGTTGCATTTGCCTAACTCAGGCTTATCTGAAAAATAAAAGCCACTAGAAACCTGAGCCCCTAAGAGCCCCTAAGGGTCAAATCTTGACTTCATACATCATAATTTTTTAGCCCGCGCATCTCTCAATACAGTCCTTCAACTACACATTTCAACTAGGCGCTTTGGCTAATATATGAGCCCCTAAGGGTCAAATCTTGACTTCATACATCATAATTTTTTAGCCCACGCATCTCTCAATACAGTCCTTCAACTACAAATTTTAACTAGGCGCTTTGGCTAATATATAACGCATAACTATTTGCGTTTTATGCTTATAAATGCATTTAGCAGCCGCTGATATTGAGTAACCGACTTTTTAGTTCTTTGCTGGAAGCCCTAAGGGTCAAATCTTGACTTCATACATCATAATTTTATAGCCCGCGCATCTCTCAATACAGTCCTTCAGCTACACATTTTAACTAGGCACTTTGGCCAATATATAACGCATAACTATTTGCGTTTTATTGCTTATAAATGCATTTAGCAGCCGCTGATATTGAGTAACCGACTTTTTAGTTCTTTGCTGTAGGTACGGCTTACCTTCATTGATTTATCGTTTTTTAAAATAGCGTTGTATTCGCTATTTCGTAGTGGCTCTAAGCGCTTTATATGCTTTAAATTTACGATTGCTGATTTATGTATACGAATAAAGTCAGGTGGGAGCGTGTCTTTTTCTAGGCTTTTCATGCGGGCTCGCATTACAAATGTTTCTTGCTCGGTGTGTACGCACATATAATCGCCAGCAGCGTCTATGCATAAAATATCGTTGTAGGGTACAAGCTGTATTGGGTTACGCCCATCTTGAATAATTAAGTTATCAGCCTCTGCTAATCGTTCTACTTTTGTAGTGCTAGTTAGTTGTGGCTGCTGCGCGTTTAAGTAGCTTTCGCGCATTTCAAGTAGTTGTTGTTTGTTAAACACACTGTTTAAACGCTCTAAAGCACGTTCGATTGCCTCCCCTAGCCGTTGTAATTTAACTGGCTTGAGTAAGTAATCCACCGCTTTTACTTCAAAGGCTTGCACTGCATGCTGATGAAATGCAGTAACAAAAATAATGGCTGGGCAATAATCGCCTGTAAAATATTTAACTAGTTCAAATCCTGATTTTCCGGGCATTTCTATATCTAAAAAAATAAGGTTTGGCTGGGTTTTATCAATAATACCCACAGCCTCGTCTACACTGCATGCGTGACCAATAACGTTTATTTGAGGAAATTTTTCAAGCCTTATCATCAAGCCTTCAATGGCACTAAATTCGTCATCAACTATTAGTGTTGTTAGCTGCATACTTTTACTCCTGTGTACGCTGTAGCGGTATTGTCATATACACCCATGCACCACCTTGTTCGCTGTTACCCGTTTTAAATTGATTATTTTGAGGGTAAATTAAGCTTAACCGTTGCTCACAATTTTTTAAGCCAATTCCTCTTTGAGAGTGAGTATGTTTGTTAAAGCCTTTACCTGTATCTGAAACCGAAATAACTAAGTTATTATTTTGCTGTTCTATTTTTACCGTTATGGTTATATTTTGAGCTTGATCCATTCCATGCTTTAACGCATTTTCAACTAGTGGTTGAACAAGCATTGATGGAATTAAAAAATCACTACAGTGCGGCTCAGTAATAATATTTACATTTAGTTTATTGCCAAAACGGCATTGCTCAATATCTAGATAGGTATTTAATATTTGCACTTCTTCGTGCACTGTTATTTTAGCAAGTGGGTCGGTATATAAACTATAGCGCAGTAAATCGCAGAGTTTTTCAAGCATATCAACTGCATGCATATTATCTTTTTTTAGTATTAACGTACAAATGGCATTAATGCTGTTAAACATAAAATGAGGATTTAACTGATAACGCAACATTTTAAGCTGGGCTTCGTTTGCTAAGTTAAGAGCAACAGCGGCTTTTTGTTTTTGCTCTTGGTTATCAAGGTAAGATGTAATGCCAAAATAAGCCCCCGTCCATGTTGCCAACATAGTAAGAGACGCCGTGCTCCAAGTACCAAAATCAAACCAGCTCATCGCAGACCACCAATGACCATAAAACCATTGCAAGGCTGCCCATTTAAAGGCGGTCCACACTATACTTGCTATTAACAGCGCTGATACATGAAGTGTAATACTTATATTTGCCGATTTAGTTCTGGCAAATAAGTAACATTTTCTCAAGCCTATTGTTATTAAAAACCCGCACAAGGTGTCGAGTAATAAATGGGGAATATGAATTTGCCAAGGCTCGTTACTAGGTAGCTTTATCATTATTTCGGTTAAAAGTGCGTAAATACCCCAACCACTTAACTGAAAAGCCCAAAATAAATAACGCCGAGATTCTAATTTCACATTTATCCTAACTAAGTAAAAGTCGCGAATTATTCCAATTTACTTAAATATAAGGGCTATTTAGCAAAAGCTAACAGCCCTATGTTTAAAAATAAACGGATATAAATGAGTACAACTCGCAATTAATACATATTAATTGCTACAGCCTAAGGTAATGCTGTTGCTTTGTACTGCTTTAACTAACGCAACATTAGCAATTGCTAAATTGAGCGGTTGCTGAGCATTAATGCCAAGTATATCAGTAATTTCACTCAACTTTGATTGTGCTGTATTACAGCCTAATTTTACTGCTACCGTTTTCCAGCCTTTATTTTTTAACTGAGCAAACTGTTTGGCTATGTTTGTTTTAGTAGAGCATGCTTGTTTGTTACACATTACACTTAGTTCAACAGCCTCAATTGGCGTATCGTCAACGCGTATATCAAATTGTATAAACTGTTCATCAAGGTTTTTAAGCTCTGTTGATGCTTGCTCAAAACGCAAACTCACTTTGCCAGCTCCTTCTTTATTATTCCACACAAACTGTCTGCCATCTTCTTGATACGCTAAGTTAACCGATTGCATAGAAATGCTTTTACCGTCGGCGCTCATGGCTGATGAACTTTTAGTCATCATGTTGGTTTGGGTTTTGTCTGACAGCGCCCAGCGAACGTTAGGCGCTAGGTTTCTAACAAAAAATGGGGTGCCTTGGCTGTCATTTACATTAATTTTTGGGCTGGTTTTTTCTGATAGTATGTTTACATTTTTAGGCTCTTTGTAACTAAGTCCATAACCATAAGCAAATAAAGGGTCGTAGTTTTTATCGCCTTTATTAAGAATAAATTGGTCGTCAAATTTGGGCCACGAAAAGCTTAATTTACCTGTAAAGTCGTATTGAACCGCGTCGTTTTTATCTAAAAGTAAAACGTCAGCAACACCTTGCCCTTCAGAGCCTGGCAACCATGCGGCTACAAATGCATCTGACGCATTTAGCTCTTTGTTTACCCAAAGCGGGCGACCACTTATAAATACACTCACTACCGGAATATTTTGCGCTTGTAGCGACTTTAATAAAGCGAGATCTTTTTTATCATCGCGCTGATATTCAAGCCCTTGTATATCGCCAAACCACTCGGCGTAAGGTTCTTCGCCAAACACGACTATTGCTACATCAGGCTTTTCCTTAAATTGTGCATTTTTCGATAATTCAATCTCGCCACCAGCACCAAGTACTTGCTCTTTTAAGCCATCATAAATAGATACTGCATTTGGAAAGTCGGCATTGGTGTTGTCGGTTCCTTGCCACGATACGCTCCAACCACCCGCTTGTTTGGCAATATTATGCGCGCCATTACCTGTCACTAATATTTTGCTACGCGGTGATATTGGTAACACATTTTGACTGTTTTTTGATTGGTTGTTTTTTAGTTTATTATTTTTCAGTAATACTAAAGATTTTCTAACAGCCTCGCGCGCTAACGCTTTATGCTCTGGTGCATTTAACCAGCTTGCATTTTTAGACTCTTCACGGCTTGATGGCTTACCCTTAGCAAATAATCCCCAACGTACTTTTGCACGTAAAAAACGTCTCACGGCGTCATCTATTCGTGCAATTTTAATATCGCCTTGCTTAACTTGTTTAACTGTATTGTGATAAAACGCCTCATAATGTTCAGGCACCATCATTACATCTACACCGGCATTAAATGCACCGGCGCATTGTTCAAGGTCGCACCCTTTTACAAACTTATGTGCGTTCCAATCACTTACTACAAATCCATCAAACCCCATTTTTTGCTTAAGCACGGTGGTTAATAAGTATTTACTGCCATGAACTCGCTCTGAGTTCCAGCTATTAAACGAAGCCATAACTGATTGTACGCCCGATTCAATCGCCGAAAAATAACCCGCCGCATGAATATCTCTCAGTGTCTCTTCGTCGATTACAGTATTACCGCGATCTATGCCGTTTTCGGTCCCGCCATCACCAACAAAGTGTTTAGCGGTAGCAATACGATGATAACCATTTAAAAAGTCGTCATTTATGTCACCTTGTAACCCCGACACCATTGCACCAGCATAACGTTTAACTATGTCGGGGTCTTCTGAGTAGCTTTCGTAAGTACGTCCCCATCTGTCGTCTCTAACAACGGCAACCGTGGGCGCAAAGCTCCATTCAATACCCGTTACCGACACTTCTCTTGCTGTTGCTTTACCTATTTTTTTTATTAGTTGAGCGTCGTTAGCGGCGCCTAAACCAATATTATGAGGAAACAACGTAGCACCATACACATTGCTGTGACCGTGCATTGCATCGGTACCCCAAATAGTAGGAATTGTGCTTTGGTCTTGCGAGCTATCAATTGAGGCTAAATACATTTCATCAGCAAAACGTAACCATGTTTTAGGATCGGCAGTTTTATTACCATATGGTGCCGTATTACCGCCATTTAAGTACGATCCAAAGCCATACTTACGCATTTTTTCTGCGTCAAAGTAGGCAATTTCGGGCTGAATTAACTGCGCTACTTTTTGCTCAATACTCATAGTAGCCA
>NZ_AUTQ01000035.1 GCF_000498095.1 Pseudoalteromonas sp. TB64
TCTCCACCGGTATCTCCACCGGTATCTCCACCGGTATCTCCACCGGTATCTCCACCGGTATCTCCACCGGTATCTCCACCGGTTCCATCAGGTATTGATGTAGAATCATCTTCACTTAATGATTCGTTACACCCGACCAGTGTTAGACTCAATGAGCCTGCTAAAAGCAGTGCTAAAAGTTGTTTTGCGTTCATTTTCCTTACCCTTATTGTTGGTACTTTCCTTTACATCCGATATGGTGTTTGCATTCGGATCAGTGCATAAGATTTAATTGTAATATAATAACCATTATAGGTAGTATCTCCAGCAGAAGATGTCACAGCTCCTAAAGCGGAACATTTTAATTGTTCTTCATCAGGTATAAAATTAACAAACCCAGATGATAATGGGTCTGGATCTACATCTGTAAGAGTCAAAACTTTACCTATAACCCAGTTCGCAATTGGTACTTCTAATCGTTTACACCAATCAACTTCAATCTGTAACAAATTAGCATCTTGAATGTTTAACTTTTGGCTGCTATTAATCGTTTTCATTGTGGGTTTGCGGTATATTAAATTATCGTTAGGTATTTCATTTATTACAACACCGCCTTCATATCGACGGCGTTCCTTAAATTCATTAAAAACTTCTGATGTTGGGTTCAAAACAGTTATTTTTGAACCCAACTCTAAATAACCTTTGGCTTTAAAATAAGCTGCAGCTACATCAATTGCATTTGGATCGTCTCCCGTATCTGCCATAAATAAGGGCATCATGCCTTGGGCTAATGCATCTTTCATTTTACTCATATCACCATGGTTTAAAGCACCGGAACGCGCTGCATCAAATGTAGCTGCATTGAGAGTTATTTTATCTTTGTAAACAAGAAGCCATTGAATTAATAGCATTATGAGTACTAAAATTAAAGGGGCTAAAAACGGCAACGTAATAGAAAACTCAATCATCGATTGCCCCTTTTGGTATTTAAGCTTAGATTTAAATAATTTCATATTACATCCCTGTATTCTTCTCACCTGTTTGTAATCTCATTAATTGTAAAAATAATTCATCCATTTGTATTTTTACTGGAGACTTAGGATCTACATGCTTTTGGGCCTCAATTAAAACATCAGTTGATTGACGCATTCTCGCAATTGCTAGGTTATACCATGCCTTATTATGTTCTGGATCAAGCTGTATACAGTGTTGATAAGCACTAATTGCGGCATCTAGTCGAGCACTACGAGTGTATATATTACCTAATCTAAACCAAGCTGGAGCATAGTTATCCTTGTTTTTTATTAATGTTCGATACAATCCTTCGGCCATATCTAAATGTCCTGCAATGTAAGCAGACTCAGCTCTATTTTCCAGCTCAACTAGATTTACACTATTTTTTTTCTCTGAATTTTTTGTAGAGCTACAACCCGTTAAGAAAATTATCAAACAAATTAAGTATATATTTTTCATCTGTGATTTACCTTTTGAAAAATTAATAAATCCCCTTCTTTAAAGTTACTTGTTGATAAAGTACCTGATGGAAATTCTAAAGTTTTATTTGCTTTGTTACATGCACTCAGGCGCCAAGGCTTAATATTTTCTACAATTTTGATTATTTTATTCTCTTTATTTAAAAAAACTATATCGAGATCATATTGCATCCAAAAAGTATGTATTGAGTTACAGGGTTCAATTAACATACCCTCGTTAATATTTAATTTTCGACCTAACAAACCTCTTAACCTAAGGAGCCAAGTATTTGCATGAAAAATATTAAAGCTATTTTTATTCTTTATTAGAGTGAGTTTATTCATTTTTATAGGTCGTACATAAATTTCATGACTATCGGGAAAAACAAGATCATAAATGTAACTGGAAATATAAACATTATTAATGGGAATACTAATTTAACAGGCGCTTCAAGCGCTTTTTTCTCAGCTCTTTGAAAGCGCTCTACTCGCCTCTGATCTGACTGAACTCTTAGTGTTGCACCTAAACTTGCACCTGTTCTTTCTGCCTGTGCCAAAGCACTGACTAAATTATTGACTTCTGAGGTTTGTACACGTTCAGCCATAGCCCTAAATGCATCAATCTTATTGACACCAGCTCGTAAATCACGTAACACTTTGCCAAATTCGACTTTGAGGGCACCTTCAGGACCTTTGTCTACAGCTTGGCTAAGCCCTCCGGTTAAATTTAAACCAGCTTCTACAGACATAGTTATAAAATCCAAATATACCGGCAGAGATTTAACAATAGCTAATTGCCGTTTCTTTTTAAGGTCATTCAAAGTCAAGAGCGGCATAAAATAACCAAACAGGGAACCATAGAGCAAGTACAGTAAACTGATAGAATCAAGCATTGCACATATTAATAATGTAAATAAAGTACATAAAATAGAAGAAACAACGCGCACACCAAAATATTCTTCTGGTGTTAAAATATAAGATACACCCGATATTTGTAATTTTTTCCCTGTTTTTTCTAAATACTCAATAGATAATCTTTCACCTAAGTAATAAGCGGCCAATTTAACAAAGGGCCATATAAGTTTAAGAGATGGTGGAAGCGGATCCATAAAGCTTCTAGACTCTTCAGGTATAGAAACTTTAATTTTATAAGCGCTATAAAAAAATAAACAAAGCGAAAGCCCTGAAATTATTATAATTAAAATCATTTATTCTTCCCTATACGTCAATATTTACTATTTTGCGTATGAAAGTGTACCCAAGATAAAGCATAATAGCGGTAATCGCACATACCGCCCACCCCATAGGCTCAGTGAATAAACGTACCATATGAGTAGGTTCCATTTGATAAAGAACTAAACCTATAAATAAGGGTAATGCAGTCATAACAATACCTTGCATTTTCCCTTGCCCCGTTAATGAGTCAATTTTACCTTCCATTTCTAACTTACGTCTCAGTGTATCTGCGAGTCGCTCTAAAGTCTCGGCTAAATTACCACCAATTTCTTTGGAAATCTGCATACCCGAAACAACAAGCTTAAAATCAAGCTCTGGCATTCGTTCAAGCATGTTATCAAGGCCTGTATTAAAATCAACTCCCAACCTCTGCTCTCTTAAAAAAAGTGAAAACTCTTGACTTAAAGGGGCGTCTTGTTCTTGGACCATTACCTCTATAGCATTGGTTAAACTAGAGCCTGATCGCATTGAGGCACATACCATATTGAGCGCATCAGGCAATTGCTTAATAAAAAGCTTACGTCGCCTTGTCTGTAAGAATTTATAAAAATAAGGTGGTAAAAAAGCAACGATTGTTACAATAATAATTGCTAAAACGACTGCGCCCGTATAGGCCCAGATAAAAGTGAATAATATGACCATGCCAACTATGTTGCCTATAAATAGCTTTTGCGGTTCAATAAACAAAAACATATCTGACAGATTATTGGTTGCTGTATTTGTAAATTTTTCTCTATACTTTTCTGCTAAATCTCTAGAAACAAAGTTACCACCGTATACCAATAAGGCTACGGTAATACCTACAGTAATCATTATAAATAGACTATTCATCATCGGATCCTACTTTAAATATCCCTAGGTCTACATCAATGCCTCTATCTCGAAGTTTTTCATAAAACTCTGGTATCATTCCTGTAGGAAGATAGTCACCTAATACTTTTCCTTCTTTACTATAGCCTGTCTGCTTAAACTTAAATATTTCAGCTAACTGTAAAATGTTACTTTCAACTCCAGTAACTTCGCATATAGAAGTTACTCTACGAGAACCATCACTAAAACGAGATTGCTGAACAATCATATTAACTGCAGACCCAATTTGCTCTCTTATAGCTTGGATTGGTAAGTCCATCCCTGCCATCATAACCATAACTTCTAAACGTGATATACAATCTCGAGGGGTATTAGCATGCGCAGTAGTTAACGACCCATCATGTCCCGTATTCATAGCTTGAAGCATATCTAACGCTTCACCCCCACGACATTCACCCACAACAATTCTATCTGGTCGCATTCGTAAACAGTTTTTAACTAAATCTCTAATTTCTATTCCGCCTTTACCTTCTTGGTTAGGCGGTCTAGCTTCTAAAGAAACGAGATTAGGTTGATATAATTTAAGCTCAGCTGCATCTTCTACGGTTATAATTCGTTCATCATCAGGAATGAAGTTTGATAAAACATTCAAGAGTGTTGTTTTACCAGAGCCTGTACCGCCGGAAATAACAACATTCCGCTTATTTACAACGGTCATTCGTAAAAATTTAACCATCGCTGGTGACATAGAGCCAAAATTAACAAGATCCTCAGCTTCTAATTTCTTAGACATGAATTTACGGATAGTAATACATGGGCCTTTAAGTGCCAAAGGAGGAATGATTGCATTTACACGCGACCCATCTTTAAGTCGTGCATCAACCATAGGTTGACTTTCATCTATCCTACGACCTAAAGGAGTAACTATTCTTTCAATTGCACTTAAAACAGCTTGATCGTCTGTAAATGCAATATCAGATAGATAAAGTTTCCCTGCTTTTTCATAAAAAATTTCGTCGTGTGAGTTGACCATTATTTCTGAAACATCAGGATCATTGACTATATTTTCTAAAGGACCTAATCCAACAGTTTCATCTAATACTTCTTTGCATAATTCTTGATAGTCAACATTTACTGGTATGTGAAGTTTGAAAACGATTGATTCTATTAAAGCCTTACTTTGAGACCTTAATTCATCATCGCTCATTTCAGAAACATTTACACGCCTGAGATCAATTTGCTTGATTAACTCTCTATGAACTTCTTTCCTAAGTTCATTACGTTTCTTAATTCTTAAGCGAGTTTCGTCATCATCATTTAACACGGCAGCTTTTACTTCTACAGACTGACTTTTCGTGTCAATTTCAACAGTTTCTTTAACATCTGGAATATTATTTTTTGAAATGTCAGGTTTCGATACTTGTCCTTGGTTTAATGAATCAAAACCTTCACCAACTTCTACACGTATGTGGTAACCGCCTATCTCGATTAAATCCGTGGGTTTTAAAGGACCTGCCGATTCAATTTTTTTTCCATTAAGTTGAGTCCCAGTTCTACTTGCACGGTCCTCTAAATAAAGACCATCATCATTTAAGTAAAGTTTAGCGTGCTCTTTAGATACTTTGAACCCATGTAAACTCACGCTATGTTGCTTATCTTTACCGATAGTACATATTTTTTCATTGCATTTTATACGACCAACAGCTAAGCCTTTAGCTGTAGTAACTATTACATCAAACATTAGTATTTCCTTAATCTAATATATAAAATGCTTTGAGCTTATCTGCCTCATCAATCATTTCTTGGGCACGTTTTAGTCGCTCTTGATGTAACTTACTTTCTACAGGTACAATTTGAGGTGTTACAAGAATAACTAACTCTGTTTTGTTATCTGCAAAATCTCTTGACTTGAATAGTTCGCCTAAAATTGGAATAGATCCTAAAAATGGTACTTTAGAAACAGACTTAGACATTTCACTTGAAACTAAACCTGATATAACGATTGTATCGCCACCTCTTACGTTGACAACAGATTCAGTCTCTCTAGTTTTAAACCCCGGAATTCCATTAACTTGAACAGAAGCATCAACAGAACTTACTTCAGCACTAATAAAGGAAACAATGTTTCCAGATTCATCTGATACAGGTTCAATTTCTAACTTAATACCATATTCTTTAAATTCTACGCTCGGTGCTCCATCTGCAGAAAGTAAAGGAATAGGAACTTCGCCTCCAGCTAAAAAGCGTGCTTTTTCACCACTTCGAGTACTAAGTGTTGGTTGGGCTAGCATGCGAGCATCACCTTGCTCAGATAGTAATTGAATTTGGGATGATAAGCCTGTAACAATACCAAAGTGTGAAAAGCTGTTAGAGCCCACCAAGGTATCGCCAATTTGTCCTATTATAGAGTCTGAAACAGTCCCAGGCGAATACGTAGAAAACAAATCATTACTTGTCCAATTGCTAACAGCGCCAAACGCTGGTCCTGCAGCGCTAGATCCCCATTTAACCCCTAAGTTTTTTAGCGTCTTTTTACCTATTTCAACTATTTTTACATCCATACGGATCATATGTTTAATTTCAATCTCTTTTTTTGAAACTAACGATGTTAAATTAGGAATTATTTTGGCAATTGCAGTAGCTTTTTCGTATGTTTTACTATCAACATTGCCTTCCAATACGGCTAATCCACCAACCTCTCTTACTGTTAGGGTGGGTATATCCACAATTAAACGTTGTACTTTATCTACTAAAGCAGTCAAATCAACAGAGTGGACAGATACATTAATTTTAATACTATTATTATTTAAGTCCCAAATTTGTAATTGTGTTTCACCAGCCTCCTCTGCTATTAAGAGTATATTTTCATCATCAATTACTTTCGCACTCACGACACCTGATTTCGCCAGGGCGATTCTTGTTACGCCATCAATAGGCAGTAAAGTTAACGTTCCTACCTTCATGTTAATCTGTTCAAGATTACTTGCATTCACATTAAAAAATATAAAAACAAAAGACATTAGTATTATCTTTATACTACGAACCATATTTTGTATTCCTTTACGACTTATAAGTTATTATTATTTTTTGAAGTTAAACTATTACTATTATTAGGCTCTTTTACATATGATTTAACTGATTTTGCAATATTGCCAGAGCCACCAATTATCATTTCTACTTCACGTTCTTTTTTATTAGATGGAAATAAAGATGAAGAATCTATATTCGTTTCTAATACTACCAAGTCGTCATTTCTATTGCGTAATAAAGCAACAAACTTTCCATGCTCTTTAGCCAAACTCACACGACCGGCATTTAGTAGGGAAACATCTAAAGTAACGGTACTATAATTAGTTGGGTCTTTGTAAATTTCATTAACTAAGTCTTTATTATCTGCTGCTGTGATTTTGCCCGTTGCTAATACTTTAACTCTCTCAATTAATAAATCTAACTGTGGTGTACCTTTAGTCTTTTCAGATAGTAAGTATAAATCTACTTTATCACCAGCCACTAACATCCCAGCATTAGAGTTATTTTCATCTATTTTTATCGTAACAGCACGTCTACCATCTTTCAGCATATCTGAAAACTGGTCAAAACCTTTACCAGGTAAATAGGGTCTAAGTAAAGGCTGCCCTGTAGATAAATTTTCTAATAACATTTGTCCTTCAACTTCAGGGAATTCATTTGGGTTTAAATACCCTGCTGGCAAATAGTCAGAAGGTATCTGCCTTACAGCAACCATTGACTTATCTATGATACTTCCTTTTACTAGAGATCTGGTAACAACAACAATAGGTACTTTAATAACATCATCTTGGCTGTAGGTAACTCTAAGCTGTTCTTCCTTTAATTCCATATATTTTCCGATAGAGAAGGCGGCGATTAACCCTAAAATCACAGATACCGTCAATAAAACCCAATTTTTGTTGAGTAAATTTTTTATTTTCATTGTTCTTCCTGACTATTAAAACTCTCAATATCATCTGGTAAAGGTGGTAAAGCCTTTGCATAGCTATAGTTACTATAAGAGCGCTTAAATTTAGCTGATAATATTTCCATGATATTTTTACCTTGATATTTTTCTAACCAATTGCTACTTGTAAGCTCATTATTAGGAACCGGTAGAAGTAATGCCATTATTAACCCTATTGAAATAATTAAATACTCAACCGTGGCTTGTCCTTTATTATTTTTATTCAACATCGACTCTTACCACTGTTATCATTGTTTTAGAACTTGAGCTATCAAATACTATATTAATGTTATTTGGTCCATTTCTAGCTAAAAACACACCACTTTTTTGATTTTTACTATAAACAGATTTATCTACGGCCCAGTTGTATTTACTGTAGTATTCATGATAAAACGCTAGGTTTTTTTTCACTGACAATCCGTTCATCATTATTAAAGTACTTGATTTTTTTGCACCATCTAGTGATTTAATCTCCCTAATTAAAGTTGTGTTCGAAGGTTTAGGGAAATGATTTAACGATTTATCAAGGACACTAAATTTACTATCCAAATCAGCTGAAGTTGCAATAAAGCCATATGATATATTTTTTCCGGCTGAACGTAATTTAGCTGTATAAACAACATTCTCTATAACAGCATTTATAACCTGCCAGTTATCTATTGTGACATGTGAGAACTTTGTGCTTTTATCTTTCCACTCGCTTGTAAAAAAATCTAAATTAAAATCAATACTTCTTTTACTCTTAAAATCCCAGGCTCTCATTTTTACACCATCAACAATCATTCCATCAGACACTATTTTAATTGTTGAATCATCCGGAAAGCTTACTTGTGCCGAAACACTTGAAGTTATTAATAGCGAAATTATAAAGAATAATTTTGTTAAATTAATCATTTTTCATTTCCATTTACATTATTTCCTTTTCTTGATGTAGGTAACTCTTCAATCTTCACCAAACCAAATTGTAATGAATCTGAATTTAATTTTTTGGCAATTGGCACTTCCGATATTCCATCTCTAACAGTATCTAAAATACTAAAATCTAACAAGTTTGATGGAACTAAGGATCTAACTCGTTTCTCATTATGTTCTTGCCCACCAGCATTCCAACCTGAAGCTAAAAGATAAGTAGTTGAGCTAATAAGGAATTCAAACTGATGTGGACGTTTGTTTTCATCTTCAGCATCACTGTTTTCAGGTTCTTCCTCCAAATCTTCATTTATAAACTCTAACAATTTATGACTAGTAACCTGTGTAGTAAAGTTCGCTTTATAAAAGCCTTTTTTTTCCACATCAAAATTACCTATTTCAAGCACAGATAAGGCACCTGAAATAAAAGAAGATATAGTGCCTGGGACAGAAGTATTAGTCATATCATTGTTAAAATAATTATATAAACTGGCATCTTCTTCACTAGAATTGTAAGGCGCTAATAAAAACTCTTCTTCTGCTTGGCTTGATTGATTAAACTTCAAAAATTGTGCAGATTTATCTTTATTCCATATGATATCGCTATCTTGTTCTGAAGTTATTACGGAATTTTTACCGCTTAGGATTCTCCACGGTATATCAGCATTAACAAGTTGAGTACTTTTTATAGCTAGTGATGAATTATCACCTGACCAGTTACCTGGCCGATTTTCAAGCCAAGCAGTTCGCTCCCAAGCAATATACCTAGAAGACATTTGAGCATAATGCTTAGCTTCAATAATGTTACTAAAATACGGAATAAGCAACATTAAAGGTGCTATAATAAATGCAATAAAAACACTCACTTCCACAAGCGCTTGACCTGATTGTTTATTCATAATCCCTCACAAAAGTAGAGCTAGAGCACTAAATATTCTTCTTTCATCTTTAGTTGTATCATTTAGTGTAACCTGCCAATATGGATTGTACATATTTCCATATTCCCATTTAGAATCAGGTCTTTCCCAAAGTTTAGAATCTCTAAAAAAATAAATTTTTGCTTTACTTAGAACTGTGATTCTATCTCTTGGAATGTCCATTTCTTCCTCTATGTCAATATCAATTAATTTTGTATTAGCTTTATTCTCTGTACCAACTTTTAATTTTTTTGACGTTCTAATATCTTCAATATCCTTTGAAATAACCACTGTCAGCATTGGCGCTACATTTTGCCTATTCGTCGATTTTATATCATAGAAACTTTGAAGACCTGAATAAGCACTATTCATTGCAGTTTCGTTATCAGATGCAAAGCCTGAAGAAGTCCCATTAGTCGCTCTTGAACTCCCGTAATAACTGTTACTTGTATATTCATCGGTACTTTTATCACTTCCAGCATGGCTTGCTCCCCAACCAGTTGGGATTTCTCCTCCACGCCATTTACATCTCCAAGAACAACTAAAAGTTTCAAAGTGAAATCCAAGCGTGTCCATAGCGCTCCAAACTTCTGCATCACTCCCATTCTTAAATAACTCTGTTCCACCAGCTTGTTTAGTCTTAAGCCTATCGTTAAGTACCTGTATGGTAAACGGAAAGTCCCAATTGAAACTTCTTTTTTCAGTGAAAGGATCAACTGAGTTTGTAATTAAATTGAAGTGTTCGTCATACCGACCAGAATCATCATCTCTATCAAAGCGCCCTTGAAAGTCCACCCAATCATTTGCTATATAGTTAGACACACCAACAGCCGAAGCAACATCAACATACGCATCTGGATCATTTTTATTTAGCACTTTATTTGATGTTTCAACAAGAGCAACCATCGAAGCTGAGTTCATAAGCATTTGCGAGGTAGATAAGGCTGTGTTTACAATATCAGTTAATACCACTGCAGCTTCTGTGGCAGGCTGTAATACTTCATTTATTGCTGTAAGAACTTCTTCAACCCCAGCTGTTATTTGCCCAACAATTGGAATGATAGAAGTTACTGTAGCGAGATTTTCGCCTCCTTTTTGCGCCATATTACCCCATGACGATAATCCAACATATTGCGCAACAGCGACATGATTAGCAACCATTGCCCTGTTAGTATAAGCTTTGAAGTTTAAGTCTCTTGCTAGTAATTGTGCACCACTTAAAGAAGTTGCATCTGCACTGGTTTGAAGTTTTGTTTTATTTAAATTTTGTTGAGATACGTTAAATAAATAGAGCATTGACATTACAATGCTAGCTAAAAAAACCGTACCTAATATAAGGGATTGGCCACGTTCCTTGTTCATAATAATATCCATTTAAAATACGCTAGAGTTATCTAGCGTATTATATTATCTAATCAATAGTGTCTGAGCTACCATCACCTGAACCACCACCATCTGAACTATCTTCCGCCGCACCATTTGCGCCTTCATTATAATTACCTAAGTTGTAGTTTTTGTTTGCAGTAACTGAAGCACTAACTGCAGCAGCTTTCGCATTTGCAATTTGAGAGCCAGAATCATTCCCTGCAATTTCAGTTGCTAGTGCAGCTACTTGATTACGAATAGTTTTACCAAAAAAACTATATACACCTATTGCCGATACAGCTATCAAAGCAACTATAATAATGTACTCTGTCAAACCTTGACCTAGATGTTTTTTTTGTAACATTTTTCACCTCAGTTTAACTTTAGCTACCACCACCGGCACTTGAAGTGGCTGCTTTATTACCGCCCTCGTCAAAGTTACCTAAATT
This sequence comes from Pseudoalteromonas sp. TB64, assembly GCF_000498095.1. Lineage (GTDB taxonomy): Bacteria > Pseudomonadota > Gammaproteobacteria > Enterobacterales > Alteromonadaceae > Pseudoalteromonas. The sequence goes on from NZ_AUTQ01000035.1 coordinate 11,114, forward strand.
GTAATCTTTATTTGCATTTAATTCTGCAGCGTCAGCTGCAGTTTTAGCTGCTTGTATATTCGCTGATGAATCCTGACCAGAAACTTCTGATGCAAGAGCAGAAACTTGGTTACGTATAGTTTTACCAAAAAAGCTATACACACCGATTGCTGAAACAGCTATCAGAGCAACAATTATGATGTACTCAGTCATCCCTTGCCCTAGTTGTTTTTTATTCATCTTCATTTTTTACTCCTTGTACGTTAATTGATTGTCAATTATATAGGCATATTATCTAAAAATAACCATCCTTTTGGAGGGTTTTATGTAATGAAGATATTTTAGCTACTAAAGAAGTCCTACTTTTAACATCTGCTTTTGAAAAGATATTTTTTATATGAGACTTTACTGTTGTCTCTGATATACATTTATTAGTAGCTATTTCCCTGTTGGTGCAACCATGTAAAACTTGTTCAATTATTTGCAATTCACGCTTTGTAAAACCGAAAAAATTATTATCCTCTATTGTTCTAGCATTATCTTTTATAGCTGTATATTGCATACTAGGTAAGGATATTATTAGCTTAGACAAAGTTATCCTATCAAACCAAAAACCACCGTTTAAAATCGTTTTAACAATTAACTCAATACAAGTATGTTCATCCTTTATCCAGATAACACCTTTATAACCTAATTTAAAGAGTTTCAACTCAGCTTTATAATCAATTGAGTCATCTATTATAACTAGGCACTCTCTAGCATTACTTCTAATAAATTCAATATCAGATATCTTAGCCACTATATTGCACTTCAGCCCTGAACGTTTTATTTCAAGTATGTATGTATCAATTATCCCTTGCCTCATCAAAACGCTCCTTATTTTTTACACCCTGTATAAATACATATTCAGATTTTTCTACTTTAATTCAAATGTACCTTAAGTTGCAACTATTTTTCCTAGCTGATATATTTGAAAAAAATCATAAGGACTTTGATGAAAATGAAAAAAATATCCCTTCTATCTTTAGCACTACTACTCAGTAATTCAACAATAGCCAACACAATTGCACAAGATAATTATAACTTTGCTTTTAATAAAGGGCATATCGTAGACACTGGCAATAAACCCGATCTTAACTTTGAGGTTAACAGTTCTAAATCAATAACTTACCAAGCAGCTTTCAGTAAGTATATTAATGTTAATTACAATAATTATAACAACGCACTTTTTGATTTTAACTCGATTAAAGATAGCTTTTTAAAAAACGATTTCAATATTGTTAGTTCATGTGAAGGGATTCGGTGTGGGAATACTATTGAAAATGCTATTAAAATACATTCATCCAACTTTATTAGTGATAAACTTAAACAGAAGTATTTTCTCATAAAAAAAGATGATACATGGCAAATGTTACATTTAACGTCATATGAGAAAAATTCTTTTATTTTTTTCAGAACAATGGAAAAGGTATTACCATCTATTGGAAACAAAAAACTTATAGTGGCTGATTCTGAAATTTCTATAGTAAACTTTAACACTAACACGACGTCACTTGATGTTGTTACTCAATCATTTCTTATTGACTTTGCCGAAATAAATGTTAATAACAAAAATAATTATTATATTATTGGTCATACTGATGATGTTGGCTCTCCTGACTATAATTTATCATTAGCTATGAAACGTGCAGAAACAGTAACACAGTTCTTAATTAATCAAGGATTATCTAAATCCAGATTAGAAGTGGATACTGTTGGTGAATTAGCTCCATTATTTCCAAACTCTTCACCATCAGGCAGAGAGAGAAATAGAAGAGTAGAAATAATTACAAGGACTAATAAATTATAATTACCTAGGTTTAAATCTTAAGTGCACAATTTATATAGGTAAAAAAATGATCAGATTCACGTCCTAAATAAATTAGTTACTTTAGAGCTTAAACCTTTAGATTAAAACTGATTCAACATGCCGGCGATATTTAAAGTTACTTTCTTACGTAATAAATAGTATTTATTAACGATTGACCAAATTAACTATCTCAATACAGTACTTAGTCATAAAGAGTAATATCACCCTAAAACTATCGATTCAAGTTTAAACAATACTGAACCCTTAAAAAAAGACTGAACAGATTTAAAAAACAACCAAAAAAAGAAATTACGATTAAAAAGGTGAACGTAAATCCATAAGTTTAATTGTTACGCCATTTTGCATAAATAACAAACAGAAGATTTAGCCTTACTTTACTTAGTCTATCAGGTGCGATTAAGATTTTGAGAGGATTTATTAAAGGGAAATTAAAAAACCGAACTTTAAGCTAAGCTTGCTAAGATAAGCTCAGTTCGGTTTGATTGGGAGTAAAGTTTTAGCGTAATGTAAATAACGTTTAAAACTTAAAAGTGCCAGTTAAGCGTACGCTACGCGGTGTTCCAGGTTGAACCCACACATCTGCAAATGAGTTAGTGTAGTAGGTTTCATCAAATAAGTTATCAACCTCGGCGCGTAAACCAAATGATTTAGTTACATCAACATCTACAAACGCGCGCGCGGTTGTGTAGCTCGGTAGTTTAAAATCGGTTCCAAAAAAGCCGTTTCGTGAACCTACATAAACCAAGCCACCGCCATATTTAGCAGCTTTACCATAAAGCTCTGTTGATTTAACAAGCTGTAAACTAACCTGATTCTCAGGAATATTTAACAGTGAACTTCCCGCATCTACATTAAAACCAAAATTAGCATCAAAAAACGAATTTTGAATAGTTGCATCAACATACGCATACGACAG
>NZ_AUTQ01000036.1 GCF_000498095.1 Pseudoalteromonas sp. TB64
GAATAAATTCAGAAGCCTTTATAAACTAACCAGAAGATCGGTCAATGGATCGTTAAATATTTCTTAACTGATCGGCATTAAGCCCAAAGGCTTGCTTTAATATTCTTAAAAAAAGTGATTAAACTTTAAGGTAATCCATAATACCTTCTGCGGCATTACGCCCCTCAAAAATAGCAGTTACCACTAAATCCGAGCCTCGCACTATATCGCCACCAGCAAATATTTTCGGGTTAGTAGTCTGATGTGTAAACTCACCTTGCTCTGGAGCATTAATACCACCCCAGTGGTTTATTTCTACATCATACTTTTCTAACCAATCCATTTTATGAGGCTGAAAACCAAACGCCATTATAACTTGATCGGCTTCAATTACATGCTCTGAACCAGGTACTTCTTCAGCGCGGCTTCGGCCTTTTGCATCAGGCTCACCTAATTTAGTTTTCACCATTTTAACGCCAGTTACTTTACCATTTTCGTTCAGTACAATGCCTTTAGGCTGAACATTGTAAGTAAAGATTACACCCTCTTCTTTCGCGTTTTTAACTTCGCGTTTAGAGCCTGGCATATTTTCTTTATCACGACGATATGCACACGTTACTTTTGCAGCATTTTGTCGAATAGATGTACGCACACAGTCCATTGCTGTATCACCACCACCAAGTACAACTACTTTTTGATTAGCCATATCAATACAAGGTTGTTTTGTCTCGTCGTAACCCATTACACGGTTTGTATTACCAATCAAAAACGGCAGTGCATCGTGAACACCTGGCGCATCTTCATTTTCAAGACCCGCACGCATACTCTGATATGTACCAACCCCTAAAAACACCGCGTCATAATCAGCTAAAATTTGTTCAAGCGTAATATCAACACCAACTTCAACATTTAGCTTAAAGTCTACGCCCATTTCAGTGAAAATTTCGCGACGCTTTTGCATTACTGATTTTTCAAGTTTAAAAGAAGGAATACCAAACGTTAGTAGTCCACCTATTTCTGGGTGGCGATCAAATACCACTGGTTTAACACCATTGCGTACTAAAATATCTGCACAACCTAAGCCTGCAGGACCGGCACCAATAATAGCTACTTTTTTATCAGTCCATGTTACATAAGACATATCAGGCTTCCAGCCCATTTTAAATGCTTCATCGGTAATATACTTCTCAATATTACCAATTGTTACAGCACCAAATTCTTCATCTAATGTACACGAACCTTCACACAGGCGGTCTTGCGGGCAAACACGCCCACACACTTCTGGTAAACTATTTGTACGATGAGAAAGCTCAGCCGCCTCTATAATACGGCCCGTACGTATTAACTTTAACCATTGTGGAATGTAGTTATGCACTGGGCATTTCCATTCACAGTAAGGGTTACCACAATCTAAACAACGGTCTGCTTGCGAGTTAACCTGATTCTCTGAAAAGGGTTCGTAAATTTCCACGAAAGATTTTTTACGCGACGATATTGGTTTTTTGCGTGGGTCTACACGCTGCACGTCTATAAATTGATATACATTTTCGCTCATACTTCCCCCTTATTGCGCTTGAACACGTAGTTCAGCGCTACTGCGAGCGCGATGCCCGAGTAAACTTTTTACATCACTTGAAATTGGCTTAACTAATTTAAACATAGGTAAATACAATTCAAAGTTAGCTAAAATACTTTCTGCTCTACATGAACCGGTAAGCTCTAAATGCTCAGCTATTAATCCACGTAAATGCTCTTGATGCGATGTTAATTCGTCTAGCGTTACTATTTCAACAAGCTCTGGGTTAATGCGTTTTTCAAAATCGTTTCGCTCATCTAAAATATAAGCAAAACCACCGGTCATACCTGCGCCAAAATTAACGCCTACATTACCCAGTACACACACAACGCCGCCAGTCATGTATTCACAACCATTATCGCCAACACCCTCTACAACCGCTTGCACGCCAGAGTTACGAACCGCAAAGCGCTCACCAGCACAACCTGCTGCAAATAGCTTCCCACCCGTAGCACCATACAAACATGTATTACCAGCAATAGTAGCCTTATGGCTTTCGAACGATGAACCCAATGGTGGACGAATAACTAACTTACCACCCGCCATACCTTTGCCTACGTAATCGTTAGCATCGCCTACTAGTGTCATTTCAAGACCACCCGCATTCCACACACCAAATGATTGACCTGCAGTACCGTGTAGTTCAATTGCTACAGGATCAGCTGCCATACCTTGGTTGCCATGTTTATCAGCAATATAACCAGAAAGCATTGCACCTACCGATCTGTCGGTATTGCAAATACGACTCACAAGCGAAATACCGCTTGATGTGTCGATTGCCTCTTGTGCTTTAGCAAGCAAACTTTCGTTTAACTTACCTAAGTAATGCGAGCTATTTGGTGTACTGCAATAAAGTGTTTCACCCGTTGGGTTATTTGGTTGAGCTAAAACAGACGATAAATCAATTTTCTTCTGTTTTGCTGTTTTGCCTTCAATTGCTTCTAGTAAATCTAAACGACCGATTAAATCAGTTAAGTTTACAACACCTAAGCTTGCCATGATTTCACGTGCTTCTTGCGCTATAAACTTAAAGTAGTTCATCGCCATTTCTGGTAAGCCGTGGTAATGCTTTTGGCGCAACGTTTCATCTTGTGTTGCAACACCGGTCGCACAGTTATTTAAGTGGCAAATACGTAAGTATTTACAACCAAGCGCAACCATTGGACCTGTACCAAAGCCAAAGCTTTCTGCACCTAAAATTGCCGCTTTAATTATATCTAAACCTGTTTTTAAGCCACCATCTGTTTGTAAACGAATACGATGACGTAGTCCGTTTTCAACAAGGGCTTGCTGCGTTTCGGCTAAACCAAGTTCCCATGGACTACCAGCATACTTAACCGAAGTAAGTGGGCTTGCACCTGTGCCGCCATCATAGCCAGAAATCGTAATTAAATCGGCATATGCTTTAGCAACACCTGTTGCAATTGTTCCTACACCGGGCTCTGAAACCAGTTTCACAGAAATTAGCGCTTTAGGGTTTACTTGTTTTAAATCGAAAATCAGCTGTGCTAAATCTTCAATTGAATAAATATCGTGATGTGGTGGTGGCGAAATTAACGTAACACCGGGAACCGAATAACGAAGTTTAGCAATGTATGGGGTTACTTTTTCACCCGGTAATTGACCGCCTTCGCCTGGTTTTGCACCTTGCGCTACTTTAATTTGAATAACATCGGCACTACGTAAGTAATGCGGCGTTACGCCAAATCGACCTGAAGCAACTTGTTTAATACGCGAGTTTTTCTCGGTACCATAACGAAGTTTATCTTCACCACCTTCACCTGAGTTTGAACAACCGCCTAAGCGATTCATTGCAATTGCCAGTGCTTCATGAGCTTCTGGCGATAATGCACCAATACTCATTGCTGCTGAATCGAAACGCTTATATAGGTTTTCTGCAGGCTCTACATCATCGATGCTAATGCCTTGCTCTGGAATTTTAAGCGCAAGCATGTCACGTAAAGTGGCAATAGGACGCGTATTAACAAGTTTTGCATATTCACTGTAATCACTGTATTCACCAGAACGAACTGCTTTTTGCAGAGTTTGGATTACATCAGGATTATAAGCATGGTACTCGCCACCATGTACGTACTTAAACAAGCCGCCGTGGCTTAATAATTTACGCTTACTTAAAGCAAGTTTGTGTAAGCTTTGTTGATCGTCATCAAAATCTGTAAAGCAAGCGCCTTTAATTCGACTTGCAACACCTTTGAAGCACATTTCAACAATAGCATCAGATAGGCCAACGGCTTCAAACAACATTGAACAACGATAAGATGCAACGGTACTTATGCCCATCTTAGACATAATTTTATACAAGCCTTTATTGATAGCTTTACGGTACGCAAGAGTTACCTCGCAGTACGACTTATCAATAATTTTGTTATCGCTCATTGCTACAAGTGATTCATAAGCAAGATACGGATAAATTGCTGTTGCACCAAAACCTAGTAACACAGCAAATTGATGCGCATCGCGCACACTCGCTGTTTCAATAATAATATTTGATTCACAACGTAAATTGTTATCTACAAGACGATTTTGTACAGCGCCTACAGCCATTGCCGCAGGGATTGGTAAATTCGTTTCATCAAAATTACGGTCTGTTAAAATAAGCATGATACAACCAGCGGCTGCTTTTTCTTGAGCTTGGTCACAAATACGCGTAACCGCGTTTTCTAAGCCTTCTTCAACTGTATAGGTAATATCAATTTTACAGTAGCTGTAATGCGCTTCATCAGCATTAAGTAACTGCTGCATGTCTGCGTACATTAAAATAGGTGTATCAAACTGTAAACGCTTAGCATGACCTGTTGTTTCATTGAATACGTTTTGCTCACTACCAATACAGGTAGCAAGTGACATCACGTGATTTTCACGCAATGGATCGATCGGTGGATTGGTTACTTGCGCAAATTTTTGACGGAAATAGTCGTAAAGCGAACGGTGCCCTTCACTAAGCACTGCAAATGGCGTGTCATCACCCATTGAGCCAGTTGCTTCTTGACCATTTTCACCCATTACACGAATAACGCTATCGAGTTCTTCGTTGGTATAGCCAAACATTTTTTGGTACTTAACCAACGTTTCATCATCAAAAGAGCGATTACCGGCGTCTTGCTCAGTAAGTTCTTCAAATGGAACTAAACGTTTAACATTTTCTTCAAGCCATGATTTATAAGGATGGCGAGATTTCAAATCTTGATCGATTTCGTCAGAGTGCCAAATTTTGCCAAGCTTAGTATCGATTACTAAAAGCTCACCAGGTCCTACACGACCTTTTTCTACAACTTCATCGGCGGTGTAATCCCAAATACCCACTTCTGATGCGAGTGTAATAAAACCATCTTGTGTAATTACATAGCGCGCCGGACGAAGTCCGTTACGGTCTAGGTTACAAGC
>NZ_AUTQ01000037.1 GCF_000498095.1 Pseudoalteromonas sp. TB64
CCGATATGAACACCGAGCTTGTAGCTGCCCGCCAAATGGTAAGGCTTGCTGCATTTAAACTAGATAATAACGATGTTGAAAAAACCACTTACTGCGCCATGGCTAAACGCTTTGCTACCGATGTGGGCTTTACCGTGTGTAACGACGCACTGCAAATTCATGGTGGTTACGGTTACATAAAAGAATACCCGCTAGAGCGCCATGTACGCGATGTACGCGTTCATCAAATTTTAGAAGGCACTAACGAAATCATGCGCGTAATTATTGCGCGCCGTATTTTAGCAGAGTCAGCAAGCGACGTTTTATAAGGAGCAATGTATGTCAGAATCTAAATCTAATCCGAGTATTGAACTTACAACCGAAGGTCATGTTGCTATTTTAACGATGTCTAACCCGCCAGCAAACACGTGGACAAAAGACACCTTAGTTGATTTAAAAAATACCGTTAACGAGCTAAACAATAATAAAAATATTTATGCATTAGTGCTCACTGGCGAAGGCGAAAAGTTTTTTAGCGCCGGCGCCGACTTAAACGTATTTGCATGCGGCGATAAAGGCGTAGCTGC
>NZ_AUTQ01000038.1 GCF_000498095.1 Pseudoalteromonas sp. TB64
CCCGATACCGCCATTTTAAATTTATGCGGTGCACGCAGTCCTTTATAGCGGTTTTCAATTTCTATTGCGTGTCCAACGCTGTCTTGCACACCATAACGACACCAGGTACTACCCACACACGATTTAACGGTTCTGAGAGACTTACCATAAGCATGACCGGTCTCAAATCCCGCTTCTATAAGTCGCTCCCAAATAACAGGAAGCTCTTCTAAGCGCGCACCAAATAAATCAATACGTTGACCACCCGTTACTTTGCAGTAGAGGTTAAAGTCTTTTGCTACTTGTCCAATTACAATGAGTTTGTCGGGTGTTATTTCGCCACCAGCAATACGCGGTACAACAGAGTAAGAACCATCTTTTTGCATGTTTGCTAGGTACGTATCGTTAGTGTCTTGCAAGCCAACATGGGCAGGCTCTAAAATAAAGTCGTTCCATGTTGAGGCTAAAATAGAGCCAATTGCCGGTTTACATATTTCACAGCCATGACCGCTGCCGTGTTTAGTTAGTAAGTCATCAAAGCTTTTAATGCTTTCTACTTTTACCATGTGCAGTAGTTCTTGGCGTGAATACGCAAAGTGCTCACATACATGGTTGTTAACTTCAACACCGCGGCTCGCTAATTCATTATCGACAACTGATTTTAATAAC
>NZ_AUTQ01000039.1 GCF_000498095.1 Pseudoalteromonas sp. TB64
GTAGCAACGGTTACTGATGCAGCCGGTAATACTGCTTCAGCTAGCGAAGTGGGAGAAATAGACCTAACCGATCCTGCAATTACGATCAATCCAATTGATGACACCAATGATACAACCCCAACAATTAGCGGAAACGTAATTGATGTGCCAGCAGGTACTGAGGTTGTATTGTTAGTAACTGATAGCGAAGGTAACCAACAAACAATTACTACGAGCGTGAATGCTAATGGTAGTTACAGCACCGATATACCTTTAGAGCTTAGTGAAGGTGATTTCACTGTACTGGCAAGTGTGAGTGATGAAGCAGGAAATAGCAGTACCGCTACAGTGACAGGAAACATAGATTTAACGGCACCAAGTATAACAATCAATGAGATAGGTAATACAACAGACGTTACACCAACTATTTCTGGTTCTACGCAAGGTCTACCCGCAGAAAGCTTGGTTACAATAATTATTACTGACAGTAGCGGGCTTGAGCAAGAACTTGTAGCTGCAATAGAGGCTGATGGCACATGGAATATAGATGTCCCAGCTAATTTAAATGAAGGTGACTTTAGTGTTGTAGCTACTGTTGCAGATAGTGCCGGTAATACAGCGCAAGATACAGAAACTGGAACTGTTGATATTTCAGCACCTGTAATTAGTATAGATAACTTTATTGATTCAAATGACACAACTCCTACATTTAGCGGAACAACGACTGATGTAGAACCTGGTAGCCTTGTTAGTGTTTTAGTTACTGATGCAAACGGTGACTCTCAAACATTGACAGTGGTTATTTCAAATGATGGTTCTTGGCAAGTAGGCGCAACACAAGATATTGCAGAAGGCGAGTTTACAATTACTGCAACAACTACAGATGCAGCCGGAAATATAGCAAGTGATACTGATACCGGGATAATTGATTTATCAGCTCCAATAGTAATAATTAACACACTTGATGAGAGCAGTGACACCACTCCTAATATTTCAGGCTCAGTGCAAAATGTACCAGCAGGCACAACTGTTACGTTAACGGTAACCGATATAAATGGCATTCCACAAACCATAACCACTCAAACATTGGCTGATGGTAGCTGGACTACTAATGTATTAAATGATCTAGGAGAAGGAGATTATACTGTAGATGTTTTAGTAACAGACACTGCAGGAAATAATGGGCTAGCGTCTGCAATAGGCACAATTAATACAACATCACCGATCATTACTATTGATGAATTAGGTGAGAGTAACGACACCACACCGACTATTTCAGGCACTGCAACGGGTGAGCCTGAAGGCACGGTTGTTACCATTACCGTGACTGATGACGCTGGGAACGAACAAGTTATCACGACAGAAGTGCTCGCTGACGGCACATTTAGTGCTGATGTACCAGATGAGCTGAGTGAAGGCGAATACAGTGTAGACGTATCAGTAACCGACTCCGCTGGTAATGAAACCACAATAACTACGACTGGCGAGG
>NZ_AUTQ01000040.1 GCF_000498095.1 Pseudoalteromonas sp. TB64
AAGCCAATATTCGGTTTCGTTGCGCGGTTGTGTAATTACATGTGCGCCTGTTGATCTTTTCGCGATCCATTTCGACATAAATAACGAAATAAACGATCCGCCAAAACCAAATACTGAGGCTATAAGTAAAATTCCACCAAGGCTACGATGGCTTAAACCCAGCACACTCATTATTATTGAAAGCACTACACCTAATACCAACATAACTGCTAGGTTGGTTAATAAAAACAAAAATACACGTTTCATATTGTCCTCACAAAATAGTATTGATCACTGAACGATTAAAATATTTTGTATTAAATCGGCTAAAGCAATCACGACAAAATGACACACTATGTCATTTTGTTAACGCTATTCTGTGACAAACTATGTCATAACACAAGTATTATTTTTATGTTTATTAATAATTTTTTATGTGGAGTTTTTGCCATTATTTAAACATAAAACGTGTGGGCTAAATAGCTTCACGCAGGCTGTTATTTACGCCTGCCATTTCAATTGGAAACCCACGCTCACCTGCCAATACACGCGCTACTTCGCCAATATTTTCGCGGCTATTATGTTTAAGATACGACCATTGATGAATATCACGATGATGATTTATAGTAGGATCACAGCTTAATATTCCCAATTTTATAAACTCAGCCACTATTTGATCTGCAGCTATTAACGTTGACGATGCTTTTACATTTTCAGCCCGTGCATAACTAATATGAGAATATAAACTTACATCGGCTACGCGCAAAGTGTCGTCATCCCCTGGGATTTGTTGCCCGCCAAACAAGGCATTATTTTGTGTGTTAGCACTTTTAAACGCGGGTACAAACTCGGCTATATAATCAATTGCTGTTTGGGTGCGTGTTTGCAACGCTGATTTGTCCCAGCCATCTTTAATGTAGTGCAGATATTTATTAGGAATTTTAGGCTGTGCGCTCATTGGCGTTGCATCAGCTAACCCATCATTAAACAATGTAATGTTGTTGGTCATGCCATGTATTTGAAAATATCCGTTAGGGTAAGGCGTTAGCTGCGCCATGCCCTCTGGCGTACCACGGTTACCATAAATAATTATTTCGGGTATTTGCCCACCAGCACCTTGCCAATGAGTAATGTAAGAGGCTTTAAATTCAACCATACGTTTTACATCTACCCCAACCAAGTCATCAATAATACCGGTTTGAAAACCACACGCATTAATTAGGTAATCTACCTCAATGGTTTGTGTATCGGCTTGTGAATCAGTTTGCGTATTAAGGTTTGGCTCTGATTGATATTCAATGCGCCACTTATGTGTTTGCTTATCTTTATTGGTATTTATAACTGGCGATACACTTTTAACGCTGGTGCTGGTTAAAACGTGTGCATGTTTATACTCGGCAAGCGCGAGTTGAGCACTGGCCGATAAACGAAATATATTCCAACCATATTCTTGTGCAACAATAAGCGGGAACTTTAGCTTATCTAAATCTAAATGCTTAGCGACGGGTATCATCCACTCATCTAACGACGTTGGCTTGGCTACTTGTTTTTGCTTAGCAAGCTTTAGCATTTGTGCGCGACTATATAACTGATAATAATGTTCTGGCTCGCCTAATACTTTGTTAGCGCTGTCTTGCTCAACAAGCTCGCTATAGGCTTTTACTAATTTATTTAAACGCGGAAATAAATCCTCGGGTGAGTCGTCATCGCGCTTGGGTACGGCAAATACTGTGGGGCGAACATCGATGGTATGGGGATAAAGGCGAGCAATATCTATACATTGCTTGAGTAAATCTATGCAGTCTTCGTCGGGTATTTCGCGATATAAATTGCCACCTGCGTGCAAATGGCACATTGGAGGACCATCAATTAACGACTTTTTCTTTTCAAGTACGTAAGTTTCTAACCCTAATGCAGCAAGCCTGATGGCTATTGTGGCGCCTGCTGTACCCCCACCTATTATGCCTACGCGTTTTTTAGGTAAGCCATTGTTTAGTGCTTTTGGCTC
>NZ_AUTQ01000041.1 GCF_000498095.1 Pseudoalteromonas sp. TB64
AAGCCATAACGTGATTGAAAAAGACGGCCTAATACCGTTGGCTCCCCCTTTTGATACCATAGGTTGGCTTACCCAAAGCGCCGAGCTATTAAGCAGCGTTGGCGATGTATTATTACCACAACAAGCTATTAATAAAGTAAATACGCTGGTTATTTGCGAAGCACTATTTGAACTCGTTGACCCCTCTTTACAAGCCCCACTGGGTAAGCTTTTAGAAAAAACCAAACCTTATTTTAATCATCATATCAATTTTAAGCTCCCCAAAAGCAACCTGCTAAGTGAGCTTGCCGATACCTTTAGAATATTACAAGGTCGTGCGATTGCTAAAACGCACCGAGACTGGCTTGAACTCCCAGATCAGCTTTCTCATTTTGCGCCAGCAATTGCGGCTCGTTTTAAAATGGCATTAGCTTTAACCGAGCAAGAAGAACAAGAGGCGTTAAAAATACAGCACGAGTGGCAAGCAATCGTCGCTAAAAACTTAAACAAACACAGCTGCTTATTTTTACCTACCACCCCTACAACTGCACCTAAATTAGGCGCCGACACAAGCGCCTTACGTATGCAAATCATTACGCTTTCGGCAATTGCAGGGCTTAGTGGCTCAGCGCAAGTGCATTTACCGCTGGCTGATTTAACAAATGATCATCCGTATGGTTTTTCATTAATGATGACCCACGGTAACGATAAAAGCCTACTTGCTTGCGTTAAGCACCTAGCTGCACACTTTAAACAGGACACACCGGCATGACCACACACAATATTGCATTTACCGCATCTCATTTTTCAGCAACAGAGGCGGG
>NZ_AUTQ01000042.1 GCF_000498095.1 Pseudoalteromonas sp. TB64
TTTGATACAGCTGGCGAAGGTGCACGTTACGCTGACTGGGGCGGTATTATTATTAATGGTAACGGCATTACTGACCAATGTACCGATGCCGAACGTGAAGGCGCTACATGTAACGTCGCTTCAGAAGGTATTACAAGTTACTTTGGTGGTAACGATAATGCAGATTCTAGTGGCAATATTAAATGGGCTAAAATTTGGTATGCGGGTTCGGGTCCACGTGTTGGTGGTGAAGGCGATGATTTAAACTCTTTAACACTCAATGCTGTAGGTTCTGGTTCTGAGTTTGATTATTTACATATTCACCAAGGTTTTGATGATGGTATCGAAATTTTTGGTGGTGCTACAACGCTTAAACATGTTGCAGTAACAGATACGCAAGATGATTCATTTGACTTTGATGCAGGTTGGCAGGGTAAAGCTCAATACTTATTTATCCAGCACGGTACTGTAACGTTAAACGACGGCACAGTTGTAAACATGGGTAACAATGGCTTTGAATCTGATGGCGTTAAAGGTGCATCTTCTGAGCAAGTTTCTCCCTCTAACCCAACTGTTGCAAACGTCACTGTAATTACGACTGATGGCAACTCTGTACGCGATGATGACCCTTCACAAGCATATAAGTTTGATGATCAGTTCAATTCAAGTATTTACAACGCCGTTATTATTAAGAAAAACGCGACAAATACACAGTGTATTCAATTCTCTGGTGACGGCGAAAAGCAAGCTGACAAAATTTCATTTACAAGCTCTGTCATGGCGTGCTCTGCAAACTTTACTGATACAGATACTTTTGCAAGTGGACCATTAGAAGGTCAAACCAAAACAGCATGGTTTGAAAATGGCGGTGCTAATCAAATTCTAACTGATGACGTGGTGCTTCTTGCTGATAATGGTTTTGCAACTAACACAGCAGCTAGCGAAGTAACGGTTACAGCCAC
>NZ_AUTQ01000043.1 GCF_000498095.1 Pseudoalteromonas sp. TB64
AAGCCACACACTTGCGCGTATTAAAAACATAAAAACAGCCAATGATAAACGCGATAAGCTAAATGCCAATATTGCGTTATTTAAGCAACTCGCTAAAACTCACAATATTGCTGTAATGGAATCAAACACCGCCATACAGCCCATTGTATTAGGCTGCGCTGAGCAAACATTGCAAGCGGCAGATAAGCTTAAACAACAGGATATTTGGCTCTCTGCAATTAGACCACCGACGGTTGCACATAACACCTCACGTTTACGCATTACTTTAACCGCCGCACATACCGAGCAAGATATAACGCACCTAGTTAAGCACTTAGCAGGTGCAATAGCATGATTGCTCAGCCAGTATTAAAAACAGACTTAATGCAAACACAACGAGTAAAACCGTGCCTAGTGGGTAGCGATTTAAATAGAGAGTTAAACAAGGATTTAAGCAAGGAGCTTAAAAAGTCTGCCCAAAGTAAGTTTTCAAAGGCGGCAGCGCGTTATAACACTCATGCAAATGTACAAAAACACGCAGCAAGCGATTTATTTAAACTAATAAAACCAGACTTTAATAAAAATAAGCTTTGTGTTGATTTAGGCGCAGGCCCGCTTGTTAATACGCATACCTTACAAAGCGTATTTGCAAGCGTTGTGGCGATGGATTTGAGCTTAAATATGCTACAAAGTAGTGATTTAATCACACCTAAAATATGCGCCGATATGGATAACCTACCGCTACAAGCAAACAGTATTGATGTTATTTACAGTAACTTTGCAGTGCAGTGGTCTGCTAATTTTTCGGCTTTAATGCAATCACTTTACTGTATATTAAAACCAGGCGGGCAGGCGTACATAAGCACTGTGGTAGAGGGCTCACTTAACGAAATAAAAACAGCCTTTGCCGCGCTTGATTCAAACAGCCACATAAATACCTTTAATAGTGAACTGCATATAAACCAATCAGTCCAAAATGCAGGGTTTACTATTAATAGCGCTAAAAAGCGTATTTACACCGATGAATACACAACACCTTTAAAAGCTATTGCCTCTATTAAAGCTATTGGCGCTACTACACAAAATCATACCAATACGCGCCAAGGGTTACTTACCAAATCGGCGCTACAAAAAGTATGCAGTGCATATCCGCTTATAAATAACAAAGCATGTGTGTCTTATCATGTGGTGCTGTTATCATTACAAAAAAGCGATTAATACGCTTAATTTAAAAATTAAACCAAACTTAGATTCAGATCATAAGGCAAAGTAATGAAAGAATTTTTTATAACAGGCACCGACACCGATGCCGGAAAAACCCACGTTACCAGTTTGCTATTAAAGTTACTTGCCCAACACAAAAAACAAGCCATTGGTTTTAAACCTCTTGCTGCTGGCTGCGAAATGGCATTCGATCAACTAGTAAACGCCGATGCCCTCATACTAATGGAAAGTGCAACAGTGAGCGCTAAATACGACGTAGTAAATCCGTTTGCGTTTGCACCACCTATTGCGCCGCACATAGCCGCTGAGCAAGTGGGAGTTAGTATTACTATTGATAAACTAAGTGATGCTTATAAAAACGTAAAACAACAGGGCGCTAATTATATACTTACCGAAGGCGCTGGTGGCTGGGCGTTACCAATTAATAAAAACGATTATTTATACGACTGGGTTAAAGCAGAAAAGATGCCGGTAATACTCGTTGTAGGTATGAAGCTAGGTTGCTTAAATCATGCGTTATTAACCGCTGCGCATATGCAAAGTATGGGTATAAACTGCGTTGGCTGGATTGCAAACCAAGTAGATAAAAATATGGACGAGTACCAAGCAAACCTTGATTCACTTAAAGCACGCTTACCGTTCCCAATACTTGCCATAAGCCCATACAGCGAGCAAACTCCTAAATTACAAATATACAAAAGCTTACTCAATACTCTCGATTTAAATTCTTAAAAATTAAAATACTGCTTTGTTAAATACAAAGCGGTTTTTGTATTGAATACATGAACTTATTTATTGTGTTTAAGCCTTGAAATAGCCTACGTTAGTACACATATAAACTTTACTAACTGCAGCTGACATTTACGATGATGTTACTAAGGACTTAACTACTATATGACGCACCCATTTATTAAAAGCTACGCCCAAAATGCGCACGTAAGCGCCGAG
>NZ_AUTQ01000044.1 GCF_000498095.1 Pseudoalteromonas sp. TB64
CCGTCTAGTGCCTCGCCAAGTGGGTTTATCACTCGCCCTAATAGCGCATTGCCAACCGCTACATCCATTACACGACCACTGCGGCGCACTTCATCCCCAGCTTGTAAGTGGGCGTATTCACCTAAAAGCACAACACCGACTTCTTTTTCATCAATATTAAACGCAATTCCAAGCACATTACCGGGAAATATAATTAGTTCCTCAAAGCCAACGCCAGGTAATCCCGACACCTTCGCAATACCCGTTGATACACTGGTAATGATACCAACTTCATGTAAGTTCAATTTTGAGTTAACTGTTTTTAGCCCTTGCTGAATGTGCTTAAACACATCACCAAACGCGTTTCTTAAACTGTGTATTTTTGTGTTTTTATTTTGAGTGTTTTCACTAAGGTCACTCATCACTTATCAACAGGTTGAGAAGTTGTAGGCTGAGCTGTTTTTTGTTTTAGTAACATATCAACTTCCTGCTCGATTGATTGTAAGTAATCGTCAATACTCCACACCAGCTTTTGTCCATTAACACATAACTCAATCCCGCTAATAAGGCTCTCATCGGTGGTGAATTTAATGGTAATATCTTTTGAAAACACAGTATTAATAGCATTCTTAAGTGCTAAACGCTGAGATTCAGTTAGCTCAAACGCACTTTGAATTAAGGCAGGTACAAATTCACTATTTGTATTTAGCGCCTGCGCTAAAGTGGTTTTTTTGTCGTCATCAAGCTTATATAAGCGGGCTGTAAACACCTCACATATTTGTTGTTCTAAAGTTGTTGATGCCAGTTCAGTTAAGGTTTTGCGACTAATAGCAAATACCTCTTGCTTAACTTTTCGACTTAAAGACTCCTTTAAATTATCAGTCTCTTTTACTATATTTTGTTGATATTTAGTGCCCCAGCTTTGGACTCTTTTTTGCGCCTCTAACATAAGTGTTTGCTCTGCTTGCTTAGCACTCACGCTTACTTGTTGCATCTTTTGTGTACGTTGTTGTTCAAACTCTTCATTTTTCAGAAAAAACTTTTCACGCTCCGCCAGTGCTTCATTTTGGTTTGTTTCAGCATCGTCTAACTCAGCGGCTATACGCTCTTCTCGCTTATCAATAGCGTGCAAAATTGGTTTATATAAATAGCGTTTTAGTAACCACACCAAAATTAAAAAATTAACCACTTGGGCTGCAACTGTAAACCAATCAATTAGCATGGTTTAACTTCCTGCAGCTTGTGCGATAGCGTAGTTCCAAAACGGATTGGCAAAAATAAGAATCATCGACACGACAAAACAGTATATTGCGGTCGATTCAATCATCGCAAGCCCTACAAAGAGCGTACGCGTAATAGTTGCTGATGCATCAGGTTGCTGTGCTAATGCACTCAATGCCGTTGCTACTGCTTTGCCTTCGCCAAGCGATGGACCTAAACAACCAAAACTAATTGTAATTCCTGAAATAACGATTGATGCCATTGCGATCATTGTCATGCTATCCATGTTCTCTCCAAGTATGATGTGTAGAAATACGTGATTAATTAACTCGTTGTTTGGCTGGTTTTACTGAGCGCGTAGCCGCAGCAATATAGACGGCGGCTAAAATAGTAAAAATATAAGCCTGTACTAAGCCTGTAAGCAAACCCAGTGCCGTCATTACGATTGGGAATATAAAGGGTGTAATGGTTAACAAAATGCCAATGATCATTGCCCCGCTCATCATGTTGCCAAATAACCGCACAGCCAGAGCAAGTGTCCGTGATAATTCGCTAATAATATTAAATGGCAACATAATAAAAGTAGGAGCCATATAAGATTTTAAGTAATTGCCAAGCCCTTGTTCACTGATACCAAATAAAGGCACTGCAATAAATACGGTGAGCGCCAGTGCTGCTGTAGTCGATAACGATGCCGTGGGTGGCTCATAACCCGGAACAATGGTAAACATGCTCGCGGTTACTAAAAATAAAAACAGTGTGCCTAAAAAGCCAAGGTATTTTTTAGCGTCATTCAAGCCTACGTCTTCAATTTGTTGTGTGATCCCCGTTACTATAATTTCTAAAAAATTTTGCCAACGAGAACGCTTTAACGTGGTTGAAAGCTTACGGGTTATCAATATCGAACTAATCACCAAAACCAACATTAAAACCCAAGTGAAAACGATGGTTGCATTGAGTTTTAAAAAACCATTTTGCCAATAAATAACCGTATCAGGACTCAGGTGCATGATGTGTCACCTTTGCTAAATGAGAGGTTGATGCAGTACGGGTAACATAAGTGGTAATAAAACGGGCTATCAAAAAGCTAAATAAACACAGTGGTAATTGCAACCAAGATCTTGATAATAAGTCACTCGTCATCACACTATAAAAGCCACTTAAAGTAATTCCCATGCGTATAAATAAACTCAGCACAACCCATAGCGCTGGGTGAGTCGATACCATACTTTTTTGCACCGTCCACCATAGGCCACCAAAAAATAAGGCACCAAGCATTAGACCTACACTAACAATAATTAATACGCCGACTAGCTCATGCATCTTCGTCATCCTTTTGCTGATTATCACCGTGTTGATCTTGATGTATCGCGCTGTCTTCTTTGCTCATCCAGTGCCACGCGTTAAAGCACCCAAGTGCTAAACCCGCAACCAATAAAGCCAATGTCCATGAATGATCGCTTTCATAATGCGAATCTATATACACACCTAAACTTGCACCAAGTATGGTAGGCACTGCAACCGACCAACCAATGAGGCCCATCATTCCTAAACCAAACCATATTTTTTGATGAGAGTTAAGCCTTGCTTTTAGCTTACGCTGGGCTTTTATTTCTACTTGTTCTGCAAGTGTTGATGAACTGCTTTGTGAGTCTTTTGAACCTAGGTCGTCTTTTTTGTTTGTCATAAATAAATAGCTTTTAGTGGTTAAAGTCGAAAACGATTTAAAAAGCTACTTTCTAATTTAGCCATCACTGTTCTTACTTGTTGTGCTTGTTCATTGAGTGCCAAAAACTCTTTATCTACAGCGCTGCGAAGTGTTGCCAGATCAGTACCTAATATGGCACTTCGCACCGATACCAGCACAGTGTTTCCTGTTTTAATTAATACGCCCTCATCTACGGCTACAAATATCTCACCGTCTTTTTCGCAATTAAATGTCAAAATACCTGGGGTTAGAGGCGCAATACAGTCAAGGCGATTGGGTAAAAATCCGTACGATCCTTCGCTTGTTTCGGCAACAACATGAGTCACATCATGCCTGTCGAAAAATATCTCATACGGCAGCAATAATTTAAGGTGTATCTGAGTTTGCGTCACCGCTTGTATCCTCATTATTATTTACTGTGGATTTTATTTTGACCTCACTTATGGCACCTATCATATAAAGTGCACTCTCTGGCACGTTTTTAAATTCATCATTTAAAATGCGTTCACACCCATCTAGCGCATCATCAAGGCTAACAAGTTTGCCTTTATAACTAGTAAATTGCTCTGTTGTAAAAAATGGCTGAGTAAGAAAACGCTCTAAACGCCTTGCGCGTCCAACAATGTTGCGGTCCTCAACTGATAACTGTTCAAGCCCTAACATAGCAATAATATCTTTGAGTTCATTGTATTGCGCTAAGGTGCTACGTACCTTTTGTGCAAGTAAGTAGTGGCGCTCTCCCACAACCCCGGGGCTCGCCATTTTTGAATTAGATTGCAGGGGATCTATAGCCGGAAATAATCCTTCGCTTGCGCGTTTACGAGAGAGCACAATAGAAGCCG
>NZ_AUTQ01000045.1 GCF_000498095.1 Pseudoalteromonas sp. TB64
CACGAGCGGCTTCTATAGCTGCATTAAGCGCCAACAAGTTAGTTTGATCTGCAATAGACGTAATAACGTTCAAAATCTGAGATACATTTTTTGTATCATCTGCAAGTTTATTAATTGTAGTAGCAGCTTGATTAATTTCGTCGCTAAGGGTACGAGATGCTGTAACAGACATTTGTACTTGTGCACGGCTCTGCTCCACTTCTTTCTCTGCTGTTTCAGCTGCATTAGAAGCGTTAGCTGCAGACTGTGATATATCACCAACACTCTGCTTCATTTCCTCCATAGATTGTTTAACAATTTCAGCATCAGTAGTTTGCTTTGTAGTTGCACGCTCTGCTTGTTCCATGCCTTGAACTAGCCGAGTAGAGTTTTCCATTAAAGGTTCACAAACTGCAATAACTTCTAATACAGTCTCTCTTAATAAAGCTATAAACGCATTAAAATTAATAGAAACTTGACCAATCTCATCTTCTGAATTAACCGCTAATTGTGTGCTTAAAGATCCATTCCCACTTGCTAATAAACTCAAATTATTAGCTGCGTCACTAGCAGATGAACCTATATTTTTAGCAATCCAAATAGCCATGAATAACAATAATATTAGCGAAACAATAGATACAACTAACATTAAAGTTAAGGCTTCGTCTGAACGAGCTTTAGTATTAGCTACAAGTTCGAAAAAACGATTATCAGCTTTTTGCTGAGCCCCTTTAAAACTTTCTAAAACAGACCCATACAAACTTGTTTTTAGCTGTGCTTGTTGTTGTATTTTACTATAATCAGCAGTACCGTTAACCATACCGCTGGCAATACTAGAGGATATTTTTTCGTAATCTGATAACTCTTTTACAATATCATTATTAATGTAAGAGTTGCTCAATTGAGTAATAAGATTAATATTGGACTCTATAGTTTGGTATACCTCATCCGCTTTAACAATTAGATCTTGTTCACCAAAAGTCACAGCTTGAGTATAAAGCTCATCAAGCTTTTCTAATAGCCCTACATTTGCTGAAGTTAATTTAACTACTTTGTACGATGAGTTACCCATTTCATCGAGAGAGACCTTATTATCATTCATTGCCAAATAGTTTATTAGTACGATCACTATAAAGGCCACTACCGCAATGCATGTTATTGCATGTATTTTTTTCGTTATGCTTAGGTTTTGAAAAGAGAAGCCTGAAGCCATACTGTGTTACCTTATTTTGTTGTCTATATTCTTATCGGCTTAATACTTATAAGTGTGAGCTAAATTTGTAATATTTCTAGTTTTTTTTATACTTTTTTTTCTAAAAAATAGAACAGTCCTCTAAAACAAGCTAGTAATGAACAAAAAACATTCAGTATATTTTCAGATACAAAAAAACCAGTAACATCACTGTTACTGGTTTCTAAATTTGGTGCGGATGGGGGGACTTGAACCCCCATGCCCTAAAGCACCACCCCCTCAAGGTGGCGTGTCTACCAATTCCACCACATCCGCATTTGTATTATCTTTATCGCTAAACTTTAGTGATTTATTTGAGGAATATAAATCGTTTAACTATTAGTTTTAACTAAATTAGTTTGGCACGTCAGAGCTTTGCTCTTTAGTTGATGTTACTGGAACATCTTCTTCAACAGGAACAACTGTTTCAACTGCTGGTGCGTCTTGTAGGTTTTCCCACTCATCAGTCTGTTTAATTTGACCTGCAGTTAGGTTACCTAGCACAATACTTAAAACAAAAAATACAGTTGCTAAGCTTGTGGTTGTTTTTGTCATGAAGTTACCAGCACCTGACGATCCAAAAACGGTACCAGAAGCACCAGCGCCAAATGAAGAACCCATATCTGCGCCTTTACCTTGCTGGATTAAAACCATACCAACTAAAGCTAAAGCCACTACTAAATAAACTACTAATAAAATTTCGTACATCTTATACGGTTCCTTTTGCACTTTTGCAGATTGCAGTAAATGAATCTGCTTTTAAACTAGCACCACCAATTAGGCCGCCGTCTATATCTGTTTGTGCAAATAATAATTCGCTATTTTTTTCATTTACGCTACCACCATATAAGATGGAAAGCCCTTGTGCTAAACCGCTATCTAATCCAGCAATTTTGTCACGGATAAATTTGTGAACGCTTTGTGCCTGTTCCGGCGATGCAGTTTTACCTGTGCCAATGGCCCAAACGGGCTCGTATGCTATCACAGAATCTTTTAGTGCTGCTACACCTATTTTCTCAATTACTGCATCAATTTGCGCAGCAACTACTTGCTCAGTTTGACCGTTCTCTTGCTCAGTTTCGCTTTCGCCTACACATAAAATAGGTGTTAAACCAACTTGTTGAGCTCGTGCAAACTTTTCGGCTACAGCATTATTACTTTCGTTATAAATACTTCTGCGCTCAGAATGTCCTACTAAAACATACTCTGCACCTAAATCTTTAATAAGTTGAGCATCAACTTCACCAGTAAAAGCACCTGGCTTATTTTCAGAAACAGTTTGTGCCCCTGTAGATACACCACTAGCAATAAGTGCCGATATTAATGGGAACGGAGGAAATAAAACAATGTCTATCTCTTGGGATTTAACACTGTTAATAGCTTCAGACATTTGTTTAACAAGTTCTAAAGAACCGTTCATTTTCCAGTTGCCTGCGACCATCGCTTTGCGTATTGCCATTCTTCCACTCCACATTAGAAAACGGGCGAGATATTAACTTTTCTCACCCAAAGTTACAAGAGGTTATTGTTATCAATCAGTTTGTTTGCTCATAGATTCGACAACATCCGCAATTTTTTGAGCGCTATCTATTACTATTTTTTCTTGCTCTGCTTCAACCATAACACGAACAACGGGTTCAGTGCCTGATTTACGAAGTAAAACGCGCCCTTTATCGCCCAAACATTCTTCAACTTGAGCAACAGCAGCAAGCACTTCTTTTGCTTTAGTTGGATCTGTTCCTGGGGTATAACGCACATTTATCATTTTCATTGGATACTTGGTAAAACCAGCACCTAAATCTTGAAGCGTGCGATTTTGTGCAACCATAGCAGCCAATACTTGTAAGCTCGAAATAATACCATCACCGGTACTTATTAAATCAAGGTTGAGAACATGTCCAGAGCTCTCTCCACCGATTTTCCAGCCTTTTTGTTGCAGTAGCTCCATAACATATCGGTCACCTACTTTGCTGCGAGCAAACTCAATTCCCTTCGCTTTCAAGGCGTTTTCTAAACCCATATTCGACATAACGGTGCCAACTACACCACCGCCTAAGTTATCATCTTGAGCGGCTTGGCAGGCAATAATATAAACTAAATCATCACCATCAAAAACACGACCATTATGGTCAACCATCATCACGCGGTCACCATCACCGTCATAGGCAATACCTACATCAGCTTTAAATTCAAGTACTTTACGTTTTAGAGTGTCTACATGAGTAGCACCACATTCGTGATTAATGTTTACACCATTTGGCTCACATGCAAAAGTAATAACGTCTGCACCAAGCTCTCGCATAACAGAAGGAGCTATGTGATAAGTTGCGCCATTAGCGCAATCAACAACAATTTTTAAACCCTCTAGCGATAAGCCTTGAGGAAACTGACTTTTACAAAATTCAATGTAACGTCCATCAGCGCTAGGTAATCGGCTCGCTTTACCTAATTTATCTGAGGCAACACACGTCATTGGCTCATCTAGCATAGCTTCTATTTGTAACTCAACTGCATCATCAAGCTTTAAGCCGCTGCCATTAAAAAACTTAATACCGTTATCATAATATGGATTATGTGAAGCACTGATAACAACACCGGCTTCAGCGCGAAAAGTTTGCGCTAAATAGGCAATTGCCGGGGTTGGCATTGGCCCAAGTAATACAACATCAATTCCAGCGGCAATGAAACCAGATTCAATTGCGGTTTCAAGCATATAACCAGAAATACGTGTATCTTTGCCAATGATAACTTTTTTAGTTCCATTTTTAGATAAAACACGTCCTGCTGCCCAACCTAGTTTCATAGCAAACTCAGGTGTAATTGGTGCGGTACCAACTAATCCACGAACACCATCAGTACCAAAATATTTTCTTTCTTTCATTATAGAATTCCTTGTTCACAGGCTAGTAATACATTAAGTACATCTGCTGTTTCTTTTACGTCGTGTACTCGAATTATTTTAGCGCCATTTTGTGCTGCGATTAATGCGCCAGCTAAACTACCCGCTAACCGTTCATTTGTTTCTCTATTTAATAAGTTTCCTATCATCAATTTACGTGATAAGCCTGCAAGTAATGGTAAACCAAACTTATTAAAATCATCAAACTTAGCTAAAATTTTATAATTATGGCTAAGTGTTTTTCCAAATCCAAAACCTGGGTCTAAAATAAGCTGTTCTAGCTTAATCCCTGCTGTTTTACAGGCAATTATGCGCTTATTAAAAAAATCACTAATATTAGCTAATAGATCATCATAATGCGGTGAAGATTGCATGCTACGTGGTTGCCCTTGCATGTGCATCAAACAAACAGCTACATTTTCAAACTGCGCTACAACGTCTAATGCACCGGGTTCTTGTAAAGCTCTAACGTCATTTACAATATCAGCCCCAGCTGTAATAGCCTGCTTCATTACCTCTGCTTTACTTGTATCAACAGATATTACGCAATCACTTTTATTGCGTATTGCTTTTATAACAGGAATAACACGTGCCAGTTCATCTTCAAGACTTACATCGGGAGCACCGGGTCTAGTCGACTCCCCACCAATATCCAAAATCAGTGCACCATCATTAAGTAATTGCATTGCACGTTCAAGTGCTATATTGATATTTAAGTACTCTCCACCATCAGAAAATGAATCTGGTGTCACATTTAATATACCCATTATCACAGGGTTAGTTAAATTTAGAGTGCGCCCATGAGGGAGGTTTAGTAAGTCATTCATTGCTAACCTTTGTATTCTTATAGCAATTAAGCAAAACCCTAATACATAATTAGGATATTAAATTAAATCCATACAAAAAAAGCCCCGAAGTTCGGGGCTTTTAATTTACTATTTTAACGATTAATCATCTTTATTATCAAGATTTGTATCATCTTTTTTTGATAAATCTGTAGGTTTTTGACTTTCGCTATCATCAACAGCCTTATCTTTACTAACATCTACTTTTTCTGATTTTTGCTCATGACGGTCATGCGCATCGCGAGGTTCGCGAACTGGTTGACGTGCCATTAAATCATCAATTTGTTTAGCATCGATTGTTTCGTATTTCATCAGTGCGTCTTTCATCGAGTGAAGAATATCAATGTTTTCTTTTAATATATCTTCTGCTCTTTGGTAGTTACGGTCTGAGAATAAACGAATCTCAGCATCTATGACTTTCGCTGTATCATCAGACATGCTTGATGCGCGACTTCCACCGCCACCCATATACATTTCATTTTGATCTTCAGCATAAAGTAATGGACCAAGTTTTTCACTTAAACCCCAATGCGTAACCATTTTACGAGCTATATCTGTTGCTCGTTCAATATCATTACTTGCACCCGTTGTTACTTTATCTGCGCCGTAAATAAGTGCTTCAGCAATTCGACCACCATAAAGGCTAGAAATCATTGACTCTAGAAGCTCTTTAGAATGACTTACACGGTCTTGCTCAGGCAAGTACATCGTTACACCTAGTGCACGACCACGTGGAATGATAGACACTTTATACACTGGATCATGCTCTGGTACCATGCGACCTACAATCGCGTGACCAGCTTCATGATAAGCTGTCATTGCTTTTTCTTGCTCGCTCATTACCATGGTTTTGCGCTCAGCGCCCATCATAATTTTATCTTTAGCGGCATCGAACTCAGCCATGCTAACAACTCGTTTATTTCCACGAGCAGCATAAAGGGCTGCTTCGTTTACCAAGTTAGCTAAATCAGCACCTGAAAATCCAGGAGTACCACGAGCAATTAAAGCAGCTTCTACGTTATCGCCTAAAGGTACTTTGCGCATATGTACTTTAAGAATCTGTTCACGACCACGAATGTCTGGTAAACCAACTTCTACTTGGCGGTCAAAACGACCTGGACGAAGTAATGCTGGGTCCAATACATCAGGACGGTTTGTTGCTGCAATAACGATAATACCCTCGTTACCACCAAAACCATCCATTTCTACTAGCATTTGGTTAAGTGTTTGTTCGCGCTCGTCGTTACCGCCGCCCATTCCTGCGCCACGTTTACGACCTACAGCATCAATCTCATCTATAAAGATAATACAAGGTGATGCTTTTTTAGCTTGTTCGAACATGTCACGTACACGTGATGCACCAACACCAACAAACATTTCAACAAAGTCTGAGCCTGAAATTGTAAAAAATGGCACTTTTGCTTCACCAGCAACAGCCTTTGCAAGTAAGGTTTTACCCGTACCTGGAGGACCTACCATTAATACGCCTTTAGGAATGCTACCGCCTAATTTTTGGAATTTTGATGGGTCACGTAAGAAGTCTACTAATTCAGTAACATCTTCTTTCGCTTCATCACAACCGGCTACATCAGCAAACGTTGTTTTAATTTGATCTTCGCTCATCAAGCGCGCTTTGCTCTTACCGAACGACATCGCACCTTTACCACCACCGCCTTGCATTTGACGCATGAAGAATATCCATACACCAATAAGCAGTATCATTGGGAACCAAGAAATAAATATATTTGCTAAAAATGATTGTTCCTCGGGTTTAACCCCTTTCACATTTACATCACTTTTAAGTAAATCATTTAAAATATCTTTATCGTAAATAGGCATAATCGTTTGAAAACGTTCGCCACTCGTTTTAGTACCAGTAATTGTTCCACTCGTACTTTCTATCGCAACTTCTTGTATAGAGCCGTTTCGGGCATCTTTAACAAATTGACTGTAACTCGTTTGACGATCAACTTGATCGCCACCATTAAAGCTATGAAAGACTGACATCAGCACAACTGCAATTACCAGCCATAGTATTAAATTTTTCGCCATATCGCTCAAGGGGTTAACCTCTTGTATCCAATTAATGTAAATTCAACTAAACGCCAAGTAACTGTACTATAGTTTGTATCCGCTCGCTACTATATATACTTCCCGAGAACGGGCACGTGAGGCATCAGGTTTGCGTATTTTTACTATTTTAAAACTATTACGTACATCTTGCAGGAATTGATCAAAGCCTTCCCCTTGGAATACTTTAACAACAAATGCACCATTTTTCTTCAATACTTGATTACACATATCTAATGCAAGCTCAACTAGATACATACTACCAGCTTGGTCAACTGAGTTGTTACCACTCATATTTGGTGCCATGTCAGACAATACCACATCAACATTTTTACCATCAATACGTTTTAATAAAGCACTTAATACAGCTTCTTCACGAAAGTCACCTTGCAAAAAGTCAACACCCGCTAATGAATCCATAGGAAGTATATCGCACGCAATAACTTGACCTTTATCACCTACTTTTTCAGCTAGGTATTGTGACCAACTACCAGGCGCAGCGCCTAGGTCAACAACAGTCATCGCTGGACGAAGTAATTTGTCTCTGTTCTGGATTTCATCTAATTTAAAAACCGCTCTAGAACGCCAGCCTTTTTTTTGCGCTTCTTGAACATATTTATCATCAAAATGTTCTTTCAGCCATCGCTGTGAACTGGCTGACTGTTTTTTATTTGTCATAAATTAACACGCAACTAATTAGTAATATTCTTTAGATGGCGGTAGAATACTCTTAATTCAAGCCATATTCAGCAAAATTTGTATAAACATGACATTATCAAACAAACAAAAGCAGTTCTTAAAGGGTCAAGCACATAGTCTTAAGCCCGTAGTTTTACTAGGTTCTAACGGTTTAACCGAAGGCGTAGTAATGGAAATTCAAAGTGCATTAGAAATTCACGAATTGATTAAAGTAAAAGTTCCTACTGACGATCGTGAAACTAAAGCGCTAATTTTTGATGCAATAGTACGTGAAACTGGTGCTACTAAACTACAATCGATTGGTCACACTATCGTGATTTATCGTCAAAGTGTAGAGAAAAAAATTAGATTACCACGTAGCTAATCCTTCTTTTTTAAAGATTTAGCACGTTGAATGAAAAAACCAGCTTAATGCTTAATGCCGATCAGTTAAGAAATATTTAACGATCCATTGACCGATCTTCTGGTTAGTTTATAAAGGCTTCTGAATTTA
>NZ_AUTQ01000046.1 GCF_000498095.1 Pseudoalteromonas sp. TB64
CGGCCGCTATTTATTCAGCACGAAAAGGTTTAAATACCGGTATTGTTGCCGACCGATTTGGCGGACAAGTTGCTGACACACTTGCCATAGAAAATTTTATATCAATTAAAGCAACAGAAGGTCCAAAATTAGTTGCTCAGCTTGAAGAACACGTTAAAGAATACGATGTAGATGTAATGCATAATCAGCGCGCAGCAGGGCTTACTAGCGGTAGTAATGGTTACGAAATTACGCTTGAAAATGGCGCAGTGTTAACTGCTAAATCGTTAGTACTTGCAACCGGTGCGCGTTGGCGCGAAATGAATGTACCTGGCGAGCAAGATTACCGAGGTCATGGAGTAGCATATTGCCCACATTGTGATGGCCCTTTATTTAAAGGTAAACCTGTTGCAGTCATTGGTGGCGGTAACTCAGGTATAGAAGCTGCTATAGATTTAGCAAACATTGTTGAGCATGTAACCGTGCTTGAGTTTGCCGATACACTTCGCGCTGATGAAGTCCTTGTTCGCAAAGCAAATAGCTTAAAAAATATTACTATTATTAAAAGTGCTCAAACAACAGAAGTG
Source organism: Pseudoalteromonas sp. TB64 (assembly GCF_000498095.1). Taxonomy (GTDB): domain Bacteria; phylum Pseudomonadota; class Gammaproteobacteria; order Enterobacterales; family Alteromonadaceae; genus Pseudoalteromonas. The sequence continues at coordinate 567 of NZ_AUTQ01000046.1, forward strand.
CTTGGTGATGGTAAAAAAGTAACCGGTTTAAGCTATACAGACCGTGTTTCAGGTGAGAGTAAACAACTCACCCTTGCAGGTATATTTGTACAAATAGGCTTAATTCCAAATACTGAGTGGTTAAAAAACAGCGACCTTGAACTTAGCAAATTTGGCGAAATATTAATTGATGCTAAAGGTGCTACTTCGTTACCTGGTGTGTACGGGGCGGGGGATGCAACCAACACTCCATTTAAGCAAATTATTATTGCAATGGGCAGTGGTGCTACAGCAAGTTTAGGCGCATTTGATTATTTAATTCGTCACAGCGATGAAACAGAACAAGATCAGAACGCGGCTTAACATTATTTAATAAAAAATTTAATAGAAATCTCTCTTGATATAACAGCGTTCACCCATCGCTGTTTGTTCACCCAAGCCGCCCTTCTCCAAAGGCGGCTTTTTTATGTCTGTTTTAAATAAGTACGAATATTTAAGAGTGTTTAAACTAATCATACCCGCCACCAGAATCACTACCACCGTAATCATTATCGTTATGTGATGCGCTACTATCTGTATGATTTGACGAACCACGATTTGATTTAGCAGTCGTTGTACTAAAGCTCGTTAATAGTAAAAAACCAGATACAGCAATAATTATAATCAATGATTGCCACTCTTGAGTTGAGAAACCTTTAAATAGCGCTATTGCTAATACAGTAAGTAAAACAATTCTAAATATACTTTTCATTGTTATTCTCTATGTAGTTCTTTAGTTCTTAAATTTAAGTTAATTAGTTTCAATTTTTAACAGTTTTACGGCGGATGCAATTGCCATTTCTAATGAGTGCATTTTAAAGGGTTTAGATATAAACATATCCATACCAGCTTGCTTACATGCAAGCTTGTCTTGCGATGAGGTATTTGCTGTTAATGCAACTATGTAAGTAGCCTCTACTGTGCATATATTTTGTGAGCGCAGTTGTTTGGTTGCCTCAAAGCCATCCAATATTGGCATAATACAATCCATAAAAATAAGATCGTAATGCTTTTGTTTGCATTTAAATATGGCGTCTTGTCCATCTATAGCAAAGTCTGGCTTTATATTGAGTTTACTTAACGATGCATCAAGAACTAATCTATTTATATCGTTGTCATCCACCACTAAAACAGAAAGCTTACAGGCATTAAAATTTATTTTTGATAACGGATTTAATTCAACTGTTGTCTCATTTCCAAGCTCGATAGGGATACGCAACGAGAAAGTAGTGCCTTGATTAACAATACTATTTACTTTTATTTTGCCACCCATGTACTCAACAAGCTCTTTAACTATTGCAAGCCCAAGCCCTGTGCCACCTTTACTGTTTTTAGCATCGACTTCCTGAGTAAAAGGAGAAAATAAAGATTTAAGAAAGCTACTCGTCATTCCTTTACCTGTATCGCTTATATCAATGTTTAGCGTTTGTTTATTTTTTGCCTTAGTTATAGATGTATGCAGCTTTACCAAACCACGCTCGGTAAATTTTAACGCATTACTTAATAGATTGGAGGTAATTTGGCTGAGCCGAGCGTTGTCACAGTAAACCCAACAATTATCATTAATTTCATTGTTAATTATCAACTCTACATTGCCGTTTTTAAATAAAGGTGTGTATAACGAGCCGAGATCAGTAAAAATTGTTTTTAGCAAAAAGTTGGTTGGCTCTAGCGTTAACTCGCCATGGTTTATTTTTGAAAAATCCAACACTTCATTAATTATACTAAGGAGTATATCGGCGCTACGCAGGGCTATTTTTATTTTTTCGGATCTTTTTTCTTCGCTATGTTCATCTATAAGTGTGGTTAGCATTCCGGTAATGCCATTTAGAGGTGTTCTTAGCTCATGACTTATTTTAGCAAGCAGCATACTTCGATCCTCTAGCAAGCGTTCTGCTTCAATTTTTTTATTTTGCAGTTCTTCTCTTAGTATTACTGACTCGGTTACATCTTGAAATGTGCCAAATAGGCGCACGCATTTATCCTCGTTAAACTCTGCCTCACCAAACGCAGACACCCATAAGGTATCTTTATTTGCTGTTACAAGCTCAAGCTCTAAATGCCATTTCTCACCATTTTTTATAGCTGACTCGACAGCCGCGGCAATGCTTTTTCTGGATTTCCCTTCTTTGTAAAACTCGATGGTAGAGTCAAAGTCTGGCGTAAAAGAGTCATCTACTTGATGAATACGTTTAGTTTGCTTACTCCATGATACCTTTCGCTTAATTAAATCAACTTCCCAGGTGCCTATGTTAGCTACCTTTTCTAATTTAATAAGTGTTTTACTGTTTTCTATTAATTGAGTTTTAGTAATTGCTCGAGCAAACTCTGAACCTAACCATTGTGCAAATAGTTCAATGTAATCGTAGGCTTCATCGGTAAATACGGGGGATTTATTAGCTGAAGAAAAGTTAACGGTACCAAATATATCGGACCCAATTTTTATAGGTGCACCAATATATGATTCAAGCTGAAAATTAATATAACAAGGATGGTTTGCAATCGTGCTTTGCGAGGCGTTATGAAATGCAAGCGCTGAATTTGCCTCAAGTGTGTGTACACAATAGGTTCCATCTAAATCAAACGTTGTACCTGTAGGTAATGAGTTATCAGGGGTAATTACGTAGAGTACGGTGTACAAATTATTTTCAACTTTACTAATAATAGCTAAATCAAGGTTAAAAACCTCAAGCCCAAACGCCAAAAGGTTTTGAGTTTTGTTCTCAAAGTTTAGGTTTTGGTTAGATACAATATCGTGAAAGCGTCTTAGAAAATTCAATTGAAAACATCCTGTTATTTTTGGAATTTATTTAATAATTTATAGATTTTATAAAATGCTATATGGCTAAAATAACCTTGGTTTTAGTTGGTTCTAATCCGAATTGCTTATCAGTTATAATAGTTATTAGATTTTAGTTAATCAAATTGACAATAAATTAAATACACTGTGAATAAGGCTTTATTCACAGTGTATTTTTAACTTAGTACGTTGAGTTTGGTGTGTACTCTGGGTTTATGTCGCCACCCACTTCGTCGGGATCTACATCGTTTATAAGTAGGGTTTCGCGAACGGCTTCTATGTGATCAAGTACGATTTGGTAACGCTCTCCGTATTCGTATTTAGTTACTTCAATAGCTTGAGGCATGTAAGTAAATGCAATTTTAAGGGCGTGGAGTGCTTCTTCGTTTATTTTTTCGCTCATAATATTCTCTTATGTGTAGGCTATGGTTAATAAAATAACACCAAATATGATTCGATAAAATCCAAAACTTACAAAAGTGAAATTTTCTAAAAAGCGTATAAATAATTTGATTGTAAAATATGCAACTATAAATGCAGTGGCAAACCCAACGGCAAGAGCGGTTAGATCATCAAAAGTAAATAATTGATAATGTTTTAGTAAATCGTAACCAGAGGCTGCAGCAAGTACAGGTAAGCCAAGTAAAAACGAAAACTCTGCACTGGCTTTACGATTTAAACCACACAGCATAGCACCAACAATAGAGCTTCCTGCGCGACTAGTACCTGGAATAAGCGCACATACTTGTGCTACGCCAATCCAAAGAGCTTGTTTGTAAGTAACTTGCGTTACATCAGTTGTGGTGCAGTTAGGCTCTTTATAACTTTTCTCTAGTAGTAAAAAAATTACTCCACCGACAATAAACATTATGCCTACTACGGGCACACTAAAGAGTGTTTTTATTACATCGCTAAATATAAAGCCAATAATGCCTAAGGGAATAAATGCAATGGCGACTTTAAACCACAAGTTTAAATATTTAGGGCTGAATTTGTCTTTGTAATTGGCAAGTACTGCCAATATAGCTGCTAGTTGAATAATAACTTCGAATGCAAGATTTGCGTCGGTTGACTCTATCCCCAACCATTTTGATACGACAATTAAATGCCCAGTTGAAGAAATGGGTAAAAACTCAGTTATACCTTCGATAATACCTAAAATAATTGCGTTAATAATGTCCACGCTCAATATGTTCCTAAATAAAAATGTACGCAGGGTGCGTACTTAAAGCCAAAAGTGTCGCGTAGGATAAAAGTTTATAGGCAATATCAAAAGCGCTTTTACAACTAAAATTTATTTAATGAATTGCATTAATACACAAACAAACAATATAATAACAATAGTTATCATTTGTATGTACGGTTTTGTGTATGTACTCGCTAGTTTTATGGATAAATAATGAATAATAAAAAAACGTTTAACGCAACGCGTAGACGGCACTTTTTGGCATGTGTGCTTGCACTTATTACTGCCGTTATAATAATTCCTGGAATGACTACTTACTTACCATTTGGAATGAATGAGCAAATTTTATTGCCGATTTTATTGTTTCCAATAATTTGGACTGCGTTATTTATTTATGCTTATTTAGCGCAAAAGGTGTGGCAACCTTTTGTCGTTATGCTTTTTTTGTGTGCTTCACACGGATTAATGAGTTTTTGGGCGTTAACGCAGGGGCAAGGATGAAATCGATTACTTTAAAAAAGCTATTTTTATTACATAGCTGGGTTGGCATAGTTACTGCCGTATTATTATTTATTATCGCATTTAGCGGTGCATTGGCTGTGTTGTCGCGACCTGAATTAAAAATTTGGGCAAACCCTGAATTACAAACAAGCCAATACGTACCAAGTACTCAAGTTAGCCGACTCGTGAACGAATACTATAAACAAGTACCAAGCGAATTTGGCGAGAATATTCATGTGTATATGCCAAGTGGGCATAATTTTTACTTATTAACACTGGTGTATGAATCTCATCATGGCGATGAAAATTATAGCGAGGAGGTTGCAAAGGTATTTCAGTTTCATCCAGACACTTTAGCGTTAGTAGATACATATTACGGGCCGAGCAAAGCATTTTATGCTGGTAAAAAAACCGATGCACCTACTTATATTGGTGAATTTCATGCTGATTTACACTTAGGACGACCAATAGGTTTAATACTTACTGGATTTTTAGGTTTAACGTTACTCGTTAGTGCAGTGACTGGCTTGTTTATTCATCGTAAATTGATAAAAGAATTATTCACTTTTAGGCGTGGTAAAGGGCTTGATATAGCAATAAGTGATGCTCATAAAGTAATTGGTATTTGGGGAAGCGTATTTAATGTCGTTATTGGTTTTACAGGTGCATTTTTAGGACTAGCAACCATTATTTTATTACCAGCGGCTGCATTTGTAAGCTTTGGTGGGGATCAAGATAAGTTAATAGAGACTTTTACTGCAATTCCTGAAACTGTGGTTAGTCACGTTAAGCAACCTACAAAAATAAACACTATTTTAGAAAATGCCCACAGTCGTTACCCCGATGCAATAGTTAGAGATGTAACCATAATGGCGCATAATGATGCAAACGCGCAGGTATATATACGTTTGTTAGGTGGTGAGGCTGTCGCATCTCAGTTATTGCATTATCAAGGAAATGGTGAATTTGTACAGTCGATGAGTAGTTTTGGTGATATTTCAGGTATATCGATAAAAGTAATAGAGCTGATGTTTCCGCTGCACTTTGGTAATTTTTCGGGTGTTTTTGTTAAATTACTATGGGTATTACTCGGATTTAGTACGGCACTATTGCCTATATCGGGAATGATGATGTGGCTAGCGAAACGTACTCGTGGCAGTAACCCCAATTTAACATTGAGTGCTTATGCTCGTTGGAACCGTTTTATAATTGGTAGTTGTGGTGGCTTAGTGTTGGCAAGCTTTGTATTATTTCCAGTGCAAGTAATACTAAATTACAGTGTAAGTGGTGCTGCACAAAATGCTTATTTTGGACCGATATTCTTTTATAGTTGGTTAGGGTGGTTACTTATTGGATTACTTCCTATGCATTATAAAAACTACTTTAAACTAACACTTTTACTTTGTGGCTTGGTGCTTAGTGCTGTATTACCGTTAAATATTTTATTTGGTCACAGTAATATTATTAATTTTAATAGTGGGCTAGTCGCAGTTGTCGATGCCAGCTTTATGCTGGTGGGTATAGTATGTATTTGGTGTGCTTTAAAAATAAAAACGTCAACAAAACCATATTTAGAGGCGCAAGTTCCATGAATGAATTATTGATACTGACAGCTATGGTGAGTTTATTATTAATGATGCTGAACCTGCGTAAAAATACAATAACACGACCAATTAAAGCATTGTTTTGCACTATATTATTTATAATATCAGTAATGTGCTTTACAGGTGTTTATGGTTTTATTGGTGGCGTAATTTGTACAATCGCAGGTGCAATGGTTGCAGGGCTACTAACTGCAATAATTGCCGGTAAAGCCCCTCAGTTATTAGATTAGATTCATTTTATAATAGGGTGTTAGCCTAAATATGTTTTAGCGGCTTCAATACCCATATTATAACCACTATTAAGTATTTCAAATTTTTTAGTGGTGCGTCCAACTTTAAAGTTACTAGGTGGTGCAATAATATTAATTTTGCAGTCATTAGGCGGATTCATAATGAAGTCGATGCTTTTATTATAAAAATCAGCTCTGCCTAATGTTGTTTGTATTAGCCCTGGGTAGTCTTTATATATTTTTTTAGTAAGCCAAGGTGCTTTACTTGGCTTTTTACGATACCCCAAACACTGAGATAAAATAACGGTTATTTCGCGTGCACCCATTTCATACGCTTTTATTACAGGGATTGAGTCGGCTACACCGCCGTCGGTCATTGCTATATCGTTAATTATTGGATTGTCTCTGTATGCAATTGGAATTGCGCATGAAGCTTTTAATTGATGGACCATATCGTTACTGGTGGCTTTTAAGTATTGTGCATCACCTGATTTTATAGCAGTCGCTACAATGTAAAACTCATGTGGGATTTGCTCAAATACTTCGGTATGCAGACGCACTTCGCGGATTGTTTCTTGCCATAGCCAGTCTAAATCAAATAAGTGACCCCCTTTAATAAAGCGTGCTAAATTAATAAACTCAGGACGACAAGAATAATCGGTAATTACCTTGTAGTTACGCATAGGTTGTTTGCATAAAAATGCTGCGATATTGGTTGCACCAGCCGATACGCCAAAGTAGCGCTCGAATGGTTGATAGTTTTGCTTTAAAAACTGATCAAGTACACCTGCAGCAAATATACCGCGCATAGCACCACCTTCAACTACAAGCGTATTTTTTGTGTTATTAATCATAATCATAACTTCTTTTTATTCATTATTTATGGTACCAATTAACCGCCAAAAGAGCGAGAGAAGGTATGTGCGCATAAATATAAAGTAAGTTCAGGGCTAAAATTATTTATTAAATTACAGTAACTGTTTTTATAAAATTAATGCCGTAATAAAGAGTAATTTAGCCAAGTAAGCATGAGGGGGGAACTCGATAGGTTTTTATATATATACTTAAAAACACTGCATATATCAGTATTTATACAGCTTATAGCGTCGCACAGCTTAATGTTTTCTGATAAGGTTTAGATCTTCAAGTTTTTGTTAATAAACAGAATAATAATTATGCTAGATTTTAAAGTAACAGTATTTAATAGCACGCAAAATCGATTGGGAGAGAGCCCTCTTTGGCATCCCCTGCTTAATACGTTATTTTGGGTAGATATTGATAAAAAAACTCTGTTTAGCAAAAAAGTAAATAACACTTCAAAAAAAACTTTAAACACAATATCCACCGATATTAAAAATATTGAGTCGCAAACTCTCCCTATTATTAATCAAGTAACGATGCCGGATACAGTGACTGCTATTGCTTGGTTAAATGCCGACTATTTAGTACTTGGCACAAATACGGGTATTTATCGTTACCATATAATTAGTAATACGCGAGAGCTAATAATAGCTATAGAGAACGATCAGCCAAATACTCGTTCAAATGACGGACGTGCCGATCCTTGGGGAGGTTTTTGGTTAAGCACCATGCACGTAAATGCTGAAAAAGGGCAGGGTAAAATTTATCGTTACTATAAACAGCTAATTGAATGCGTAGTAACAGAGTTAACAATTCCGAATGGGTTATGTTTTGATAAACCTCGCTTGCGTGCCTACTACTGTGATTCGCTAACAAGTTGTATTTATATGTTGAGCCTTGATGCGCAAACTGGAGCGCCAAACAGTGCTGCACATGAGTTTTATCGCTTTGACAATACAGATATTGACCCTGATGGTTGCGTTGTCGATAGTGAAGGTAATTTATGGTTAGCAGTATGGGGAATGGGTTGTGTTATATGTTTGTCGCCAGAAGCGAACATAATAGAAACTCTGGATATTGCAGCAATAAAACCAACATGTACGGCATTTGGCGGTGAAAATGCACAATTGCTATTTGTTACCTCGGCTTACGATAGCGTCGACAATTTAACCTGTGATGTACAGGGCACGGTATTGCAAATTTCAGGTATAAAAAGCGGGCAGTTTGAGCCGCCAGTTGTACTTTAATCTAAATATTGCCACTCAATAGTAAGTTGTAAACAGTAAAGCCGATTTATGAATTTTTATTTTGGTTACTTATTACAAATTCAGATACTTTATTTCGACCCGTTTCTTTAGCTATATATAACGCTTTGTCGGCATTATGAATAATGCTCTCTGGGGTCGTTGTCTTATCAGGTATTAAAGTATAAAACCCTATACTAAGTGTTACGTGTTTAGCTACGTTTGAATAGTTATGGTTTATTGCTAACATGGCAATTTCTTTTTGAATAAGCGCAGTAAACACTTTGCAATTTGTACTATTGGTTGCAGGCAATATAATAGCAAATTCTTCACCGCCATAACGCGCGGCTAAATCGCCTTGTCGCTTACATAAATTGTGCAGTGAACTTGCAACTCGTTTTAAAGTTTCATCGCCTCGCTGATGCCCGTAATTGTCGTTATAAAGCTTGAAAAAATCGATATCGCATATAATCAAACAAATTGATTGTTTGTAGCGTGCGCAACGTTTAATTTCATTTTTGAGCGTTTCATCAAACCGGCGACGATTAGCAATATTTGTTAATCCATCAGTGTTTGCCAACTCGTTAAGCTTTTGATTGGCATTAATTAGTTGCCGTTGAGTCTGCTCAAGCTCTTCTTTGTAGTTAATGTTTTTAAATGCATTTGCGATCATTTCGCCAACGAGCTTTAACCGAATTAGGTCAACATCACTCCAATCTCGTTGTTTTTTAACGCAATCGCAGCCAATAAAGCCGACTATTTCTTTGTCATACCTTAATCCAATACAAAGCACTGATTTGATTTTTTGTAATTCAAACTCATCTTTTTCAGCTTTAGCTTGTTGCGGTAATTCGCTTGTATCACTGGCTTTAAAAATATGTGTAACGTTCATAACATCAAAAAAATAGGGGAGTTCGCTATCTGGCACATTTTGTAATCGATCAATAAAAGGCGTTACCCCTTCGTTGACCCATTCATGTGTATTAGACATGCTTTTTCGATCGTTACTAAATTTAAATAAATAGCTGCGATCTGCATGGCAAACATTGCCAATAGCTTTTAAGGCATAATCAATCTGATCGTTTATATTATCGTTTTGTATATCTATTAATTCGGTTGAAATTTTAGAAATAATATTATCAAAGTGATTCTGTTCATCAATATGCGTATGAATATGCTCAAAAGTAATTAACGAAAGAGTGTTACTGAGATTAGCTAGTTTAGCGTTTAGTCGTAATTTGTCTTTTTTGATATTTAAGATTATGTGGTTATCTGTATGCGGATTTATGTAACGATCGAAAAGCGCATCAATAGAAAATCGCTTTTTACTTTGAGGGCTCATAAACGTTATATTAACTTGAGCACGGTTACATAATTTTTCTTCATCTATATGAAAGAGCTTTTGAGCCGATTTATTAGCATAATAAGAATTAGTACTATTATCATGTAGTAAAATTGCAAGAGGGAAGACAGATAAAGTATCTCGCATCTTATTTATTGAATATACCTCCACTCATCTCTCCATATTTATATATCTAGTTATTATGTAAAGTATTTTTACACTATGATTTTTATACCTGTTTAATTACTTTTAGTACAGTATTATCCATTTAACGAATTTTTTAGTGCGTTTATTTAGTCTACGTATTATAATTGATACTGTATATCATTACTCTTTTCTCAATAAGCCTTTCTAAAGGCTTATTTGCATTTTTAGTATAGGTAATTCAAGCATTTCATGACAGAAATCACTACACACCAGGCTTCTCGCCGTCGGCTATTAATTGCTTTGGCGATCACGTGTTCGTTCATGTTTATTCAAGTCATTGGCGCATATTATTCAAATTCACTCGCGGTACTAGCCGATGCAGGGCATTTGTTTGTTCATAATAGTTCGCTTTTTATAGCTTTAATAGCTTCAAGCTTAGCGATCCACTTTGCTAAAACCTACAACGATGGGCATCAACGGGCAGAGCTGATTGGTGGACTCATCAATGGCTTTTTATATTTAGCAATTAGCTTAGTCATTTTATACGAAGGTGGCGAGCGCTTTATCCATCATCATGAGGGACATGAACTCGCTATAAATAGCTTTTTAATGTCGACTATTGCTGGTATTGGCTTTTTGTTTCATGGTGCAGCCGCTTGGGTTTTATACAAAGGACGTAAAGCGAGCATTAATATTTATGCAGTATTTTTACATTCGTTTTTTGATTTAATTTCAACGGTTTCGACCTTTGTTGCTGGCATACTTATTTACTTTACTGGTTGGGATATCATTGATATTTTATCGAGTATGCTAATCGCATCTTTTGTATTGTTTACAGGCGTTAAAGTTATTATTAGCTGTATAAAAGGGTTGCGATTAAATAAAGCAAAACTTCCTAAAGTAACTGACCTAGAATACGAAATAACCCATATAGAGCATGTTCATAATGTGCACAATGTCACTGTTACGCGTAAGTACAAAGATATTGTTGTAGGTGCTCACGTTGTGCTTAAACAACACTGTACGATTGAAAAACATGATGAAGCATGTCGCTTAAAAGTAGAGCAACTGTTATCTGAAAAATTTAATGTTAAAAACAGTGTATTACAAATAGAAAGCCACGAAGAACATCAGCATATTCACTAACCATCTAAGTTCAATAATTATAGCTCCTAGGCTTTTTAATAAGCGTATGAGCTATTTTTAATACTTAGATTAAGTCGATAATCTTTATAAAACAATCACTCGCGCGTAAATCTTTAGCGCTCATGGGTTTAGCAAAATAATAGCCTTGCTGTATATGACAACCCATACTCGTTAAAAATGTCATTTGTTTACGTGTTTCGACTCCTTCGGCAATACAAGACAACTCTAAATTTTCAGCTAATGAATATATTGTTTTAATAATCGATTCGTCGCCTTTTTCAATCCCGATACTGCTTACAAAGCTTTGGTCAATTTTAATTACATTAATAGGAAACTGGCTCAAGTACGTAAGCGATGAGTAACCTGTTCCAAAGTCGTCAAGTAGTAGCTTAAATCCTATTTTTTTCAGTTTCTGTAACTGTTTTTCTGCTTTAACTTTATCTTCTAGTAAGGTGTTTTCTGTTATCTCGAGACGAAGTTGTATTGGGCTTATTTGCTGATCACTAATAATAGACAGCAGACGCTCTGCTATATTTCCTTTTAAAATATGCTTTGGTGATAAATTTAAAGAAATATAAAACAAAGGGTTGTTACTTAAAATTGGAGCCAATTCAATCAGCGCACGTTTTAATGCTTGCTCAGTAAGTGACTCTATTAGCCCTGTTTCTTCGGCAATAGGAATAAAATTAGCAGGAGAGACAAGCTGCCCTTTATTTTTCCAACGCATAAGTAACTCAACGCCATTAATTGTTCTTGCTTGTACGTCGATAATTGGTTGGTAATTATTAAAAATAAGATTGTCTTTAGCTGCGTCTTTTAAATCGTTTTCAAGAAGTAACTTTTGTTTTATTTTTTCATTCATTTTTTCGCTGAAAAACTTAAACCCATTTCTACCATTTTGTTTTGCATGCATCATTGCTACGTCAGCGTTTCTTATTAGAGTATCGGTTGAATTAGCATCAAAAGGGTACAGTGCTACACCAATACTTGCCGATATATTGATAGAAAAGTCCTCTATAACAACTTTATTAGCAAATTCATTACTTATACCTTTAACCATTTGGTTTAAAGAGTGTATTGACTCTATATTTTGAATAAGTACTAAAAACTCATCACCGCTTTGTCTCCCCAAAGTGGCGTTGCTATTAAGGGTTTTATTTACACGCTGAGTTATGTTGAATAGTAGTTTGTCGCCAATGGCATGCCCAAATGAATCATTAACGGGTTTAAACTTGTCTAAATCTATGAATAAAACAGCACACTGAGTATTATTGTTTTGAGCTTCCTTAATCGCGTTTTCAATTTTTTGATACATTAAACTACGGTTAGGCAAGTGTGTTAAAGGATCGTAATTTGCTAAATAACGAAGTTCATCTTCGGCGCGTTTTTGCTCGGTTAAGTCAGATATAACAACCACATAGTAACTTACTTGATTGTTTTCTTTAGCAACCGCAGTAACACTTAAGTGAATAGGATGATTTTTATTTTTTGTTGTATTTATATATGTATCTGTTCGCCAATTTTGTTTTGGTTTTAACGATTTAAGTTTAGCAGTAAACTCTTTACACTTTACTTTACCCATTGCATTAATAAACAGTTTAGGGCTAAGTTTGGTTGTATCTTTTGAGTTTGAAAATGTATCAATAAAACTATTATTAGCTGAAAAAGGCATTAATCGATCGTCTAAAATAAGTAGCCAATCGTTTATTTGACTAAATGCCTCACCTAAAATACTTGCCTGTTGCTCGTTTGCACGTTGATCGGTAATGTTTGTATATATACCAGACACATACATAGGCTCTGCTGACGATGTTTTATATATAACCTGCCCTGTATCTTGGTACCATAACCAATGTCCCGCTTTGTGGCGTAAACGATAAGTGGCTTGCCAATGTTGCTGCGACTTATTTTGCGTTGTATAAGTAACCCACTGGCTTTCGAATCGTCTGCGATCATCTGGGTGTATTATCTTTAAAAAGTCCGTTAACGGTATTCTATCTGGTAAATCAGAATAGCCTAACTCACTACCTCGTTGCGTGTTTACTGAGCCATCTTTAAAGCTATAGTCCCATATACCACTTCTATTATTACTTAGTGCTAACTTAGTTTGCTTTTGTGAGTTTGCCGTTGCCCTATGGGCTTTTCCAATCTCAATTTGTCGACTTCTATATTGCCAAAAAATGAGCAGTAAAATAGCAATGATACACAATGTATAAAAAATATAGGCTATTGGTGATTGCCAAGTTGCATAAGCAACATGAAATTGCAGTGCATTAGATTTGTTATAAGTAGTGCCATTTAAATTGTGTGACGACACGTTAAGTTTGTAATCGCCAGGAGGGAGTTTAGTAAAGAAGATTTTATTTGATTTTAAATTTTCATAATTTAATGAGGTTGGTCCAATTAAAGAAACATCGTAACGTGTTTTATCTATGTTCTGAAAGTCAAAGTTAGAAAAACTGATTTCTAAACCAATATCATCATGTTTAATTTCCAAAGGTATTAATGAGTATTGAGAAGGGTGATAACTAACTTTTCGTGATAGGAGAGTTACATCCGTTATTTTAGTTTGCAGTGGTTCACTATCAGTAGGTTGCTCTATAAAATCAGCAGCATTAAATGAAAGCGCGCCATAACCGCTGCCAAATACGAGGTTGTTGTTATTTAACTTTCTAGCAGCAACAACATTAAATTGACTCACCGAGAGCCCATCTTTAATAGTGTAAGCCGTAAGTGCTTGTGTATCTACATTGAGGCGGTAAAGCCCATTTTTACTACTAATCCATAAAAAAGAATATTCATCGAGTAATAAGGAGTAAATAGACTCTGTTTTTAAGCCATCTCGCATGCTCAAATGGTATTTTCTTTTATAATTATTAGCATCTACACCAACCAAGCCTTCTTTCGTTGTTGCAAGCCATAAAATATTGTTTTTATCTATAATCCAATCGTCAACAGTATGATAATTTTTTCCTTGTACGTTTTGTGCTGTATATATTGTTGTTAGGGTTTGTGTTGACTCTTTATATCTATATAAATGAGTTGAAGTGCCTATTAGTAATTCGTCTGGATGAGTGCTTAGCGGTTTATGAAAGGTATACGCGGTTAAAGGGTTTACTTGATCTTTAAGCCCTTCGATAACAGTTGTTTTTTCTGTTTTTGCATTAAAAATAAAAAAGTTATCATCGGTAAAGTAAGCAAAAATATCATCGCCTATTTGTGCAAGTCCATAATAATTACGAGGCATCCCTTGTTTTTCATCTTGATGCTTTTTAGGGATTATTTTTCCTGTTGTTTTATCAAATAATACCAAGTCATACATGCGCACTAGCCACAAAAATTTTGACTCAGAAGTTAAGTGAGCAGGAATAATATTAAATATAGCAAAATGACCATACTCTGCTTTTTTATCGTCTGATTTAAGGTAGGTTTTAGATTTTTTTGAATTATTTAATATATGGGTAATACCATCATCAGTTCCAAACCAAATTGAGTTATCGTTATCTTGGTAAATAGTATTAATAACGTTGTTACCGTCCAACATTATTTTATTAAATCGCCTAGTTTGAATTGCCCATGTAAACACGCCTTGAGTACGCGATGCCAGCCAAAACATGCCCGTTTTATCTACCATTAAACTGTTTATGTTATCTTCGGTGATATTAAATTTACTGCTACTAAAATTTAAAATAAGCTCGGTGCTGCCAGTATCCCGATAATATTGAAAAAGCCCTTGTTCTGTTGCTATAAATTCGCCATAGGGTGTGTTTTTATAATCTGAAATATTATAGCTAGAGATAAGTGTAGATACGTTAGATGTGTCTAAAAGGCGATAATTATCAAACCCTATAGCGTACATACCTTCAACTGTACCTACTAACAAACCAAATTGAGAATCTATTGTTAAAAACTTTATATTATTACTGTCGGCGGTATCGAGAGTAGTTTGATGAAGCTCAATCTTTTCAAAATTCGTTCTATTTAATTGTTTAACGTACAAGCCACCATTTGTACCTATATACAAACTATCTTTGTATATATTTAAAGCGCGAATAAAGTTGGTTTCCTCTGGCATGCTTATTTCTAGAGTTAACGTATTATCGCTTGGGTTGAATATGTAAACTTGATTACGTATTGCAAAATAAAATATGTCTTCTTTTTGTGCCATTGCTGAAATTGAAGAATATATGCTTGACTCTGTAGGAGGTTTTCCAGAATAAATTTTAGTGGTAGCTAGAGTGGTTGGGTTAATTAAATAAGCTCCCGAGAGCTCTGTTGAAACAATTATGTGCCCATCATTAGTCTCAAATAAAGTAGCAACACTGTATTCATCTAAGCCTAAACCACCATCAAAGCTCCTTACATGGTAGCCATCAAATCTATTTAAACCTTGTGCGGTAGCTATCCATACATAGCCTAAATCATCTTGTAATGACTTGGTTACATAGCTATGAGATAAACCTTCCTCGGTTGAAATTCGTTGCAATTGCTGAGCATTATTTTGGGCTGCAGAAGCATTCCCTGCACAAATAATTGCAAAAGTAATAATAGAGAAAAATAACTTGCTAAAGCTCACTAACAGACGCACCTTATTAGAATTGCTGTACCTGAATAAATACTGAATATAGCATAACTTTTTATATTAAATATACTTACTTAATATAGAGTTGCAACAGTAGACTGATTTTTAAGTTGTATGTTTATTTTTAGCTAAAATTAAGTCAGTACCTCATAGTTATAACGCACTTAACAATAATAGCTGTACACAGAGATAATGCATGTATTGAGTTGGTTATGTACTTTACGTTTCTTATGGATGAAAAGTTAAAGCTTCGTTCAATTTAATCTTTAATTCTAGGTGCGCATTATATTAATTTTAGGTTAGTCTGTATAAATAATGACTTAAAGTACAAGTGAAGCTATATGAATATTGTACGTAATGTAGATGCTACAAAAAGTGTATTATTGATTATTGATTTACAGGAAAAATTAGCCCCTGCAATCGGTGGCTTTTCTGATATTTTAACCAACACACTAAAATTATCGCAGGCGAGTGTTATTCATAATGTACCTGTTTTAATTTCTGAGCAATATAAAAAAGGCTTAGGTGGTACGCTCCAACAAATAAGAGATGGTTTACCGCAGGCTAGTTACTTTGATAAAACACATTTTAGCGCATGTGCTGAGCCTGGATTTTTAGAGTTATTAAAGCGTTATGAACGTCCTCAAATTGTAGTTGTTGGAACGGAGGCACATGTTTGTGTGCTACAAACATGTTTGGATTTATTACAAAGTGGTTTTGATGTTTTTGTCGTTGCTGATGGTATTGGATCACGTAACAAAAACCATGAGCAGATTGCTATCGAACAATTAAGACAAGCTGGTGCTGTAATTTCATGTGCGGAAACGGTTATTTTTCAGTGGACTAAAAAAGCAGCAACGCCTACATTTAAGAAAGTACTCACTATTATTAAGTAAGTTACTTATATGTTGGCAATAAGATAAAGGTTTATAAAATGTACCATTTATTATTTTAACTTATGAACTATTTTTCATTTTTTACGTATCATGCTCGTCAGCTTGTTAAAAAGTAATATAAACAAAATTTAAGGTTTTTATGTCTAGTGTCAGCCGGTTATTTACAATTATATTTAGTCTTTTATTTGTCGAGTCTATTGCTATAGGCTTGTATTTTGACACGTTATTACAAGCTTTTATGATAGGTTTACCACTATCATTATTACCGATATGGCTCTTAAACACGCAACAAAATAGCTCTATAACTCCTCATGTAGTTGCTGCTGCGATAATGATGTTCTCTTTTTTACATATACAACAAACCTTTGGATTAATTGAAGTACATTTTGAAATATTCATTTTAATGCCAATGTTAATCGTATTTGTGCAGTGGCGTGTATTTATTACTGCGATTTTGTTTGTGGCAGTACATCATTTATCATTTTATTACTTGCAGACACAAAACACCGGCTTTTATGTGTTTGACCCAGATAGACTTGCTTTTACAACTGTGCTTATTCACGCTGGTTATGCAATAGTGGAAGTGGTTGTTGTAGCTTACATAGCAATAACGTTAAAACAAGAACGCAGCGCAGGGCTTTCACTTGGTTTTGCTACAGAACAAATAATGCAAGACCCTGAACATATAAAGCTCTCGTTACGCGCAGATGATACACAAAGCGAAGCAGTAAATGGTTTTAATACACTACTTGATTATTTAAGTAATGTAATTAAGCAAGTGCAAACCCAATCAGCGTCTTTGCAAACAAACTCACAAGAATTAATTCAGGTACATGACCAATTAGCAGATGGTGCTCAACAGCGCACGCAGCAAACAGACGAAATTGCTAATTCAGGCGCTCAAGTTGCTAATGGTTTCAAACTTGTAGAAAAAGAAAGTGAAGTTTTAAAGCATCAAGTTGATAATATTACCCAAGCAGCAAGCGGTGTTTTAAAAGATGTATTACAAACCGACAGTAAAAGTAGAGAATTACTAACACTTTTAAATCATACTGAAGAGCAAATTAACCACTTAGTTGCAGCTGGAGATGTTATTTCGGGGTTACTTAATGAAATATCAGGTATTGCAGAGCAAACAAACCTCCTTGCGCTTAATGCAGCAATAGAAGCCGCTAGGGCGGGGGAGCATGGTAGAGGCTTTGCAGTTGTTGCATCTGAAGTACGATCGCTTGCTAATAATAGTAAAGCGACCACAGATAAAATTGGGCTTACGCTAAAAGATCTAGTTAATAACAGTAAAACGTCAACACAGTCTATGAGTCAATGTGTCGATTTTGTTGTTGATTTAACAGCAATAAGTACTGCAATGAAAGAAAATATATCTGCGATGAGTGAGCAAATTAAAGCCGTGTCAGTGAGTACTGATTCAGTTGCTCAAGTTGTTGCAGAGCAAGCTATTAATACCGCACAAATAGCACAAGGGACGGACTTTATGCGACAAAATCAGCACGAAGATACAAAAGTAGTGCAGCAACTTACCGCTAAAGTGCAACTAATTGATGTGAGTATTGATGTGTTAGAGCAAAGTATTGCTAAGTTCAAATAGCCCTCATTTTTTAAAGCTGATCATTTTTCTGTGGTTGGCTTTTGTTGTATCTGGGCTTGTGTACTTTCAGGCTGGGCAGTTAAAAGCTTTTGATGGTAACCAAATGCTATTACAAAAGAGCTGGTTCGCTGATTTTAAAAAGCAATTAGCATGGGATGATGGCAATGCTGCCTCACTTGTATTGGTTATGGAACCAAGTTGCGGTTGTGCAAAGCAAGCAAAAAACCACATATCATCACTAAAAAAGTTTGCTAAAAATAATGGGATTAACATTGTACAGTTACCTTTTTCGCAAAATTTAAAACACGTTATACCAGCTACACCGGCTGCGGTAATTATCGATAAAAATGGGAAGTTTGTTTATGCAGGCCCTTTATCTGAAGGTTTAGCGTGCTCACAAGGCAGTGGTTTTGTTGAAACAGTAATTACAAACTTAGCCGCAGGTTTTAATTCGGAATTATTAATTGCTGATACAAAAGGGTGTTATTGCGTAAGTGATGTATAAAAAACAAGAAGAACTACTGAGCATTTAAGGTTAAATTTGTTCAAATTAGGGCGGCTTAGTTGCCGATAATACTTGCTACAACATCACAAAGTTACCATACACATGGGTGATATTGTGTTGATAAACTTACTCATTAGTTTAATACAGTTGTATTTTTAGCAGGCTACTCCCCTAAGAGACGGGCATCATTTCACAAATTGTGTACTCGGTAAATATTCAATATGGCATTTGGTTTTACAACGTTGGGGTTGTTTTGAGCGTGTGTGATTAGGGTCTTTTGACCTTTTAGGTTTGGAATTTATTTTAAACAATAATCATTGTTTTAACACCAAACGAGGGTTGATATGGTGAGCTTTTTGTTAGCTGTTAGTATTTAACACTAATCTGCATAAGTATTTTAATAATTGAACGAATTAAATCCCTTCAGATCGCTGTAAAATTTTCATTTAGAACAGCTCGATATAAGATTTCCCCTTACTATAGTGCAATTTTCCTATCTTAAAATAGACCCTACATCTAAGCAGATTGGCATAATAATAGAGCTTGAAATTCTGTTTTTTATTATGAACAAGTAAAAAAGCAGACACTATGATTAGTATCTGCTTTGAATATTTAAAACCGGTTAGCTAATAAATAACAATCTAGATGTTTAATTAAGCCTGAGGCTTAATTAAGTATTTTTCACCTGTAGCCTGCTTAGAATAAGCTTCTATCGACTGTAATTGTAATACCTCTGCTAACGACACTTCGTGTGTGTATTTGCTTGCAAACGTTGTGGTAATTTCATTTGCTATACGTTTACGCATAGCCATCACAGTGTCCGTTCCTAATTTACCTAATGCATTGAATAATAAGAACCCATTTACGGCCCAAGCAAAACCAAAGTTACGATTTAGTGTAATAGGACCGCGGTCTAATGCACCATAAATATATACTTGTTTAAAAGTATCAGAACCATAAATTGTATGCTCTTTCATATCACGCGCTGCTGCAACTTCCATACAGTTAAGAATGTCACTAGTTAATTGACCACCGCCAATAGGGTCAAACGCAATAGTTGCACCTGTTTCGATAATTGATTGCGTTAAATCAGCAAGGAAAGTTTCACTACTTGAGTTAACAATATACTTTGCACCCATATCACGTAATAGAGTTTCTTGTTCTGTTTTACGAACAATGTTAATCAAATCAACGCCATCGGCAATACAAATACGGTTTAGCATTTGGCCAAGATTAGATGCAGCCGCTGCATGAATAATCGCTTTATGACCTTCAGCGCGCATAGTTTCAACCATTGCTAAAGCCGTAAGCGGATTAACAAAAGACGATGCGCCTTCTTTAGCCGTAGTACCTTCTTTTAGCTCTAAGCAACTTTGTACATTGGCACATATAAATTGACGATAAGTTCCGCCACCAATCACTGCAACAGTTTTACCCATTAAGGCTTGTGCTGATGGCGACGAG
>NZ_AUTQ01000047.1 GCF_000498095.1 Pseudoalteromonas sp. TB64
CTCTGCTGGCGGATCAGCCAAGCAGGGACGTAACCGTAAAAACCAAGCAATACTTCCGCTTAAAGGTAAAATATTAAACGTAGAAAAAGCACGTTTTGATAAAATGTTATCTTCGCAAGAGGTAGCAACGCTAATTACTGCATTAGGTTGCGGTATAGGTCGTGACGAATATAATCCTGAAAAACTACGCTATCATCGTATCATCATCATGACCGATGCGGACGTGGATGGTTCTCATATTCGTACATTACTACTAACGTTCTTTTATCGCCAAATGCCTGAAATTGTTGAGCGTGGATATATTTATATTGCTCAACCACCACTTTATAAAGTGAAAAAGGGTAAACAAGAGCGCTATATTAAAGATGACCCAGCGCTTGTTGAATACCTAACATCGCTTGCACTTAATAATGCAGCATTGTACACAAGTACTGATGCGTCAGCTGTTGAAGGTGAAGCGTTAGAGAAAATAGTACACGATTACCAAAACACAGTTAAAGTAATCGAGCGTTTAAAACGTAAATACCCTAATACGGTAATGGAGCGTTTAATTTACCAAAGCGAGCTGAAAAAAGAAGACCTTTCAGATGAAGCTAAAGTAATTGCTTGGACTAAAGAATTAGTAGATGACTTAGTTGCTCGTGATGAAGATGCGACTATTTTTAAAGCTGAAACACAGCATGATACAGAGCGTAACTTATACTACCCAGTTGTGAATATCCGTCAGCACGGTGTAGATAAATCGCATGTACTTAGTTATGACTTTATTGCATCACGTGATTACCAACGTATTGCTGCAACTGGTGTTAACATTGCAAATATCATTACTGAAGGCGCTTATATTCAACGTGGAGAGAAAACACTTCCTGTTGATAACTTTGTGGATGCTTTAGAATGGTTGATCGCTGAGTCTAAACGTGGTCTATATATTCAACGTTATAAAGGACTGGGTGAAATGAACCCAAGCCAGCTTTGGGAAACGACAATGGATCCGGATGCACGCCGTATGTTACAAGTAACGATTGAAGATGCTGTAGGCGCGGATCAATTATTTGCGACCTTAATGGGGGATCAAGTAGAGCCTCGTCGTGAGTTTATTGAAACTAACGCATTACGTGTAGTTAACCTAGACGTTTAAAAATTAATACTTAGATCAGAAAAGGAGCCTAATGGCTCCTTTTTTATTTTCTTCAATTACACAAACTGCTTAAAACCTGAGTGTGCACAAGGTATACTAAGGGTAATTTTCACGCTACTTCTCAGATAGTAAAAAGCCAAATATGCAAAAATATGACGTAAAAACCTTTCAAGGTTTGATCCTGGCTTTACAGGATTATTGGGCACAGCAAGGCTGTGTCATTATTCAACCACTTGATATGGAAGTGGGCGCAGGGACATTTCACCCGCAAACATTTTTAAAGTCTATTGGTCCAGAGCCAATGGCGAGTGCATACGTGCAACCGTGTCGTCGTCCTACCGATGGTCGCTACGGTGAAAATCCAAATCGCTTACAACACTATTACCAATTTCAGGTAGTTTTAAAGCCATCGCCAGATAACATCCAAGAGCTTTATTTAGGCTCTTTAGCGGCTATGGGTATCGATACACTAACTCACGAAGTTCGCTTTGTAGAAGACAACTGGGAATCACCTACGTTAGGTGCGTGGGGCTTAGGTTGGGAAATTTGGTTAAACGGCATGGAAATAACGCAGTTTACCTACTTTCAACAAGTTGGCGGTATAGAGTGTTCACCAGTAACGGGTGAGATTACTTACGGTCTAGAACGTTTAGCAATGTACATTCAGGGCGTAGATAGTATTTACGACTTAGTATGGGCAGACGGTCCACTAGGGCGCGTAACATACGGCGACGTGTTCCATCAAAATGAAGTAGAGCAATCTACTTATAACTTTGAACACGCAAACGTAGATGATTTATTTGCTCAGTTTGATAAATGTGAAGCAGAGAGCCAAAAGTTAATTGAAGCAAACTTACCACTACCGGCTTACGAGCAAGTAATGAAAGCATCGCATGCATTTAACTTGCTAGACGCGCGCCACGCAATATCGGTAACCGAACGTCAACGTTATATTTTACGCGTTCGTGCGTTATCAAAAGCGTGTGCACAAAGTTACTATGACAAACGCGAAGCGCTTGGTTTCCCGCTGTGTAAGGATAAGTAAGTATGTCAGCACAAAATTTATTAGTAGAAATTGGCACAGAAGAGTTGCCTCCAAAAGCACTGCGTAAATTAGCAGAAGCCTTTGCTGCAAACCTAACTGCAGAGCTAGAAACACTAGAGTTAGCGCATCAAGGCGTAAGCTGGTATGCATCGCCTCGTCGTTTAGGTTTACAAGTAAAAGCGCTTGAAGCTAAGCAACAAGACAAAGAAGTTGAAAAACGCGGTCCAGCAACTAAAGCAGCATTTGACGGTGACGGTAACCCAACAAAAGCAGCAATGGGTTGGGCACGTGGTTGTGGAATTGAAGTAAAAGATGCACAAACACTCGAAACTGACAAAGGCGCATGGTTATTGCACATTGCTAAAGTAGCAGGGCAAGAAACCAAAGCGTTAATGACAGGTGCAATTACTAAAGCGCTAGCCAAATTGCCAATACCTAAACCAATGCGTTGGGGCGCGAATAAAACACAATTTATTCGACCAGTGCATACGGTAACTATTTTGTTTGGTGACGAATTACTTGAAGGCGAAATTCTTGGTAAGCAAATAACTAACCAGCTTCAAGGTCATCGTTTTCATCACCCAGAAAAAATTAGCATTAACCATGCAGATGACGTTTTTGACGTACTTAAATCTGCTTACGTTATTGCTGATTACGAACAACGTAAAGCACAAATTCGTACGCAAATAGAAGACGCTGCAAAAGCAGTTAACGCTGTTGTTGCTATGGATGAAGATTTACTAGAAGAAGTAACATCACTTGTAGAGTGGCCAGTTACTTTAACGGCAACATTTGAAGAAGCATTTTTAGATGTACCAGCCGAAGCGTTAATTTACACCATGAAAGACGATCAAAAATACTTTCCGTTATTAGATCAAAACGGCAAACTTTTAAATAAGTTTTTGTTTGTATCTAACATCGAGAGTAAAGATCCCAGTGTGGTTATTTCTGGTAACGAAAAAGTAGTGCGCCCGCGTTTAGCCGATGCACAATTTTTCTTTGAGACCGATAAAAAGAAAACATTAGAAAGCCGACTAGAGTCACTTGATAGCGTATTGTTCCAAAAGCAACTTGGTACGCTTAAAGATAAGTCTGAGCGTATTAGTGAACTTGCGGGTTACATTGCTGAGCAATTAGGTGCTGATAAAGTGTTAGCGCAGCGTGCAGGCTTATTAAGTAAAACAGACTTAATGACTGAAATGGTAATGGAATTTACCGATGTGCAAGGTGTAATGGGAATGCATTACGCTCGCCACGATGGTGAAGCCGAAGATGTAGCCGTAGCGCAAAACGAGCAGTACATGCCACGCTTTTCAGGCGATAACTTACCTACAAACTTAATTAGCTGCGCAGTAGCGATTGCTGATAAGTTTGACACGTTGGTGGGTATTTTTGGTATAGGTCAAGCACCTAAAGGTGACAAAGACCCATTTGCTCTTCGTCGTGCTGCCATTGGTGCACTTCGTATCATGGTAGAAAAAGAGCTACCACTTGATATTTTAGACTTAGTAGCTAAATCACAAACATTGTTTGGCGACAAGCTAACTAACTTAAATGTATCAACTGACGTATTTGAATTTATGCTAGGGCGCTTTCGTGCTTGGTATCAAGATGAAGGTATTGAAGTAGACGTAATTCAAGCTGTGCTTGCACGTCGTCCGACTAAACCTGTTGATTTTGATCGCCGTGTTAAAGCCGTAAGCCACTTCCGCACATTAGACGCAGCAGAAGCGCTTGCAGCAGCTAATAAGCGTGTAGGCAATATTCTGGCTAAAAACGACATCACCAGCCAAGGTAATGTTGATGAGAGCTTATTAAGCGACGACGCTGAAAAAGTATTGGCATCACAAGTAGCAAAATTTGCGACTGACCTTGCACCACTTTACGCAGATGGAAACTACCAAGAAGCATTAAGTCAATTGGCGGGTATTCGTGAAAGTGTTGATAACTTTTTTGACAACGTAATGGTTATGGCCGACGATGAAGCAGTTAAGCAAAATCGTCTTGCGCTTTTAAGCCAGCTAAGCGGATTGTTTTTAGGTATTGCAGATATTTCTGTTTTACAAAAATAACACCGATTAGTAATTTTAAAAGCCAGCGTTTTGCTGGCTTTTTAGTTTTCACTGTATGCAAAGGACACCATTTGATGATCTCCATGAAACGAATTTTAACTTTAGCAATTGCCGGTTTACTTACAGCATGTACTAGCCAAATTTCGATTAACGATGTATTACCACAACAAGAACTCGATCGCACAATTTACCTACGTGGCGATTTTACACTGTGGGATGCAGAGCCTCAGTATCAGTTCACATCAGTTGGTCCTGCGCTTTATCAAGCCGAAGTTAAATTTTCTAGCCCTGGTAAAGTATATGAATTTAAAATAGCGGATGCCGATTTTAGCGAAGGCTATAACTGTGGTTACAGTGATGACTATCCAGAAAGTCAAAGTTTAACGCTTGGTCAGCCAGCTGTTGCAGACTGTAATACTATTTATAACTACTTTAGTTATACGCCAGCAATAAAAGGCACGTACATAGTAAGCATTGATTACAGCGACTACGACAGACCACAAGTGACGATAACGAAGAAGTGATAGCGGTAGTTTTAAAGCTGCACGAGTGAATTAATGGATTTTTGACAAGGACGTTGTAGTGTTTATTCAGCATTAACACCAAGGGGATTTCGTAGGTTGGGTAGAGTGAAGCGAAACCCAACATGTGTGGCGAATAAAACTATTTTGGTGGTTATTAAATACGTTGGGTTTCGTAAAACTCAACCCAACCTACGCCAGAAACAAGTTTTATAAGTATGCAACAATATCGTGGATAAGTTTGACTTAAACTTGCCTTGATTATAATTAACAAAACTAATCTATACTCTTATTTATCTGTTTATTTTATAGGTAAAAATATGCGTTATAAACGTATGTTAGAGGCGGGCGCATGTTATTTTTTTACGGTAAATTTAGAAGATAGATCTCAGCATTTGCTCGTGGAAAATATAGATTTATTACGTCGTGTATATTCAAAGGTGGCAAAAAAGCATCCAATAAAGACGATTGCAATCGTTATCATGCCCGATCACCTTCATGTTATTTGGCAATTACCAAAAGGCGATAATAATTACGCAATGCGTTGGCGGCTTATAAAATCAGGTTTTTCTCGAGAGTTTCCAACAACAGAATTTTGTAATAAAAGTCGAATAGCGAAGGGAGAGCGCGGGATTTGGCAGCGTCGTTATTGGGAGCATAAAATTAGAGATGAAGAAGACTTAAATAACCATATTAATTATATCCACTACAACCCTGTAAAACATAAATATGTTTCTAAAGTCAGTAATTGGCCTTTTTCGAGTTTTCATCGATATGTCAAAGATTCAAAATTACCGAGTAACTGGGGGAGTGATAATAAGTTAAACGATATATACGATGAGTGAAATTATTTCGATTATTATAAGATACGTTGGGTTTCGTAAAACTCAACCCAACCTACATCAGTTTATAAACCTTTCTTTACCACATACCTATACGGTGCTTCTTCTGCATCTTTAGCCACCAGCGTGTGATCCATAAACGTACAAAAGCTCGGAATGTCGCGAGTTGTTGATGGGTCATCTGCAGTTATTAATAACGTTTCACCATCACTCATTTTACGAATAGCAGCACGTACCATCATTACTGGCTCTGGGCAGCGAAGACCTATGGCATCTAATTGGTGATCGGGATTATCAAAGCTCATAATAAATTGACCTGTTTAATTAAAGTGATTGCTGCGTACGCGAGTGCTTAGGGTATAGCAATTAATAAGTTTGGTAGTTTAGCGCAATTTTGAGCGTAATTTAACTATTTTACTTACCTCAATATGTTCATTTTATTTGAAACTTTATTACTGCAAAATACGTTATTTAATAATACGCCCGATCACATAATTCCGTAGTACTACATACTGGTTTTATAACGGATAATTTTTGCTAAATTGAAGCTAATAAAAAAGGCGAACTGAATAAAATCAGTTCGCCTTTTTAATCACCAAGATGGTTTTACATGTTTAAACTAATTAGTCTTGAACACGTTCAAATACAGTTGCAATGCCTTGGCCTAAACCAATACACATAGTTGCTAAACCGTATCGTACATTTTTGTCTTCCATCAAGTGAATAAGCGATGTGCTAATACGCGAACCCGAACAACCCAGTGGGTGACCAAGTGCGATTGCGCCGCCATTTAAATTCACTTTTTCGTCAACAACATCCATTAAACCTAAATCTTTCATTACAGGTAATGATTGAGCTGCAAAGGCTTCGTTAAGTTCTACTACACCTAAGTCATCAATTGTAATACCGGCTTGTGCAAGTGCTTTTTTACTTGCTGGTACTGGGCCGTAACCCATAATTGATGGATCGCAACCAGCGACAGCCATTGCTTTAATACGTGCACGAATTGGTAAGCCAAGTTCTTTTGCTTTTTCTTCGCTCATTACTAACATTGCAGATGCGCCGTCAGAAAGTGCAGAAGAAGTACCGGCTGTTACCGTACCCGATGCAGGATTAAATACAGGGCGAAGCTTTGATAAGCCTTCTACTGTTGTTTCTGGGCGTATTACTTCGTCGTCTTCAACTAAGATAAGCGAACCATCTGCTGCGTGACCTTCCATTGCTAAAATTTCACGACGGAAGCGGCCTTCAACAGTTGCAGCTTGTGCACGTTGATGTGAGCGATAAGCAAATTCATCTTGTTGCTCACGACTAATGCCATGAAGCGTAGCAAGGTATTCTGCTGTTAAACCCATTGAGCCCGATGCTTGTGCAATAGTTGTTGCTAGACCTGGATGAAAGTCGTTACCGTGAGTCATAGGTACGTGACCCATGTGCTCAACACCACCAATTAGGTAAGTGTCGCCAGCGCCTGTCATTATTGCGCGTGCTGCGTCATGCAATGCTTGCATAGACGAGCCACATAAACGGTTAACCGTTACAGCTGGTACGCTGTGTGGAATACCGGCAAGTAATGCTGCGTTACGTGCTACGTTAAAACCTTGTTCTAATGTTTGCTGTACACAACCCCAATAAATATCGTCAATTGATGCTGGATCAACTGCTGGGTTGCGATCAAGTAAGCCTTTCATTAAATGTGCGCTTAAGTCTTCAGCACGTTTATGTTTGAATACACCACTTTTAGAGCGACCCATTGGTGTGCGGATACAATCTACAATTACTGGATTATTCATGATATTAACCTTCCACCTTATAGAAAACACGACCTTCTTCGGCCCACTTGCGAGTTTGCTCAGATACTTGGTAAATCGCACCTAGGTGAGCGTATTTGTCTGCTGCTGCAACAAAGTTAGCTAAACCAGTTTGATCTAAGTAACGGAACGCGCCGCCTCTAAATGGAGGGAAACCAACACCGTAAACTAATGCCATATCTGCTTCTTGCGCAGAGGCAACAATGCCTTCTTGCAAACACAGTAGCACTTCGTTGATCATTGGAATCATACAACGGTCGATGATTTCTTGTTTATCAAATTCTTTTGGTGCGTCTGTAATTGGGCTTAGTAGCTCAACTGCTGTCTCGTCATGAGACTTTTTAAGACGACCGCGACGATCTGTTTCGTATTTGTAAAAACCGGCTTTGTTCTTTTGACCAAAACGTTTTTCGTTGGCAAAAATAGTCACAGGGTCTTTATCAGCACGCGCCATACGTTCAGGGAAACCGTCGGCCATTACGCCAGTACAATGGAACGCTGTATCAATACCTACAACATCAAGTAGGTAAGCCGGACCCATAGGCCAGCCAAATACGTTTTCCATTACTTTATCTACTTTTGCAAAGTTAGCGCCTTCAACCACTAATTTGCTAAAACCTGCAAAGTAAGGGAATAAAACACGGTTTACAAAGAAGCCTGGGCAATCGTTAACAACAATTGGCGATTTACCTAATTTAAGCGCGTAATCAACTACTGCATTAATTGTTTTATCTGACGTTTTAGCACCACGGATAATTTCTACTAATGGCATTTTTGGCACTGGATTGAAAAAGTGCATACCACAGAAGTTTTCTGGTTTATCGAGTGCTTCTGCTAATAAATCAATACAAATAGTTGATGTGTTTGAAGTAAGTACAGTGCCTTCTGGCATGCTCTTTTCAAGATCAGCGAGTACTGCTTGCTTAACTTTAGGGTTTTCTACAACGGCTTCAACAATAATGTTGGCACTTTGTAGGTCTGACGCGTTAAGTGTTGGTTTAATTTTGCTAAGAGTGGCAAGCATTTTTTCCATTGGCATGTGGCCACGCTTAACTTTTGCACCTAATAACTTAGAGGCTTCACCCATACCTAAATCAAGCGCATCTTGTTGGATGTCTTTCATTATAATAGGTGTGCCTTTATAAGCTGACTGGTATGCAATACCACCGCCCATAATACCAGCACCTAATACAGCGGCTTGTTTAATTTCTACATCGCTTTGTTTAGCAAATTTACGTGCTTTACCTTTAATGTATTGATCAGCTAGGAATATACCTGTTTGTGCAGCTGCTTCTGGTGTACGTGCTAATTTAGCAAAGTTAGCGTTTTCGATTGCCATTGCTTCATCGCGAGTACAGTTTGCCGCTGCTTTAATAGTACGTACTGCCATAACCGGTGCAGGATAGTGGCCTTTGGTTTTACCCATTACCATACCTTCTGCCATAGCAAAGCTCATGCCTTGCTCAACACGGTTTAATTTAAGTGGCTGTAGTTTTACGTTGCGTTTTGCTTGCCAATCTAGCTTGCCTGCAATTGCTAGCTCAAGTGTTGATACACTTGACTCTAAAAGTTTGTCAGCACTAACTACTGCGTCAAACGCACCTACTTTAAGGGCATCTGCAGCGCGATTTTCTGCGCCTGAGGTAATCCACATCATTGCGTTATCGGCGCCAATGATACGTGGTAAGCGCACTGTGCCACCAAACCCTGGCATTATGCCAAGCTTAACTTCTGGTAAGCCCATTTTAGCTGTTTCGCTTGCTACGCGATAATCGGTAGCAAGTGCCCACTCACAACCACCGCCAAGTGCCATACCGTTTATGGCGCTTAGAGTTGGGAATGGTAAGTCTTCGATTGCATCAAAAACATCAGTTGCGTTTTTGATCCACACTACTAATTCTTCTTCAGGTTTAGTAAATGTAGGTAAAAATTCGAAGATATCTGCACCAATAATAAAGTGGTCTTTATCGCTGGTAAAAATCATGCCTTTGATATCAGTATTGGCGGCTAATTCTTTTAATGCTGCTGCGCAATCTGAAAGAGTTTTTTGAGATAATGTGTTTACAGAACCT
Source organism: Pseudoalteromonas sp. TB64 (assembly GCF_000498095.1). GTDB lineage: Bacteria > Pseudomonadota > Gammaproteobacteria > Enterobacterales > Alteromonadaceae > Pseudoalteromonas. The sequence goes on from NZ_AUTQ01000047.1 coordinate 9,502, forward strand.
GCAACACAAAACTTAAACTCGGCGATGTTTTCCTTTATGAAACTAACTTCAAAGGAATCGCTTTTATATAACATTATTATTCTCCCTAGTTGACGAACTAAGACTGGTACGATGAGTTTGCATTTCAATCAGTGTGCTTGCTTTAAATTAAAAATGCAACGAAAAAATTAACTCGGTTACAATCGGCTGTTTAAAATATAGCTGGTTTGGTGCTAAGGTGGTTGAAAAGTTTTTACTCATCGCTTTAATTTTTTATTAAAGGACATTATGAAAAAATATTTATTAAACGTTGTGGCAGCTGCATTTATATTTCCTCTTTATTCTGCCGAGGCGGCTATCGACAACGATGCATTTTTAGATGCTGAAAAAAAAGTGCGATACGGTGACTATCAAGACTTTAAAGAAGCAGTGAGCGGGCTTGAGCATCCATTAAAACCTTATGTTGAAAAAACATACTGGCAACGTAATCCCGATATTAAGTATCAGGCAGAGATAGAAGATTATTTAACGGTTTATCAGCATACACCACTCGAGTGGCCTGTGCGTAAAGCTTGGCTACAGTATTTAGAAAAAACAAATAAAAAAGCAGCCTATATTCGCAATTACCGCGAAACGTCTAATGCTGAGCTAACATGTACTTATTTAGACTTTCAATTAGATTTAGGCGCGCCTGAAAAAGCAATATTTAATCAGGTAACGGATTTGTGGGCTGTAGGTAAATCGCAACCAGAAGAGTGCGATGCTATTTTTTCATTGTGGCGTAAAAAAGGTTACATGAAAGAAGATACTGTGTGGAAACGCATAACCTTAGCCGCTGAAGGCGGTACACAAAGTTTATTACCATATTTAAAAACATTATTGCCAAAGAATGAAGGTTACTTAGCTGATTTATATTTAAAGGTTCGTAAAGACCCAAGCGCATCGGCTGGTTTGTATCGATATAAAAATAAGTCTGCTAAAGAAGGTCAAATAGCTATTTATGGTGTTAAACGCTTAGTGTGGCGCGATAAAGAGCTTGCATTAAAAGCGTGGGAAAAGTTAGAAAAAATATTTAAATATAGCGATGAAGATAAAGCAGACGTTTATTACACATTTGCATTATCGCTTGCCTCTAGCGGACATAAACAAGCAGGCTTTTGGTTAAACAAAGTACCTAAAGAGCGGTTAGACAGCAAGCTCATACAGTGGCAGTTAGGCAATATGCTTAAAACCCAAGATTGGGAAGGTATTGCTGCGTTTTTTACGGGCAAAGATAATCTTAGTCTTGGTCAGCAATATTGGTTAGCTTATAGCTATGCAAAACGTGGTGAGCAACAAAAAGCAGATGAAATTTGGAAAGTAGTCGCTGCTAATCGTGATTATTACGGCTTTTTAGCTGCCGCACGCTTAGGGCTTCCGGTTGATTTAAATAATAAGCCTTTAATAGTTGATCAAGCGCTCGTAGATAAAGTAAGTAATGCCCCAGGCTTTAAGCGTGCAAAAGCACTTTATGAGATGGAGCGCTTTACTTCAGCGCGTCGAGAATGGAATTATTTAACTAATACATCGAGTGCTGATGAAAAATTAGCTGCATCAACAATCTCTACAGATTTAGGTTGGCACGACAGCACTATTTTTACGTTAGCAAAAATTAAAGCATGGGATTACGTAGAACTTCGTTTTCCGTTTGCGTTTAAAGACTTATTTGAGCGTTACAGCAAGCGCAGTAAAATAGATGTTGCATGGAGCATCGCAATTGCTCGAAGAGAAAGCTCATTTGCACCAGATGTACGTTCGCATGCTAATGCCCGTGGTTTAATGCAGTTATTACCAAGTACAGCGGAGTATGTAAATAAAGGAAGTGTAACTAGTAGCCGTTTGTATGAGCCCAAAACCAACATAAGATTAGGTACTAGTTATTTACAGTATTTAAAAAAGAAAAACCACGGTAACGAAGTGCTGGCTACTGCATCATATAATGCAGGCTATCATAGGGTAAAACGTTGGTTACCAGATGAGGCTATACCAGCTGAATTGTGGGTAGAGCTTATTCCTTATCGTGAAACTCGCGATTACGTAAAAAATGTTTTTGCGTATAGACAGGTCTATCACACTAGAATGGGTAGAGAAGGAAATATACTAGCACCGCTACTGGAAATGAAAATGGGCGGTTAGTAAACATCAGTTTAAAGTAGGGGGATATCTAATGCGTTTAGATATCCCCTTTTTTGAGCGCTTAGCATATAAGTGGTAGACTCAGAGCAAGTTAAATTTAACAGATGGATTAACAATGGATAAATTAGCCGTTTTATACGCCGAACATATTGCAACACTGCAACAGCGTACTCGTACAATTTGTAGTAGCGAAGGGTTAGAAGGATTAGTTATTCACTCAGGCCAAGCTAAGCGCCAGTTTTTAGATGATATGTATTATCCATTTAAAGTTAATCCACAGTTTAAAGCGTGGTTACCGGTTATTGATAATCCCCATTGCTGGATTGTGGTAAATGGTAGCGACAAACCAAAACTAATATTTTATCGACCAGTTGATTTTTGGCATAAAGTGCCAGATGAGCCTCGTGATTTTTGGGCTGAGTACTTTGATATAGAGCTATTACTTCAGCCTGATCAAGTTGAAAAATTATTACCATACGACAAAGCTAAATACGCTTATATGGGTGAGTACATTGAAGTAGCGCAAGCACTTGGCTTTAGTATTATGAACCCTGAGCCTGTACTTAACTATTTTCATTACCACCGCGCTTATAAAACGCAGTACGAACTTGAATGTTTACGCAACGCTAACCGTATTGCAGTAGATGGGCATAAAGCCGCACGTGACACATTTTTTAATGGTGGTAGCGAGTTCGATATTCAGCAAGCGTACTTAATGGCAACACGTCAAAGTGAAAATGAAATGCCGTATGGCAATATAGTTGCACTTAACGAAAACTGCGCTATTTTGCATTACACGCACTTTGATCCAAAAGCGCCACACACTCATAACTCATTTTTAATTGATGCCGGTGCAAACTTTAATGGTTATGCTGCTGATATTACACGTACCTACGATTTTAAAAAGCAGGGTGAGTTTGCTGAACTTGTACAAGCGATGACGGTTCAACAAATCGAACTAGGTAAAGGTTTAAAGCCGGGTATGCTTTATGGTGATTTACACGTTGAATGCCATAACCGTATCGCACAAATACTGAGTGACTTCAAAATTGTTAACTTACCCGCTGAGGAAATTGTTGAGCGTAAAATTACCTCTACTTTCTTCCCACATGGGCTAGGGCATCATCTTGGTTTACAAGTACACGATATGGGCGGTTTTATGAGTGACGAAAAGGGCACACATCAACCATCGCCTGAAGGTCATCCATTTTTGCGTTGTACTCGCTTGATTGAAAAAAACCAAGTATTTACTATTGAGCCAGGTTTATATTTTATTGATTCACTACTTAACGATTTAGCGCAAACCGATAATAAGCAATTTATTAATTGGGAAAAGGTTGAGTCATTTAAACCATTTGGCGGTATTCGTATTGAAGACAACATTATTGTTCACGAAGATAGCTTAGAGAATATGACGCGTAATTTAGCGCTCGATTAATTTCTATAAAGACGTGTTAGCGAATAAACGTTAAAATATGCATATGAACGGGGCCTTTAGGCCCCATTTTTAATTGAGCTTTTAATATGTCTGAATATAAATATCCTGCTGCTGATGTTTTTCATCAAGAAGAAATTAAAAAAAGTACGTTTATAGTTCACATTGCACATACCCCCGATTTAAATTCAGCTAAAGCATTTATTAAAAACATTGAAGAAAAGTATGGCGATGCCCGCCATAATTGCTGGGCACATGTAGCTGGTAATCCAGGTGGTAGTCATGTTTATGGTTTTTCGGATGATGGTGAGCCAAATGGCACCGCAGGAAAACCCATGTTAAATGTGCTGGTGGGTTCGGGGCTTGGTGAAATAACAGCTGTAGTTACACGTTACTTTGGCGGTATAAAACTAGGCACAGGTGGATTAGTGCGTGCCTACGGTGGCTCGTTAAATAATGCATTAGTAAATATGCAAACAGTGCTTAAAGTACCCAGTGTTGAAATTACAGGAAGTAGCGAGTACAGCATGCAAGGTGCTATTGAGCAGCTACTAAAAACCAACTATCAAGTACTTAATATTGAGAAGCAATTTACTGCTAATATTAAATGGGAGATCACTATTGATAGTCGCCAAGCACAGCAGGCAATAAAAGATATTTTTGATTTAAGTCACGGCGCAGTTGAGTTAACTATTAAAGAGTAATAACCTACACAAATTGCATGTTATGCATACTCACTCTATTTGATCTGGTTGATACAACTCAATCTGAATTTACTAATAATAAAAGCGATAAGCTAAATGCAATTTCGGACCATCATAAAAATTCTTGGGCAACTTGTTGCCTTGTTCAGTATTACCATGGTGCCCCCAGCACTGGTGTCTTTAATTTACAAAGACGGTGGCGGTGTTCCGTTTGTTTTAGCATTTATTTTTAGTGTTGTTATTGGCTTAATGGCTTATTACCCAAATCGTCATGAAAACGGGGACTTAAAAGCACGAGAAGGCTTTTTGATTGTTGTTTTGTTTTGGTTGGTACTAGGGGCGTTTGCGTCCTTACCACTTATATTTTTACAAGAACCTAATTTATCGTTAGCCGATGCGGTGTTTGAAGCATTCTCTGGCTTAACAACTACAGGCGCTACGGTGCTTACCGGTATTGAATACCTTCCTAAATCCGTGTTGTTTTATCGACAGCAATTACAGTGGTTTGGTGGAATGGGGATAATCGTACTTGCGGTAGCTATACTGCCAATGCTAGGCGTAGGTGGTATGCAGTTATATCGAGCCGAAATACCAGGGCCAGTAAAAGATTCAAAAATGACCCCGCGTATAGCCGATACAGCAAAGCATCTTTGGTACATTTATGTATCGTTAACAGTTGCATGTATGCTTGCCTATTGGGCTGCAGGAATGAACTGGTTTGATGCAATTTGTCATGCGTTTTCTACTGTGGCAATTGGTGGATTTTCTACTTACGATGCCTCTATGGGGCATTTTGATAGCCCTGTAATTAACTTTATATGTGTTTTCTTTTTGATAATTGCAGCTGTTAATTTTTCACTACACTATGCTGCGGTAGCAAGTAGAAACATACAGGTGTATATACGTGACCCAGAATTTAAGGTGTTTTTGTGTATTCAATTAGCGCTGGTGGTTATTTGCTTTACAGTGCTTTCATCAAACGAAATTTTTGCAGATGGCGACGAAACCCTCGATCAGGCATTGTTTCAAGCTGTTTCGATGAGTACTACAGCCGGCTTTGCTACCGATAACTTTTCTACTTGGCCTTTGTTTTTGCCTATCTTACTAATCTTTTCGAGTTTTATTGGCGGATGTGCGGGCTCTACTGGTGGCGGTATGAAAGTAGTACGAGTATTTTTGCTTTATTTACAAGGTGTGCGCGAGCTTAATAGGTTGGTGCATCCTCGAGCTATATATTCGATAAAACTGGGTCGAAAAGCGTTACCAGATAAAGTAGTAGAGGCTGTGTGGGGGTTTTTCTCTGCGTATGCATTAGTGTTTATTATTATTATGCTAGCGTTAATGGGTACCGGTATGGATAACATTACCGCGTTTTCTGCTACAGCAGCTTGTTTAAATAATCTTGGTCCTGGCTTGGGTGATGTTGCATCGCATTACGGAGCCGTCAGCGATGGTGCCAAATGGTTACTTACCATTGCAATGGTATTTGGGCGTTTAGAAATATTTACTTTATTAGTGCTATTTACACCAACATTTTGGCGTGGATAAACGATAGCTTAACTATAAAAATTATTATTGGGAAAGGGATATGCCAACTACAAACCTAGAAAAACTACACCAGTTAACAACTGGGGGAATGGTTGATTTAGAAATACTAACCCCAACTGACAGTAAACGTGTAAAAACGGAGTTTATAGGTTTACTTGATAATAAGTTTATTATTTTAAATTACCCAAATTCAAAACGCCTACCTGCAGCTGTTGATTATTTACGTGATGGTGTAATGGTTGTAGTCAGAGCTTTAATAGAAGGTGAAGGTGGGCAGGTTATAGCGTTTCGCCAACAGGTAATGTCGGTTGCCTCTCATCCAGCACGGCTTATTTTTATTAATTTTCCTAAACAAGTGCAGCTATTTGCTCTGCGTTCACAAACACGTATACCCACCTTATTACCTGCAAAACTTAAATTAAGCGACGACCGAGTACTTAATGGAGTAATTAAAGATATTTCATTAACGGGAGTTATGTTTGACGTTAAAAGTGATAAAGAACTCGAAAATATAAAAGATATGCAGTGCACTGTAATACTTAACAGCAGTGATAAAAACTTTGAAGGTGAGGTATGTAGCGTTAAAGAGCATACTACCGGAGCACGTTGTGGCATTAAGCTATTAGCAAGTGAAGGTGAGATGCAAACTTTTATGAAAGAGCATTTTATCGACCCTTCAGCACTAGAGTCGACAACGGAATAAATTACTTTCGCTTCTTTGCAACAAAAAGTGATTTTCAATTGATTTTTAATCAATATTTTTTATTTTCATTAAAAATTAATTGTTTTTCCTTTTAAAACAAGGCTTTGATTTTTATTTTAAATGCCATATTTTGTTTTTTAACAAAACACTTGGCTAAATTTCAACTCAATTCTTCTAAAAAAGAATCCTCTTAATAATTTCTTATCAAAATTGTATCTTTTCGCGTAAACATAACTGATTGTTTTTATTCGCTTTAATTTTGTGTCTGTAAAGTGTGTTGCTAAAAAGCAACAAAAATCACCTAGTATTTATCCATATTTAGTTTATTTAACCTCTAATACTTTGAAAAGTAATGGTTTTTAAAAGCTGGCATTTAAGTTGTATTAGTCTAGTTGTACTGAACGAAAACGTGATTTAAAGAAAGCATTTAATCGCACACATAAATTTGAAGGATACATATTATGAAAAGCATTAATAAAACTTTAGCACTTATCGCATTAGCATCTTCATCAGCAGCTTTTGCGGCTACAGACTTCGATACATTAGATGTAGATGGCAATGGTGCAATTAGCCAAGCTGAAGCATCTGTAGATGCAAAATTAATGAGCATATTCTCTGAGCTCGATACTGACGAAAATGGTGAGTTATCAAAAGAAGAGTTTTCACAAGCATAAGCTTAAAACACTGAGGCGCACAGCCCCACATATTTAAAAATTGAAGGATACATACTATGAAAACACTAAATAAAGCGTTAGCACTTATCGCACTAGCATCTTCTTCAGCGGCTTTTGCAGCAACCGATTTCGATACTTTTGATATTGATGGTAATGGCGGTATTAGCCTTAGTGAAGCATCAATAAATTCAGATTTAATGAGCATGTTTACAGAGCTCGACACTGATCAAAATGGTGAGTTGTCACAAGAAGAATTTTCAAAAGCTTAATTTAAACTGTTCATTCCTGAATTGCCAAAGACAATCTAAGTAGGCAAGGAGCTTACAAAAAAGGATAGCAAGGAAGTGTGAATCACTTTGTAAATTATAAGCCAATTTTTTTGATAGACAATTAAATGAAATATTGAAGGATTAAGTTATGAAACATTTAAATAAAGCATTAGCACTTATCGCATTAGCATCTTCTTCAGCTGCCTTTGCAGCATCCGACTTTGATAGTCTAGATACAGACGCCAGCGGCACAATTAGCCCTAGCGAAGCTGCGGTAGATACCGATTTAATGGCTGAGTTTATAGAGCTTGATACAGATGGCAGTGGTGAGCTTTCTAAAGAAGAATTTGCCAACTATTAATTATTTTTTCACAGTCAATTTTTATTGCTTCCATAGCAAAGCATTTTGTAAACCGACTTTACTTATTTAGGAAATTATTATGAAAACATTAAATACAACACTTGCAGTTTTAGTTCTAGCGTCTTCATCAGCAGCCTATGCGGCAGTCGATTTTTCATCTTTTGACGCCGATGGTGATGGTGCTATCACAATGGAAGAAGCAAAGGTTAATCCTCAGCTTGTAAAGATTTTTGATGATTTAGATACTGATGGTAATGGTGAGATTTCTAAAGAAGAATTTTCAAAAGTGCAGTAATTAAATACTGGTAATACTCCACTAAAGCCGCCTTAGTCAGCGGCTTTTTTGTGCGTAAAATAAAGCTATAAAAATATAGCACTTACTTGGAATAGCTTTTCTACTACGTTAATGTGCTTTTTATCGATTAAGAACATAATAACGTGATCCCCCGACATAATTATAGTGTCGTCGTGAGCAATGAGTACATCGTCATTACGTACTATTGCCCCAATAGTTGTACCTGCTGGCAGTTTTATATCTGCAATTGCGCGACCAACCACTTTTGATGTGTTTTCATCGCCATGAGCAACAGCTTCAATTGCTTCTGCTGCGCCTTTACGCAGTGAATATACATTCACAATATCACCACGACGTACGTGTGTTAGTAATGCTGAAATAGTTGCTTGTTGTGGTGATATAGCAATATCTATTTCACCACCTTGTACTAAATCAACATAAGCACCACGCTGGATAAGCACCATAGTTTTTTGCGCGCCCATACGCTTTGCAAGCATGGCCGACATAATATTAGCTTCATCGTCGTTGGTTACAGCAATAAATACATCGACTTGTTCTATATGCTCTTCTGAAAGTAGCTCTTGATCAGATGCATCGCCACAAAACACAACAGTGTTATCGAGCATTTCTGATAGTTGCTCTGCACGCTCTTTACTGCGTTCAATTAATTTAACCGTGTGGTTTTTTTCAAGTGAACGAGCAAGACCCGCACCAATGTTACCGCCACCAGCAATCATAATTTTCTTGTATGAACGCTCTAGTTTTTGCAGCTCGTTCATTACCGCGCGAATATGTTTGGTAGCAGCAATAAAAAATACTTCGTCATCAGCTTCAATGACCGTAGTACCCAGCGGCTTAATCGCTTTACCTTGGCGATAAATGGCTGCAACACGAGTTTCTACATTAGGAATGTGCTCTTTAAGTGCTGATAACGCATAGCCTACAAGTAAACCGCCATAATATGCTTTTACTGCAACTAACGAGAGCATACCATCGGCAAATTGTAGTACTTGCAATGCGCCAGGGTAGTCAATTAAACGACGAATATATTTAGTAACGAGTGCTTCGGGAGCAATGTAATGGTCGATAGGTAAATCATCGTTTTGAAATAGTTTTTCACGGTACTTTAAATATTGCTCTGAGCGAATTCGAGCAATTTTAGTGGGTGTATTAAAAATACTATACGCCACTTGGCAAGCAACCATATTTACTTCATCTGAACTGGTCACGGCTATAATCATATCGGCATCTTCTGCACCGGCACGACGTAACACGTCAGGGTGGGCGCTGTGTCCCATTACCCCTTGTAAATCGTACTTATCTTGAAGCTCACGTAAACGGTTACCATCTATATCAACAACTGTTATTTCGTTTTGTTCGCCCACTAAATTTTCAGCGAGTGTGGCGCCAACTTGCCCAGCACCGAGTATGATTATTTTCATTATTTACCAGTATTATAATTACCAATTTAATTAAAATATTAGCCACTTAATTTATGATAAATGGCTAATGATTTAGTGTTATCGATATTAGATTTTTTTAACTAACTTAGCGTAATAAAATCCGTCACTTTCACCTGGTAATAACTGTAATCCTGGCGTTGTAACGGTGTCTTTATCATGAAGTGGAATATGATCTACGTCATCGTTATTAGCTAAAAACTTAGCAACTTGTTGTTGGTTTTCTTGTGGAAGTACCGAGCATGTAGCATATACCAATGTGCCGCCTGGCTTTAATAGTGGCCAAATGCTGTTAAGTATATCGCCCTGAAGAGCGGCTAAATCTACAATATCTGATGCGCGACGAAGCCATTTTATATCAGGATGACGGCGAATTACGCCAGTAGCCGAACAAGGCACGTCTAATAAAATACGATCAAATTGTTTATCGTCCCACCATGTGTGTGGTTGTGACGCATCACCACATTGTAAGTCGGCGCCAAGACCAATACGGGTTAAGTTTTGTTTAACACGCTCTAGTCGGGTTGAATCGCTGTCTAGAGCAAGTACTTCTGCATCAGCTAGTTCTAAAATATGACATGTTTTACCGCCAGGTGCTGCGCAGGCATCTAAAATATAGTCATCATCTTTTGGCTCTAAAAAGCGAGCTGCCAACTGTGCTGCAGCGTCTTGTACTGAACACGCACCTGTATCAAACTCAGGCAGTGAAAATACATCGCGTGGTTTGGCAAGCTTAATCCCATCTATAAAGTCAGGGTTTACGGTGTGCTCAATATCATTAGCGCTAAGTATATCGCTGTATTCTTGAGTGCTAAATTGTGATTGATTTACACGTAACCACATAGGTGCTTGATGTTGGTTTTCTGCAAGTATTTCTTCCCAGCTATCAGGGTAGGCTTCTTTAACTTGCTTAATAAACCAATTTGGGTGGTTGTATAAACACACCGGAATTAGCTTTGCCTTTTCTTCAAGTTCAACTTGTTGGCGCTGAAAACTACGTAATATAGCGTTAATAAGACCTTTTAAGCCTAAAGCTCGTAGTTGAGCAAGTGCATTTACCGTTTCTGAAATTGCTGCATGTGGCGGTACGCGCATATGTTGTAGTTGATAAATACCAACATACAGTAAAAATTGAAATATTCTGCGTTTACCTTTAAGTGGATCTTCCACTAAATGTTGGCAGTAATTTTCAAGGCTAGGTAAGTAGCGTAAAACGCCATAGCAAATTTGCTGTAGCAGCGCTTTATCTTTAGGCGGCAAGCCTTGGCTTGCAAATGGGAGTTCTTGATTAAGCGATGCGCCTTTATCAACTACGTTATATAAAGTTTCAGCGGCAAGCGCTCGTACATTTTGAACATTACTCATTATTTTCGCCTAATATTGTGCCAGGAGTTACCCAGTCACTACGACCATTTAAAAAGTCGTTAATTGCCATTGGTTTTTTACCTTGCGGTTGTAATTGCGTAATACATAAAGCGTGTTCGCCACACGCAACTATTACACCGTTTTTGTCGCTTAATAAAATTTGCCCAGGATTACCTGATTGCAAGATAACTTGCGCTTGATAAATCTTTACTGTTTGTCCACCCATTTGGGTAAAGCACACTGGCCATGGATTAAAAGAGCGAATGTTTCGCTCAATTTGTACCGCGCTCATTGACCAGTCAATATTCGCTTCTTCTTTAGAAAGCTTTTTAGCGTAATTAGCGAGTTCATCATTTTGTGACTCAGGAGTGATTTCACCATTCGCTAATTTGTTAATGGTTTCAATCAATGCACTTGGACCTAGCTCTGCAAGTTTTGTATATAAACTTGCGCTGGTTTCTATCGTGCTAATAGGACAGCGGCTAATATGTAGCATATCGCCGGTATCTAGCCCTTCATCCATTTGCATTATTGTTACGCCAGTTTGTTCGTCACCAGCCCAAATCGCGCGTTGAATTGGTGCCGCTCCGCGCCAGCGCGGTAAAATAGATCCGTGAACATTTAAACAGCCCATTCTTGGTGCGTCTAAAATTGCTTTAGGTAAAATTAAGCCATAGGCCACAACAATCATAATATCGGCATTTAGGCTGTTAAGCTCATTTAATGCGTCTTGAGTTTTTAATGATGGTGGCTGAAAAACAGGTAAGTTATGCTCAAGCGCTAGCTCTTTAACTTCACTGGCTTTTAATTTTTTACCTCGACCAGCAGGGCGGTCAGGTTGGCTATAAACACCTACTATTTGATGTTCACTTTCAATTAGCTTTTGTAAATGACGTGCGGCAAAGTCCGGCGTACCGGCAAATATAATGCGTAATGGTTGAGTCACTGAGTTTTCCTAAGGTGCTTATTACTGTTCTGCAAACTTGGCTTCTTTTTCAAGCTTTTTACGAATACGTTGGCGCTTTAATGGAGATAAGTAATCAATGAACAATTTACCTTGAAGGTGATCAAGTTCGTGTTGAATACAAATAGCTAATAATTCGTCTGCATCTAGAACAAACTCTTCGCCGTTTTCGTTAAGTGCAGCAACGGTTACTGTTTCTGCTCGGTCTACTTTTGCATACGAGTTAGGTACTGATAAACAGCCTTCTTCGCTAATAGTAGAGCCATCTTTTTTAATAATTTGTGGGTTAATTAATACCAGGGGTTCATCGCGTTCTTCTGATACATCAATAACCACAATTCTTTGATGAATATTTACTTGCGTTGCAGCAAGTCCAATGCCATTTTCATCATACATAGTTTCCAGCATGTCTTTCACAATCTGGCGTACAGAGTCATCAATTTGTACAACATCTTGTGCTATTGTGCGTAAACGTTCATCTGGAAATCTTAAAACTTCTAACGTAGCCATAGTTACCTTTTACACTTGTGCTTAATTTAGGGTATTGTATGCTCTTATTTTAGCCATTAGCGTTCCCCTTTAACAGGTTTTGGTCAATAATAATGAAAAAACAATACAAGGAAGCCCAATGAAATCTCCATTAGTTGCAATCATGCTTGCATTAAGTGCTGCTTTTCCGGCAGTAGCTGATGTTCTTACAATAAAAAAAGACGCACCAAAACAGTATGTTGTGAAAAAAGGCGATACGCTTTGGGACATTTCTGGTATTTATTTGAATGAACCTTGGCTGTGGCCTGAGTTATGGCAAATGAATCCACAAATTGACAATCCACATCTTATTTATCCAGGTGATGCGTTAACACTCATTTATGATGCCGATGGAAATCCGCGTTTGGTGATCAATAAAGCTTATCGTAAGTTATCGCCTCAAGGTCGTATTACGCCAAAAGGTAAAAATGCGGTTACTACATTACCTCTTGAGTTAATTAAGCCTTATTTAACGTATGAGCAGATAATTAATAGCGATGAGATTGACGCTAAACCATATGTTTTAGGTGCAAACCAAAATACTAAAACACAAACTTTAGGTCATATTTTATATATTAATGGTAATTTAAAATTAAACCAAGCCTATGCTATTTACCATAAAGGCGAACCTTATACAGATCCAAACACTCAAGAAGTATTGGCTAATAGAGCCCATTATGTAGGTGTTGCGCGTATATTTAGACAAGGCGATGTAGAAAACGGAGTCCCGTCCTCTGCACGAGTTGAGTCGGTAAAGCGCGAGATTAAACAAGGTGATTTTTTATTACCACTATCAGAAGGACAAATGCTGCCAGCTTACTTTAATATGCACAGACCTGAGCAGCCAATCGAAGGAAGTGTAATTGCTTCACCGAGTCATCACCGAGAATTCAGCACAATGGACATTGTAGTGCTAAACTTAGGCTCTGATCAGCAACTAGAAGTTGGTCATGTGTTAGACATTGAGCGTCAATCGCCGAGTGTAATAGATGGGCAGCGAGGTCCTCGTTACCCTGAAGATTCGAGTCAGTTCGAGAAGTTAGTAGCTGATACGAAAGAGACATTGGGTATTGAACCAGACGTAAATAGTAAAGCATGGACTATGCCTAAAGAAAAAGTCGGCGAGTTAATTGTATTTAAAGTGTATGACAAAGTAAGTTATGCGCTAATAACTAAAAACCAGCACCCAATTCGCGTTGGAGATTTTGCAGTTATTCATTAAGTTGTAGCGAGTCGGTGCTCTAGGAGAGAGCATGGATCAATCTTATGGCAAGCTAGCCCACTGGCTTGCCTTTTATATGTGTAAAGGGTTAGGTATTAAAACCCTTTTAGCATTATCTAAAAACTATTCCCTTGAGTCATTATTTGGCTTATCTCATGATCAACTATTACAGTTAGGTCTAACCGCCAATCAGGCAACTAATTTACTCAATACTAATTGGCAGCAAGTGAGCCATTATGAGCAGTTAATTACACAAAATAATATTACCGTAGTATGTATTTTTGATGCACTTTATCCTGAAGATCTTCGACAGATTGCAAGTGCGCCTTTGTTGCTATTTTGCAGGGGAAATATTTCGTTGTTATCTACTCCACAAATTGCCATTGTAGGAAGTCGTAACGCGACACCTACGGGGCTTGAAATAGCATCAGAATTTGCATACGAGTTAACTTCAGCTGGTATTACGGTTACGTCGGGTATGGCAAGGGGGATAGATGGAGCAGCTCACAAAGGTGCACTTGCTGGTAATGGAAATACTATTGCGGTGTTAGGCACAGGGGTTGATATTTATTATCCTAAGCGCCACAAATTATTAACTGACCAAGTATTGGAGCGTGGTTTATTGGTAAGTGAGTTTCTGCCAGGTACTGCCGCTAATGCACATAACTTCCCGCGTCGTAATCGTATTATTTCGGGATTGTCGTTAGGTGTACTTATTGTTGAGGCTGAAATTAAAAGTGGCTCGCTGATAACTGTACGTTATGCACTTGAGCAAAATAAGGAGGTATTTGCTGTTCCTGGTTCTATTAAAAATCCACTGTCACAGGCTAGTCACTTTTTAATTAAACAAGGAGCTAAGTTAGTGGAAAATGTAACTGACATTCTTGATGAAGTTAGTTTTTCTTATCAAAGTGACGTATATACAAAGGATATGCCTGTTCAGGCCAAATCCCAATGCGAGATTTTAAACAGTATTGGATTTGAGGTGACCAGTGTTGACGATATCGTTCGCCGTGCTCAAATGCCAATAGATGAAGTGTTAGCTAGATTACTCGATTTAGAATTAGATGATCAAATTGAGCGTGTTTTAGATGGCTATATTAAGCTAAGCGCGGGAAGGTAATATGTTTGATATTCTTTTATATCTTTTTGAAAACTATATTCATAGCGAAGCCGATATTTTTGCAGAGCAAAATGAGCTAACTGATGAGTTATTGCGAGCAGGTTTTAATAAGCCTGAGATATTTAAAGCACTCGATTGGCTAGAGCAACTGGCTGATTTACAACACAGTGATGAGTCTCCTTACCTTATAGCTAATCCTACAAATGCAATTCGTATATTTACCGATAGCGAGTGCCAAAGGCTCAGTGCCGAGTGTCGTGGTTTTTTAATGTTTATTGAGCAAATAGGTGTTATTAACAATGTTACTCGTGAAATGGTAATGGACTGTTTAGCCTCACTAGATAAGCCAAATATTAGCTTAGGGGATTTAAAGTGGATTGTACTTATGATCTTATTTAATGTTCCAGGCTCTGAGGAGGCGTATGAGCAAATGGAAGATTTGATTTTTGATGAACCCAGCGAACTTCTTCATTAGAGATAATTATTTTAATTGCACTCAAATTACTTAAACGTATAAACACAGCATTGCTTGTATCTTTAAGTGGTTTGGGTATATTAGGCGAAAATTCACTAATATTTTAGGATCACCATGAGTAAAATCGATCATTCGCTTTTCTCGGCGAATAAGCACGCCCTCGAAAAAGAATACGAGATATGCCTACAGTGTGGTTCAGAGTTAGTGATCCGCAATAGTAAATCAGGTCCTTTTTTAGGATGCGCAAGTTACCCCGAGTGCGATTTTATTAGACCATTGGCACATCACGACAGTAACGAAATTAAAGTTCTTGAAGATTCAGCATGCCCTGAGTGTAGCAAACCGCTGGTGGTTAAAAATGGCCGCTACGGCATGTTTATTGGGTGTACGGGTTATCCGCAGTGCCATTATATTGCTAATGAAAATGAAGAAAAACAAAATGAAGAAGTATTACCGAGTTGCCCTAAATGCAAAAAAGGTAATTTAGTAGCGCGTAGTAATAAGTTTGGTAAAGTATTTTATTCTTGTGATTGTTATCCTAGTTGTAAATACACACTAAATAACAAACCAATTGAACAACCTTGCCCTGAGTGTAAATGGCCAATAGTTATCGAAAGAAAAATGGCTAATAGCACACTATTGCAATGCCCACAAAAAAGTTGCATGCATAAACTAGCCCCAACTGACTAACATTTAATTATTTCTGGAGACTATTTTGTCTGACCTTCCAAATATGCCCACTGCAATAACGTGTTTAACGCAAGGCGAAGTTATTTTATATCCAACAGAAGCAGTATTTGGTTTAGGCTGCGATCCAGATAATCAACAAGCCGTTGAAAAGCTATTAGCAATTAAGCAGCGCCCGGTTGAAAAAGGGCTTATTTTAATTGCTGATAACTACGGGCAATTATTAAAATACGTAGATGATGCAAAAATACCAATGGATAAACGAGCCGATATTTTTTCGAGTTGGCCTGCAGCAATTACATGGGTTATGCCTGCATCTAAAGACACGCCAAAATGGCTAACAGGGCAGTTTGATACTATAGCCGTAAGAGTAACAAATCATCCAACAGTAAAGCGTTTGTGCCAAGAGTTTGGTAAGCCGCTGGTATCAACTAGTGCAAACTTAACAGGACAAGAAACTGTTATTAGCATTGAGCAAGCTAAAGCACAATTTGCAGAACAAGTTGGCTTTTACGTTGATGAGCCATTAGGTGGCAATACTCAACCAAGCACAATAAAAGACGCCATGACGGGCAAAATATTTAGAGGTTAAAATGCAAAGCGAATTATTAGATCAAGTAAAAGCATACTTTATGGCTTTGCAAGACACTATTTGCCAAGGTTTGGAGGCTGCAGATGGCAGCGCTAAATTTATAGAAGATAACTGGCAGCGAGCTGAAGGCGGTGGTGGTCGCACACGCGTAACCACAAATGGTACTGTAATAGAGCAAGGCGGAGTTAATTACTCTCATGTATTTGGCGCTTCAATGCCAGGTTCTGCAACAGCACACAGACCAGAGCTTGCAGGACGTAGCTTTCATGCATGTGGTGTGTCGTTAGTTATTCACCCTAAAAACCCTCATGTACCAACAAGTCATGCCAATGTGCGCTTTTTTATAGCCGAAAAAGAAGGCGAAGAGCCAATATGGTGGTTTGGTGGAGGATTTGATCTCACCCCTTTTTACCCAGTATTAGAGGATGTACAACACTGGCATCAAGTTGCTCACGACATTTGTGCGCCATTTGGCAGCGAAGTTTATCCAAAATATAAAACATGGTGCGACGAGTACTTTTATTTAAAGCACAGAGATGAGACTCGCGGAGTAGGCGGTTTGTTCTTTGACGATTTAAACGAACTTGGTTTTGAAAAGAGCTTTGCGTTTATGCAATCGGTTGGTAATAGCTTTTTAGATGCTTATATACCTATTATTGAACGTCGTAAAAATGATGAATACACAGAGCAACAACGTGATTTTCAGCTTTATCGTCGCGGACGTTATGTCGAGTTTAATTTAGTATGGGATAGAGGCACTTTATTTGGACTACAAAGTGGCGGTCGCACAGAGTCTATATTAATGTCTATGCCACCACTTGCACGCTGGGAATATAATTATAAACCAGAGCCAAGTAGTCCAGAAGCTAACCTATATCAGTATTACTTACGCCCGCAAGAGTGGTTAACTAGTCAACCAAGTGAGCTAATAGCCAGAGAATGGCAATTATAAAAATTACACAGTAATCAAAAAGGCGCTAATTAGCGCCTTTCTGTATTTAGTTACAATACAAATTTAATGCTGATTGATCATGTGCGTTGCTAGTTGAGAAAATGATTGCTTTAAGCCTTCACGCAATAACGGATTGTCTATTTCTATATCCAGCGTTTTATTCATGCAGTACATCCATTGATCGCGCAATGCTTTATCTACAGTAAAAGGCATATGGCGTTTACGCAGCATTGGCTGACCATGTTTTTCTGTAAATAGGTTTGGCCCGCCTAACCAACCAGATAAAAATTCAAAAAATACTTGGCGAATTCGATCTAATGGCAGAGGATGCATATCATATAACGGTTTAGCGTATTCATCTGACTCCATTATGTCGTAGAATCGATTGGAAATAGCGCGCGCTCCTTTTTCTCCACCTATTATTTCGTAAGGTGTTTTTTCAGGAGTAGGAGCCTGTTGCTCGGGAGCTGGCTTAGATTTAGAAAAAAGTCGTTTAATCATATTATTTATCATCGTTAATAGGCAGTGTATAGCTGCAAAGAGGTTGCTTTAAAATGGACAAATATGCGGTTTTTGGAAATCCAATTAAACATTCAAAATCCCCCGCGATACATAAACAATTTGCTGTATCACTGGGTGAGCAAATCGACTATCGCGCAATATTAGCACCTATCGATAACTTTGAAAAAACAGTATTGTCTTTTTTTGAGCAAGGTGGTGCTGGTGCTAACGTTACAATGCCATTTAAAGAGCAAGCTTATGCAATGGCTGATGAGCTTACGCCATTAGCTAAAATTGTAGGGGCTGTTAATACATTAAAAAAACGAGATGATGGCACATTACTCGGAGATAACACCGATGGTGTAGGCTTTGTAAATGATTTACTCGCTAATAAAGTAACTATAACTAATAAACGCATTTTAATTATTGGTGCGGGCGGTGCTGCTCGAGGAGTTATTTTACCTTTGTTAGAGCATAATCCTCAGGAAATAATAATAGTTAATCGCACAGCACAAAAAGCCAAAGAACTCGCAGAGCTATTTACTCAATATGGACCGGTATCTGGCTTTGGCTTTAGTGATTTACCAGTAAGCGATTACTCACTAATTATAAACTCTACATCTAGCAGTATGAATAACGAGCTGCCGGCACTTGATGAAAAACATATAACTAACTGTGAAGTAGCCTATGACATGTTTTATTCACTGCAAAATACCATTTTTATGAATTGGGTTGCACAGCATAATATTAACGCTAAGCTGTTAGATGGTAGCGGAATGTTAGTTGGTCAGGCTGCTCAAGCATATTATGTGTGGCGTAATAAAATGCCAAAAATACTTCCCGTAGTGGATGCGCTTAAACAAGGGGTGCTCAAATGAATCAGGCAATACAATTTATAGATAGACTGGAATTTAGAGAGCCCGATCATCAGTTAGTATTTTTTGCACAAGTTAGTGGCATGCTGGTGGAGTGTGTAATAGAAGTAAATACACTTAAATTAACAGACGAAAGCCATGCAACAGAGTATTTTGAAAAATATCGCTTTGATTACGAAGAACGTGCCGAGGAACTCATCGAAGAAGAGAGCTATAACTCGGCAGGTCAAATTGAAGTAAGTTTATTAACTTAAGTTAGCTATTTCAGCTAAGTATTCATCTTTAAGTGATACATAGTTATCGGCAGATATTTTTAAAAAGGCAAGTTCTTGCTCTGTGAGAGGGCGGGCTTGCTTAGCTGGGCTTCCTACATATAAGTAACCAGACTCTAAGCGTTTGTTAGGTGGGACCAAAGAGCCACCACCTATAATCACATCATCTTCAACAACTACGTTATCCATAATAATTGCGCCCATACCCACAAGTATACGATCTCCTAGTACACATCCATGCAGCATTACCTTATGACCAACAGTTACATCGTCACCTATAATAAGCGGATACCCATCTGGATTGCTTTTAGTAGCACGAGATAAATGTAATACACTGCCATCTTGTATATTGGAACGTTTACCAATACGTATATAGTTAACGTCACCACGAGCCGCAACTAACGGCCAAACACTACTATCACTACCTAAAGTAATATCACCTACTAATACCGATGACTCATCAACATAAACAGACGTGTTAAACGAAGGGGTAACGCCTTTATAAGAACGGATTGCCATATTTATACCTATAAATAATAGTTAGATTATCAATAAGTGTAACAGTAGAATTTATTTAAGTACTACAAAAGCAAAATTTGATTATTAAACTACCACTTTCAGACACTTTAGGTTAGTTACTGACCGAACAGCACTTTATTTGAAGTTTTGTTAAAAAAGTACTTGCGTAAAAATCTGTTCTCCCTATAATGCGACCCCACTGAGACGGGAAACGCCAACGCCTAGCGAGGAGCGAACTACTCAGAGAGTTAAATAAAACTT
>NZ_AUTQ01000048.1 GCF_000498095.1 Pseudoalteromonas sp. TB64
GCCGTTGAAAATGGTTCGTTCACTACTCTTGTTGCCGCTGTTAAAGCAGCAGGTTTAGTTGAAACGCTACAAGGTAAAGGACCATTTACTATTTTTGCACCAACAGACGCTGCATTTTCAAAACTGCCTGAAGGCACTGTAGAAATGCTACTCAAGCCTGAAAACAAAGATAAGCTAACGGCGGTATTAACTTACCACGTAGTGTCTGGCAAGGTTATGGCTGCTGATGTAATGACAATTGATAAAGCAACAACCGTGCAAGGTCAATCAGTTATGGTCAAGTCTAGTGATATGGGCGTAATGATTAACGATGCAAACGTTATTAAAGCTGATGTAGAAGCAAGTAACGGTGTAATTCATGTGATTGACAAAGTGCTATTACCTAAAGAATAATTTAAATAACAAAGAGCATAGTTGTTTTTTTATTCGTATTTAAGTTAACTTAAATACGAATAAAATTATTGAATTACCATAAACGACTATGCTTATTTTATTTCTAAATTACTGAAAGCTATTTCTAACACACTAGATAACGCAGTATTATTAATAGCGTCAGCTTTAAGGTTTGCTGTTCTTTTTGGTAACTTAACTGTAATTTCATCGTTATGTATTTGATACATTGTTTTATGTTTAGTAAAAGTGAGTGTTTGTTCATTTTTATTAAAAATAAACTCACCGGAATACGCTAGTTCAATTTCTTCACTCTTGTTTTTAAAAATATATACCAAATATTCCTCGTCGGCTTTCCAATGAAATAGTTCCATCGTTTTGCCACCCTTAAACGTTAAAGAGTAAATTAAAGTAAGATCCAAATCATCACGTAATGTGTTGTACTCTCTTTCGAGCATTTGGTTTTCAATTCTTGTTTTTTTTACATTCCTCTTTAACACTGTATTTATAATAAAATCGCTTTTAACAATTTCCATGACGACTGGTTTATTTTTATCTACTTTAAACGTTGAATACTCATGCTCACAGCAACCGCTTTTAGTCGACGTGTGTATTGTTTGTGTTTTGTAATCTACATCAAACATACCACAATAGTTTTGTGCTAATTGAGTGAATTCTTCACTGTGCTTTAAACCTCTTTCGGTTTGCAGGTATACTTGATAAGAAGGACCGCCGTAACAGCTATTACGCCCATCTCTGATCGCAAAATCGGTAATATTGTCAAAATTGAAATCTTGCGCTATAAAAAACCTTTGCTTATCGTATGGTAGTTGTAAAGGGATTGTTTTTGCAGTGGTATCAATGTCTAAAGTTAAGCCTTTAGCATAAATAGTAATTATACTTTTGCCTGTACTCGCTTCAATAATAGAAATACTTCCATTATTAAACACTTCATCCTTGTTACCCTCTTCAATACTAATTAGCCCAGTGTATTTTTCTGAAAACCCCTCAATTTGGTAATCTGTTTTACAAAAAGCGGTAGTGGAAAATAAGACGAATATAAATATTAAGTAGTGTGTGCTCTTCATTTTGCATCCTTGCATAATGGATTTATACGTATTTCACGCATAAATTTAAACAAATAATTATAATCACTGCCTTTATTTAAACGCAGTGATTACAAAATAATTACTGATTTAGTTTTTCTTTCGCTTCTTTTACTTTTTCAAAATCTAAACCAAGTTCGTCGGTTGCTTCTTTAATCAAGTGTGGTTGCGTCATCACCACTGCCATTAGTTGCTGTAGCTTTTCTGGCGGAATGCCAAGCTCTTGAACAAGCGCCATTGCCATCATTGGGTTTTGAGTAAACGCTTCAAACAATGCTTTTACTTTTTCGTCGCTTACGTTGTGCTCTTTTAAAATTGCAATAATTGGGTTCATTTTTAACCTTGTGTGTTTTTGTACGTATTTTATATTTACTAAATTATATTAGCTGAGCCATGCATTAACAACGTCAACACACGTCTCAGTGTTATATCTCATGGTTATTCTACAAGTAAAATCACTTTTCCTGCGTTTTCATTTCGCTCTAAAATAGCATGAGCTTCGTTTGCGTCGCTCCAAGCCAATGTTTTATACAGGTTAAAGTCGTACTTTTTAGTGGCAATATCATTGTAAAAACGCGCTACAAAGTCGTCGCGCACCTGGCGTTTAAACTCAATGCTGCGATTTCTAAGCGTTGAGGCATGAAACGAAATACGTTTGCGTAAAAGCGCGGCAAAATCAACTTCTGCAAAACGTCCATCTAAAAATGCAAGCATCACAATTTGGCAATCCATCGCTGCAATAGCGGCATTTTTATTTAAGTAACTCCCCGAAACAGGATCTACAATTGCATTTGCTGTTAAGTCATTTGCTTTCATATATTCTACAAAGTCGGTGGTTTTGTAGTTAATTGCATGATCGGCACCGAGTTCTTTTGCGTGTTGGCATTTTTCATCCGTACCTGCAGTAATAACCACGGTAGCACCTGCGCTTTTAGCCATTTGAATTGCTGCACCGCCCACACCACTAGCACCTGCATGAATGAGCGCTGTTTGCCCTTTTTGTAATTTACCAAGCTCAAATAACGCGCCAAATGCTGTTAAATACACTTCGCTTATTGCAGCGCCTTCAGCCATTGTTACATCATCGGGTAATTCCATTAGCTGTTTTGCATCAACGGCTACATATTCACTGTAAGCGCCACCAGCACACAAAGCAAAAACACGTTTATTAAGCCAAACTCTATCAACTTTACCGCCAATATCGCTAACAACACCGGCACATTCTAAACCTAAAATAGGGCTATCTCCCGCTGGGGCCGGGTATTTACCTTGGCGCTGCATGCTGTCTGCACGGTTTACACCTATTGCTGCAACTTTAACAAGTACTTCGTGGCTCTTTAAAACCGGCTTTTCGGTTTCACTAAATGCAAGATTACCATCTTCATGAGAAATATATTTCATTGTTGATCCAAGTTTAAAAACTGTAATAACATATAGATGGGGATGAACACAGATTCAAACAACCTCAAAAACGCCAACTTTGTTTATAAGGGTAAACATCAGGTAAATAACCGGCTTTTACTTGTTGCTGACACTCTTGCCAAAATGTCGCTAAAAACAAGTTACTGTGCTCATTATTAAAGTAGTTAAACGCAATATCATTGGCACTAAAAAACACTTTAAATTGGCTCGGAAATATATCGTTTTCAGCTATATCAAAATACGAGTTACTACTTAGCTCTTCGAGTGCGTTTTGGGTTTGTGGCACATCTCTAAAGTTACAATCGGTAAGCGGGCAAATTTCGTCAAAGTCGTAAAACACCACTCGCCCCCATCGCGTTACGCCAAAGTTTTTCATTAGCATGTCGCCTGGAAATATATTAGCACCGGCTAACTCTTTAATTGCTTTACCGTAATCAACCATTACTCGCTCTAAGTTTTTGTTATCGCATTGGTTAATGTATAAATTAAGCGGGGTCATTTTACGCTCAACATAAACGTGCTTTAAAATAAGTGCCTTACCCGATATAACCATACTGCTACCAATTTGGTTTTTCATCTGCTCAAGCAATTCATCGCTAAAACGGCTTAAATCAAACGCTAAATATCTAAACTCGTGCGTATCTACCAAACGACCAACCCTATCGGCTTGTTTTACAAAGTTATACTTGTCTATTACTTGTGCTTTGGTGGCTGTTTTTGGCGCACTAAATTTGTCTTTAATTACTTTATAAACGTAATCTAGCCCTTCAATAGTAAATACCAGCATTACCATACCTGGCGTCCCTGGTGCTGTGACATACTTAAAGTTGGCTGGACTATTTTTAGTCGTATCGACCTTGTGTCGATAAAACTCAGTTTTGGCGTGCTTTATAAAACCAATGGCGTTAAATAACTCAAAGCGTTGTTTATGTGGCATTAACACACTTAAGTAATCTACATAACGAGCGGGCTTATCGGTATCAACCATAAAATAGGTGCGTGCAAAACCAAATAATAAACTTAATTGATCGGCGCCCATCATTACAGCATCAAGCTTTAGTCCCTCATCGGTATTTAAAATAGCGATAGCAAAAGGCATATTGTCGCCATTTTTAGCAATGCAGCGCCCTATTAAATAACAGGCTTTGTTTCGAAAAAATAATGAATTGGCGTATTCAATATACCCATCGTTTAAATTTATAAGTTCGTACACCTGTTTGCATTGCTGCTGAGCGCCTTGCATTAACGTACTTTGTAATGTGGCTACATCGGGTTCTAAATTACTAAATGGCACTCTAAACACTTGATTAGTAATAAGCGTTTTAACGGCGTTATTAAACCCATTATGTAGCGATACCCTGCTAACTAAGCTTTCATAAGAGCGTGGCTCACTACGATACTTTGCTTTTAATACAAATAAATGCACAGTACGAATTTTTTTATCGTCCCAAATTGCGCCAAACGTTGAGTTAAAAAAGGTATGCGCAATAGGTTTATTTTCGTGATTTTGTACCATATCGCCGTAAATGTTTTTAGCTAATTGCCACGTTTGCGGGCAAGTAAGTTCAGCGTAAGCAATAACTCTCAGGGCTTCACTCACATTTTTTACTTCGCGCTCATACACTTGTAAACGTTCACGCATAGCACTTTGTACACTGTGATACTGTCGTTGCTCAAACCGGCTTTGTGCACCCAGTGTAATATTTAAAAATTGCGAAAACATCGCCTCAAATCCAGCAAAAACAGATCGTGCAAGCTTACTGGCTACTACGTGTTGTAGCGCATTATTAGATTGATTTGTTAGCCTATTTTGCATAAATACAGCACTTATATTGATGCCAGTTATGGCGGTTATTTTTTATTAATGGTTTACACCTTAGCAAGCAGGCTTTAATTTAGATAATTAATAAAGTATATAAATAGCATTGATCTAATGAATATAAGAAACGTCGACCTCAACTTGTTAGTTTACTTAAATGTACTCATCGATGAAAAAAGTGTTTCAAAAGCTGCAAATAAACTTGCACTTACGCAACCAGCTATGAGTAACGCATTAAAACGTTTGCGCGATTTATTTGACGATCCGCTACTTGTGCGTGCCGCAGGCTCTATGACGCCAACGGCAAAGGCACTTGTGTTAAAGCCCGAAGTTGAAGCCCTATTAAAAATGGCTGAAGCTATTACGCAGCCTAGTGAGCAGTTTAACCCTACAACCGCAGAAGTTACGTTTAGAATAATGGCAAACGACTACATAGAGTCGACCTTAATAGCCCCTTTTATAACCGCGCAGCTTAGTAAAAACCCCGGTATTAATTTTGATGTATTAAGCCCAAGCGACGTAAACCTACAAGACATGGAAAAAGGCACTATAGATTTAGCAATAAATCGCTTTAATGGTTTGCCACGCTCGTTTCATCAAGCCAGTGTTTGGCGCGATAATTACTGTTGTTTAACCCATCCTAAAAATACATTTTTACAACAATCAGGGCTAGACGACTACCTAAAAAAAGAACATATTTGGGTAAACCGTGCAGGTTGGGGGCCGGAGGCCGCTGTTACTAATAAATCGGGAAAGCAAAAATTAGGCTGGGTAGACGAAGCGCTTTGGCAACTAGAGCAAACCCGTAAAATACGTGTTTTTACTCGCCACTACATGGTTGCAAGCCTGCTTTGCCAATCAGAGCAACTTATTGCCACCCTACCGCGCAGGCAAGCTAAGTTATTAACCTCTCATACTGATTTAGTAATCAGCCCTGTACCATTTCAAATAGTCCCTATTGAAGTGAAAATGATATGGAGCCCACTGCTTCACCACACACCTGCGCATCAATGGCTCAGACGTGCATTATTAGAGTTTGCTAAAACGATTGCCGATAGATAAATTAAATACAATATGGTGGGCATGAGCATTTACTATTTTTTAAGGACTAGGTTTCGGATTTTTTCAAACTAATTGTCGCATCAAGTTAAATTTTATGCAGCTGCATTTCTTCTTTTTTCTGGGTTTAAATTTACTTCATTTTAGACTGTTTGTACCTGTTACTTTAAAGTATATTCAAATGCCTAATTAATCTTGCAAGTTCTTTTTAGACCTTAGCGTTTGTGGTTCGCACTTTTTGACCTATAAAATATATGCTGGCCATCAGGTATTAAATTTATCATAACAAGGATGTAACTATAGATGCAGTATATAGACCCCTTCCCAGTCAAGTGTGAGTTTTGCCAACACTTAGCTTATTATCCATTGACCCCACTTAAAGCCGAAAAAGCAGCTTGTACAGCTTGCAAAAAAGTTTTACGCCAAACTCCTCGTAACCTTCGTAGTTCAAGCCGTAAACATGGAATTGAAATTTGGCCTTTTGCTTTTGTGTTTGAAGTTATCTCAGATTTCGATCTTGATTGTGATCTCGTTTACGATGAAGAGCCTAATGAGGAAACAACTCTATTAGCATTTGTTGAGCTAGTGCAAAAAATTAAACCAAGTGTTTCCACTCGTAACCTACTTGATTTTGGTATGTTAAACACTGCTCGCTCTACCTGCGATGAAGAAAAATTATTAACGCTAAAATTAAAAGAACTGGCTTTGTTGTCTCACCCAGAAGAACCATTGCCAGACAATAGCTCTCTTGCAGATCCCAATATAAAAGGCATTGAGAAATAATTGGTTTGCAGGTAATGCGAGTTTAGAAAAAGTTCTGGCGCGCATACCTTTTTAACCTAAGGTAGTAATTCATTGCATGAATTTTTCTATATATTGCTCTGGTATTATTGCCATAGGAATAGATTGCAAAGTCTTGTATCTAATATGATCAGTTGTTACTTTAGTAAAAAAACGTGTAAATACTTGCTCTTGCTCAACATGAATAGCATATGAGAAAAACTCGGTATTGGCGCTGCGTTCGATCCATAAATATCGGCTCTCCCTTGCCGATACTAATAATAATTCAACCTTATCAGGTGCGTAAGACAGTGCATACAAAATGGATCCTGGTGCGTATTCACGATTTAAGCTAACCATATTTTACAAAATTTAATTTAGTAATAATTTAGTAATAATTTAGTGGCATAAGTGCAGTAAATACCAATAAATTAAAGCTATTTATAACCATCTAGCCAAGGGTAATTTATTAAGTATTAAATATAGGAATGGGGATGAAAGAGTAGAAAAGTTACACCTAAACAATTTTGGTTTCAAATTTAAAGGTTTTAAATAATAGCTATCAATCCATTTTATGATTTAATAGCTATAAATAGTACATGAAAGAATTTAAATATTTATGTGCCGGTTATCACTGCATGCTTTGATTATTCAGATTCTTCAACAGGTGTAAAACGCCACCCTTTAAAAACTAATTTACTTGCAGTGCCACCAGAGCCTGAAGAACCACCAAAGCTCGCTTCATTTAATGCGGTGTCGTAATGCACACCACCAGCGCCATTAACAGTCACTACATCTCCTAAAATAGAGCCTTTAAAACCAACACCAGAGGTGATTTTAACTTCGGTATAAGGTGCATATATAACAGCATAAAGCTCTCGTGTACCACCTGAAACTTCAACACCTGAGCTACTCCCTGTATATGAGCTATAAATACTAAAAACAGGACGCCCTTCGTCAGTAATGCCATTGTCGGGGGTGTAAACTTGTGCACCACTCCCTATTTTAAACTTACCTTTTATGATAATAGTTAAGCTGCTGTTATCTGGAATAGTTAGCGAACTTGCACCACTCATTGTAAAGTCGCCATCTACAAACATAACCGCATTGTAATTTTCTTTTACCTGCATTCGTCCTTTAATTGTCACATCATCAAAATAAAAAATTTGCGTTGCTGAATCAAGAAAAGTCACCGATTGAGCGTTAATATCTCCATCTGGAGTGCTACCATAATCAACTAAAAAGTTAGCTACGCTCGTTTCTAATTCGAGTAAATCGCCTGCGCTACTGTTATTATTTATATAAAGATCAGGGCTTGCTGTATTAATAGATACATCGTCGATAGCTGTTGCAATATCAAGTGGGTCACACGTAGTTAACCCTCTATTATTTTCGCTTTCTGGGGTTATTTTTTCAACGGGTTCAATATCTGGGATTGATATTGCTGAGCTTGATACTTTATAAGGTGAAAAAGCATACTCTGGTGTATCGCCTTGAAATGATCCATTACCTGCATATCTTAAATCTTTACCATCGATAGTGCTGCCCCACTGTTTGAGGTTCACATTACCTTGAACACGCACACCACCAAAAACACTTCCACCTGTTTGTTCATAATTACCTGATGTGTAAACACCATTACGTATTATTGTTTGGTTAAGAGCGATTAAATCATATGAACTAATGGTTCCCTGAATTGTATTACCCGTAATTGAAATAGAACCTGATGAACTCACGTCTCCACCAACCGGCGTTTGCTGTATTGAGATAGATTGGTTTGCTGAAATACTACCAGAAACAGTACCGCTGCTTTGTGAAAAGCTTAAATACGCTGATGCATCACCACCTACAACCACACCACCAGAGAGTATTAAATTACCATTACTATGAATATTACCGGTAACGTCTGCACCTTGCGTAATTGATAAATTATTAGACGATAAAACATCGCCTTCAATTGTCCCGCTACCATTGAGAATAATATCGCCTGTATCGTTTACCGTATTAACGAAAGACTGCTCTGATGTGTTTTGACTGCCATCATCTAGTGTGTCGTTGTAATCCCCTAAAGACGAATCATAGCTATCAATTAAGCCACTCCCCGTAACTGCAATACCAGAACAGCC
>NZ_AUTQ01000049.1 GCF_000498095.1 Pseudoalteromonas sp. TB64
CAGCCGATTTTTCATCGCCGTTATCAGATTTGTTTTTGACACGCGCTAATGCATCGGCTATTTTTTGTTTTTCGTCAGCTGATTTAGCGGCAGGTTTACGTTTATGACGATTTTGTCTTTCTTCTTGCTCGCGGTCTAAACGTTCTTTACGTGCATCAAAACGCTCTTTGGCACGATCTGCTTTAATTTTATCAGCTTGCTGTTCTTTTATTTCAACTTTAGCTACGCGGTAGTATTGCACGAGTGGAATTTCACTTGGGCAAACATACGCACACGCACCACATTCAATACAATCAAATAAATTATGTTCTTGAAGTTTGTCGTATTCTTTCGATTTAGCAAACCATTGTAATTGTTGTGGTAATAAAGAAGCAGGGCAAGCATCAGCACAGGCACTACAACGTATACAGGCTTTTTCAGGACCAGGCTCTGCAAGTTCTTTATGATCAGGCGCTAGTATACAGTTAGTTGTTTTTACAATACCTATACGTACGGTTGGCAGTGTAAAGCCCATCATTGGGCCACCCATTATAACGCTTTGCTGTGGTACGGGTG
The DNA here is from genome assembly GCF_000498095.1 of Pseudoalteromonas sp. TB64. Taxonomy (GTDB): domain Bacteria; phylum Pseudomonadota; class Gammaproteobacteria; order Enterobacterales; family Alteromonadaceae; genus Pseudoalteromonas. The sequence continues at coordinate 556 of NZ_AUTQ01000049.1, forward strand.
AGAAGCCTTGGCAATCAAGTAAGTGTTTTATTTCAGTACCTAATAAAGCCCACACATTACCTGGTTTATGAATGGTATTGCCCGTTACCGTTACTACACGTTCAATGAGCGGTTTACCTTCGTAAACTGCTTGTTGTACGGCAAATAACGTACCTGTGTTTTGTACAAGTATGCCTATATCAGCGGGTATACCCGTACTTGGTACTTCACGATTAGTGAGTAACTTAATCAGTTGTTTTTCACCACCTGAGGGGTAAATAGTTGGGACTGTTTGTACTATTATTTTATTGTTATGCTCAGCCGCTTTACTCATAGCTGCAATAGCTTCAGGCTTATTATCTTCAATACCTACAATGCACAGCGTTGGATTTAACAGCTGTTGCATTAGCTCAAGACCTTGTACTACTTGTGCTGCATGCTCGCGCATTAGCGTGTCGTCTGCAGTAATGTAAGGTTCGCATTCAACTGCATTTACAATCAAAAATTCAATTGGCTGTTTTGTATCTGCTTTTATATAAGTAGGGAAACCCGCGCCACCCATGCCACTAATGCCCGCTTGATGAATTATATTTACTAATTCGTCGTGAGCTAAGGTCTTGGGGTTGTTATTTGGGTTAAGTGCTACCCATTCATCTTTTCCATCAGTTTCAATAACGATACTAAGTTCTGGTAAGGCAGACGGATGGGCTGAAGGCATTGGTGCTATATCAGTAATTATACCTGAACTTGGCGCATGTACCGGCACTGACCAATTAGCTGCGGGGGCAGTTAATGCTTGGCCTTTAAGTACACGCTGGCCTTTTTCTACAAGTAACTTACCATTTGCACCTATGTGTTGCTTTAAAGCAACGACAAGCTTTTCGGGCAATGGTAGGCGAGCAATGCTAGCACTATTAGAGAGTGATTTTTGTTGTGGTGGGTGTATTCCGCCAGGAAATGGCCAAACGGTCCCTTTATTTATTTGTTCAAGTAACTTATCCACTCAAACCTCTAATCTATTTGTGTAACAGGAATAGCGTCTAGCTGCCATTTCCAGTTTTGTTTAGTTTCGGCTACAGGTAGCATATCAATGCAATCTACAGGGCAGGGCTCAACACATAAATCGCAGCCAGTGCATTCATCAATTAGTACAGTATGCATTTGGCGAGTGGCACCTAAAATAGCGTCAACAGGACAAGCCTGAATACATTTAGTGCAGCCAATACATTCGTCTTCGCGAATATAGGCAACTGTTTTTACTGGATCTGCTTGTTCGCCGCCCGCAAGTGGTTTTTCATCAACACCCATTAAGCCCGCAAGCTTCTTCATGGTTGATTCACCACCGGGTGGACATTTATTTATTTCATCGCCGTTTGCAATAGCTTCGGCATAAGGGCGGCAACCCGGGTAGCCACATTGACCACACTGAGTTTGCGGTAAAATGGTGTCTATTTGTTCAACAATGGGATTGCTCTCTACACGAAATCGTATAGCGGCAAATCCTAAAATTAACCCAAAAATCAGCGCTAACGAGCCAAGCGCAATTAAGGCGTAAAACAAGGTCATATTAAAATTTCACTAATCCGGTAAAACCCATAAATGCCATCGACATTAAGCCTGCGGTTATCATGGCAATAGAGGCGCCTTTAAAAGGAGTGGGTACGTCAGCTGCTGCTAAACGTTCACGTAATGCTGCAAATAAAACTAGCACTAACGAAAAGCCAACCGCAGCGCCAAAACCATACACTGCCGATTGTAAAAATGAATGATCTTCTTTGATATTTAGTAAAGCGACACCCAGTACAGCGCAGTTAGTAGTTATAAGCGGTAAAAATATGCCTAATAAGCGATACAGAGTAGGGCTGGTTTTACGCACCACCATTTCGGTAAATTGCACTACAACGGCAATAACTAAAATAAAGCTCATAGTGCGCAAAAACTCGATGTCGAGTGGCACTAAAATATACTGATTTACTAAGTAGCTTGTAACGGAGGCAAGGGTAAGTACAAAGGTGGTCGCCAATGACATACCAATTGCCGTATCAAGTTTCCCTGATACGCCCATAAACGGACATAAGCCTAAAAATTGTACTAATACAAAGTTATTAACCAGAACAGTTCCGATCAATAATAAGACATATTCTGTCATGTGTGCCTCACGCTATTAAAATCATTGGTATTATCCTTTTTTCTGCCCTGATTAACAACATGTGCAGTGACTATCAGCCAAATAAACAAGTTAAAATTCAAAGGCAATTATAAAGGTGTAAAAATACTGTAATTCGTATGTAATATTTACTTTAATTTTACAGTGCAAGTAATGCCAAATAGTACCACAGCGTTATTACTACAATTCACAAAGCAAAAAAGAGCAACAAGTGCTCTTTTTAAATTAATTAACATTACTAGGCTGATTTAACAGCGAGCAAGCTTAATTGATTTAGATATCTTTAGGTTTTTCGATGTAATAACCTTGTACACCATCTAAACATAGGGTTTCAATAATGTGCTTTTCTTCTTGGCTTTCAACGCCTTCAGCAAATACATTAACGCCAATACGGTGCGCTAAATCAACCATAAGTCGCATAAAGTATTGGTTGTTTTTATCATCTTCTAGACCGCGAGTGTAACTTGCATCCATTTTTATAAAATCGGGTTTTAAATCGCGGAAAAACTTAAATGAAGTTAAGCCAACACCAAAGCGTTCAACTGTTACGCGAGCGCCAACTCGGTGGATCATATCAATAAAGCGCTTACTAGCTTTAATGTTTTGCTGTAAACCAAACTCGCTTACTTCAAACACAAGTTTAGATGCAATGTGAGTATCTTTTAATAAGCGGCGTTCTAACCAAATTACAAATTGGTCGTTGTGTGCGCTTGATGCTGTTACATTCAAGCCAAAAAACTTCTCAGATAGGTTACGGCTCTTAACTTTTTCAAGCGACGAATCAATAATTAATCTGTCTATCTCTATAGCCATATCGAGTTTTTCGGCCATAGCCAAAAATGACGCGGTAGGGAGTACTTGGTTATCTTCAGTTTTAAATCTAACTTGTATTTCGGCGTATGCTTTAATACTTTTGCCAAGTGGCATAATATTTTGCATTACTAAGTGCACACGTTTTGATTCAATAACTTCGTTAATCACTTTGCGCCAGTTTTGATTACCAAACCCAGCACTTGCGTTATTAGCTAAATCGGTTTCTCGTTGTACATGCCACGCATTTACTTGTTTTGATTGCGCCATACTCATTGCATTATCAACAACCGAAAGAAGCTCCCCTAAAGGTTTTCCTTTTTCGTAGCCTACAATACCCGTGTTAGCTACTGAAGTTAGTTCTTGGTTTTGTTGATATTGCGTAAAGCGCGATTGTAAGTTTTCGCCAAAGCGTTCAGCTTCTTTAAGAGGTACATTAGGCAATACAACGGCAAAATCAGAGCTGTTTAATCTAAATACTTGGCTGCCAGTATACGTACCACTTATGTGTTTAACTATTTCAGAAACACCTCTAACGTATTCGTCGCCTTTTTGATAGCCACGGCTTTGATTTATAGCTTGTAGCTCGCTACATCTAACCATTGCTAAAGCACCAAACGTGCTTTTTTCGGTGTTTTCGATGTTTTTTTCGTAATACTCAACAAACATATTACGATTGCCAAGCGCAGTAATTACATCTTTATACGCTTCGTGTTTAATATCTTGCGCGGCACTTTGAATATCATCACTTTTTGATTTTAAAAAGTGAGATAAACGATTAAAACTAGGAACTAAGTCTTTACCTAAGTTTTTTAATTTTGAACCGTCTAATGCTGTTTCTAAATCGTTATTAACTTGGTTTTGATTAATATAAATATCAATAGTGTCTGCAACCGTCATGCTTATATTTTTATTTAAACGGTAAAAAATCGATTTCATCAAAATAATAGGAATAATTACTAAAGCAGCAGAAATAACAATAACAATGAATAGGGCGGTTTGAAGCTGCTCAGCTAAGCGTTCTATGTTAAGTGTAAACTCAATTTTTATATCTGCTGCATCATTAACAGCAAACTGTGGACGAATAGAGTTAAGGTTAGATTGTATAAAGTTAGCAAATATAGGTAAGCGAGAAGGGGTGTCAATACTAAACACTTCGTTACCTTGGTAATCTCTTAATGTAAAACTAGAAAATGTTTTTCCATCAGCAATTATTTTTTTTAAGTTTTGTGCTGAATCATCATTAAAAGATATTTCGTTTATATATTTGGTTACAGTAGTTTGAGCATTTTTTTGCGCATCACTAACCGCATTGTTAAAGCTTACCGATATAAAGTAAGTTCCAGCTGCAATGCATAGTAGCCAAGTAATTATTTGTACAAAAATAAGTTTTTTAAAACCAGCCATGTTTTCAGTCTTTTAATAATTCAAAAGGGAAGGAATCAAGTCCTTGATTAATAAACTAAGTTACAACGCATATGAATAATAAATTAATGCTTTAGTTATAGATAGGAGAGTAGTGGATTTTTGCTGGAATGTCTATGGAATTCTTATAATTGGCTCCCCCTCCCCGACTCGAACGGGGGACCTGCGGATTAACAGTCCGTCGCTCTAACCAACTGAGCTAAGGGGGAACTAAAGTAGTGATATTATTATGATTTGGCTCCCCCTCCCCGACTCGAAC
>NZ_AUTQ01000050.1 GCF_000498095.1 Pseudoalteromonas sp. TB64
GAGCCGATGTTACCGACTACACGCTAGATGTATGCGGCGCTCAGCTTAATTTATTTAATCGCGTAGAGCTGAGTTATGCGGTACAGCAGTTTGATGTACCAGCATTTGATACCGAAATAGAGCAATCTATTACGGGTGCTAAAATTCGTTTATATGGTGATATTGTTTATAGTAAGTGGCCACAGCTAAGTTTAGGTATTCAGCATAAATCTCTTGATGATGGTGCCGTTGCAAAACTTGTTGGCGCAGAAAGCACCAGTGGAACAGATTTTTATTTAGCTGCGAGCAAACTCCATTTAGGCGCAATTGCTGGCTATAACTGGTTTTGGAACGTAACTACTCGATACAGCGAAGCGAATGAATTAGGTTTACTTGGTTATGGTGGTGTAAACGATGGCTCTAAAATATTATTAGAAGGGAGTACCGCTATCTTTTTTAGTAGGGGAGTCGCCGTAGGAGTTGAATACCGTCAAAAAGCGAATAATCTTAATTTAGGTGAGCAAGATTGGAAAGATGTGTTTGTAGTATGGATGCCTAATAAAGATATAAGTGTAACGGCTGCTTATTTAGATTTAGGACGCATTGCTGGAGTAAACGATCAAACAGGTTGGTACTTATCGGTAACAGGGTATTGGTAATGAAATCTTTTGCAGTAATTTTATTATGTATTGGTTTGTTAGGGGGTTGTGCGAGTAAATCTGATTTATCCCTTTATCAACAACTTGATGGAAAAGCGGGTATAGAAAGACTTATTGATAGTTTTATTTATCAAATAGGTAACGATGAGCAAGTATTTCATTACTTTGAACACGCTAATATTACACACTTTCGCCAAGGTTTTATTACCCACCTTTGTATGTTAGTTAACGGTCCGTGTAATTATGATGGCGATTCAATGGTTGATATTCATACTGGAATGCATATATCGGAAAAAGACTTTAATCATGTGGTTGATTTGCTTATTAATGCAATGAATGAGCAAAATATAAGTCATAGTGTGCAAAATAAAATTCTTTCTAAAATGGCGCCATTACGCAGTGAAATAATAAAAATTTAGTAAAAACTGGTCAATTCGAATTTATTTGTGTTTATTGTTTAAAACCATATGGGCAGTTTTTACAGCCATTTTTACAACACGAGCCTCGCTTTAAAAAAAACCACTTACTAAATATCATGTAGCCGCTTTGCATGGTGTAGTCGAGCCCTTCAATTAAATTGTCACTTTTTCTAAATGGCTTTGCAAAATCAATTTGGATTTTAATCGGCTGCGTATATATGTTTTCTAAATAGGCATTTATTTTATCGAGTGTGCAGCTTCTACATAAACAGCTTGTTGTTGTGGTATCAAGAGGTAAAATACCAGGAAGTTCGTTGCACCAACATGCCAATATATTATCTACGTTACAAGTGAGCATGGTATTACAATGGGTGCAGTTGAGTTGAGTCATTATTATTCTTTAAAGTTTTAGTCGCATAAGCATACCAAATATTATGAACACACAAAAAGCATTAGCTGAATTTATTACTTTTGGTGAACGCAGAGATGATGCCATTTCGGTTATTGTTTCAACTCCTGCAAACAGTCAAAATATTATTTATACTTTAACAACCACAGTACTAATTGATGTACTAGAACGTTGTTTAAATAACGAAATCGACTTGGATGACCTAGAGCTGTGGGCTAATGTAATTGAGTCGCGAGATGATATTAATTGCAGTGAACATGACGGCGTTATTTATGCGCTTAGTAACAGTGAGCAAATGGGTGAGCTTAGCCATAAAAAGCTTGCGCAATTAGTTGCGTTGGTAAAAATTTGATTTAGCGCTAAGCAGCCAATAAAGCGAGGTATAAAACCTCACCTACAGTAAACATCAAACCCCACAACATACACCAAACCCGTAGGTGCGAATTTACATCAATCATGTAGTGGTTTTAAAGTTTAAAAAGCGAGGTGTAAAACCTCACCTACAACATGCTGATATACACCAAACCCGTAGGTGCGAATTTACTTCGCGCTCATGTAATGTGGCTTTAAAGTTTAAAAAGCGAGGTGTAAAACCTCACCTACAGCATGCTGATATATACTAAGCTTGTAGGTGCGAATTTATTTCGCGCTCATGTAATGTGGTTTTAAAATTTAAAAAGCGAGGTGTAAAACCTCACCTACAATAAACATCAAACCCCACAACATACACCAAACCCGTAGGTGCGAATTTATTTCGCGCTCATGTAATGTGGTTTTAAAATTTAAAAAGCGAGGTATAAAACCTCACCTACAATAAACATCAAACCCGACAACATGCATCAAATCCGTAGGTGCGATTTTACATCGCGCTCATGTAACGTGTTTTAAAGTTTAAAAAGCGAGGTGTAAAACCTCACCTACAGTAAACATCAAACCCCACAACATACACCAAACCTGTAGGTGCGATTTTATATCGCGCTCATGTAACGTGGCTTTAAAGTTTAAAAAGCGAGGTGTAAAACCTCACCTACAATAAACATCAAACCCCACAACATACACCAAACCCGTAGGTGCGAATTTACATCAATCATGTAACTTATAAGTAATAAAAAACCGCATTCAAATTGAATGCGGTTTTTTTAAATCGAGAATTACCGTTTTAAACGATTACTTATGGTATCCCAAACATGTTTCCACTTCGTTTTTAGAACCCAAAATTACAGCCACACGCTGGTGGATTGCATCAGGCTGAATATCCATAATACGTTCACTGCCTGTTGAGGCAATGCCGCCAGCTTGCTCTACCAGCATAGCCATTGGATTGGCTTCGTAAAGTAAGCGTAGTTTATTAGGTTTTTTAGGATCTTTAGTGTCGGTAGGGTAAGTAAAAATACCACCACGGCTTAATACACGATGCACATCGCCAACCATTGCTGCAATCCAGCGCATATTAAAGTTTTTAGCACGAGGACCTGTTTCGCCAGCTTCTAAGTCATTAATATAGCTTTGCATTGCTGGTTGCCAATGGCGTTGATTAGATGAATTAATAGCAAATTCGTTAGTCTCAGCAGGAATGTCAGCAAAATCTTGTGTTAGTAAAAAGCTACCTTGTGTTTTATCAAGAGTAAACATACGCGTGCCTTTACCTGTACTAAGTGCAAGCATGGTCGACGGACCATAAAGTACGTAACCAGCTGCAACTTGCTTATGGCCCGGCTGCATAAAAATACTTTCATCAGCAGCATCAGAGCCTTCAGGTGCTTCCATAATCGAGAAGATAGTACCCACAAGTGAGTTAATATCAGTATTTGATGAGCCATCAAGGGGATCAAATGCAACAATATATTTAGCATCTTGATTGCCAGCTACTGTGTAGTCTTCTTCCTCAGAAGCGATTGCTTTAACCGTTCCAGATTCCAGTAAAATATCTTTTAACAGCTGATTAGATAATACATCGAGCTTTTTTTGAGTTTCGCCTTGAATGTTTTCATCAAGAGTTGAACCTAACACGCCTGAAAGTGCACCTTGACCAACACGAAATGAAATTTCTTTACATGCAGCTAAAATTGTTCGAATTAATGATAAAAGCTCTCTTGGGCAACCGTCTTCAAGTAATACTGGAGGGAGTCTACGCATTTTATTTTCCTGATAACATATTCAAATTAATCACAAAGTGAGAGAGATTAGTTTAAAGCGCTGAAATTCGTCTTAAATAACTGTATTGTTTAAATAGCACCCTATAATGGGACCACCTAATCGTACTTAAAACACAAATAACAAAGATAAGATTATGAAAAAAATATCACTATTATGTTACATATTCCTTACTGTGCTGTTCTCTATCATAACCCAAGCGCACGCAGCAATTAAGTCTATTGATGAATTTACTGGGCAAATGAATCATTTTCCAGGCTTCTATTCATTCTTTTATGATACCCAAAATGGCAAGGTGTACTTAAAAGTTGATAAGTTTGAACAGCAGTTTTTACTTCAACAAAGTTTACCGTACGGTATTGGCTCTAACGACATAGGGCTTGATCGCGGTCAGTTAGGTAACACTTATTTAGTTCAGTTTGAGCGTTTTGGTGACAAAGTAATGTTACGCGCTGTAAATACTTACTACCGTGCTAATACGAGTAATAAAGCGGAACAACAAAGTATTAAAGAAGCATTTGCATCAAGCATACTTGCTGGTTTTAAAGTTGTTGCAGAGGATAATAGTACAGCGCTGATTGATTACACCCCTTATTTATTAAGTGACGTGCATGGTGTAAGCCGAACACTTGCTGCTCGTAAGCAAGGTAGCTTTAACCTTGATGAATCGCGAAGTGCTGTTGATATGAATCGCTCAAAAGCATTTATAAAAAACACAGAGCTTGAATCAGTACTTACGTTTAAAGGTACAAAGCCTGGTGAGTTTGTTCGCCAAGTTAGTGCAGACCCATACGCCCTTACTGTGCATATGCATCACTCTCTTATTCAATTACCTGATGATAACTACGTACCGCGTAAATTTAATTCGCAATCAGGTTTTTGGAGTATTGAACATAAAGATTACGCAGCACCACTAGGTGAATCTATGTATGTGCGTTACATACCGCGTCATCGCTTAGCTAAAAAAGATCCGAGCTTACCCGTTAGCGAACCAGTAGAACCTATTGTTTATTATTTAGATCCGGGTGTACCAGAACCAGTAAAAAGCGCTTTACTTGAAGGCGGAAAGTGGTGGAATGACGCGTTTGGTGCTGCAGGGTACAAAAATGCATTTATAGTAAAAGTATTACCGACCAATGCCGATCCTATGGATATTCGTTATAACGTTATTCAATGGGTGCATCGTGCAACACGCGGTTGGTCATACGGAAGCTCTGTAATCGACCCTCGTACAGGTGAAATCCTTAAAGGGCATGTAACGCTTGGCTCTTTACGTGTACGCCAAGATATTTTAATTGCCGAAGCGCTTGCTGCACCTTATTTAAAAGGTAATGAAGTTGCTAAAAATTTACAAGCGATGGCGCTTGATCGTATTCGCCAATTAAGCGCACATGAAATTGGTCACACGTTGGGTATTTCACATAACTTTGCTGCATCGGTAGGTGATAGAGCTTCTGTAATGGATTACCCTCATCCGTTACTTAGTTTTAACGAGCAAGGTAAGCTAGATGTAACGCGCGGCTATGCTAAAGGCATGGGTGTATGGGATACCCAAGTAATTAAATATGGCTACAGCGATTTTACTAATCAAGATGAAAGCGCAGAGCTTGCCGCTATATTAAAAGAGAACAAAGCAAAAGGGCTTGAATTTATATCAGATCGTGATGCGCGTGCAAAAGGTGGGGCACATCCGACTGCTCATTTATGGGATAACGGCGCTAACCCTTCACAGGAGCTTTTAAGAGTACTAGATGTTCGTAAAAAAGCGCTTTCTCAGTTTGGTATTAATAACATTAAAACTGGTGATGCACTTTCACAATTAGAAGAAAAGCTAGTCCCGCTTTACTTGTTTCATCGTTTTCAGGTAGAGGCTGTTGTTAAACTTATAGCGGGAGTTGATTACGAATACGAAACACGCAGTGATGCGCAAGTTAAAGGCGCGCAAGTAGTTGCAAAGCAAATACAGCAAGAAGCAGTAAATGCTATTTTTGCAACACTTAAGCCTAGTAACTTATTATTGCCAGAGTCTGTATTATCGCTTATTCCGCCAAAAGCATATGGCGAGTCTAAATCACGCGAAAGTATAGTTGGCCGTACAGGTTTAACACTTGATGCAATGGCATTACCTGAAGTTGCTGTACAACATAGCTTATCGTTATTATTAAACGCTCAGCGCTTAAACCGTTTAGCGCAACAGCAAGCACGTAGTAATGATTTTTACAGCTTAGATGAATTACTTGAGGAGCTTTACAGTCAAGTGTTTAACGTATCGTCGCCTAATACTATGGCAGGGAAAATCACTCAGCGCGTACAATTTTTAACTGCAAAAACAATGGCAGATTTAGTTGCAAACGATGCTGTAAGCCCTGAAGTGCAAGCCCAATTGAGTTACTACCTGACGAAGCTAAGTGAAGACTTTAATCAAAATTCATTACTAAGTCATACCAGCACCGGCGAAAGTGCATTTAAACAATATTTAGCACAGCAGATTAATCAATTTTTAAAAACCGGCACGTGGCCAAGTAATTTTAAAGCGTTACCAATACCACCTGGTTCGCCAATTTAAAAAATTATCATCATTATAAGGAGACAATCAGCAATAAATATTGTCTCCTTTTTGCAGCGCAAAGCTCGGTGGTAAATACTGTTGTAGGTGAGGTTTTATACCTCGCTTGTAAATAAAAAAGCCAAGATACACGATTGATGTAAATTCGCACCTACAGGTTTAGTGCATGTTGTTGGGTTTGATGTTTATTGTAGGTGAGGTTTTACACCTCGCTTTTTGTTTTTAAAATATTAAAGCCAAGTTACATGATTGATGTAAATTCGCACCTACAGGTTTGGTGTATGTTGTCGGGTTTGATGTTTATTGGAGGTGAGGTTTTACACCTCGCTTTTTAAACTGTTACCGCCTTACTTTATTAATTCGACGTTTGTATTCCTTTCGTTACTTTTACTTGCATAAAGTTGGTTTTTTGTTAACCTACCGCTCTTCCATTTTGGTCTTTTTGAGGTGTTTATGGCGTTACTATCTCGTTCGATATTGGCGTTGTCCATAGCCCTTACAAGTACCAGTGTATTAGCTCAACCTCAATGCGACGTAGAACTCAGACACGGTTTAATAATCACAGATGATGTAATTCGTATTGTTGATAACGGTCAAACCCGTGTGCAAATTAATAATAATAATCAGTTATTTATTCGTGGTTATTGGGTTGATTTGAGCGACGATGAAAGCAAAGTCCTTGAGCAGTTTAGTAGTGGCATTCGCCACACAGTTCCCGAGTTAGTTAATTTAGCAACCGACGGTGTGCATTTAGGTTTAAGCGCTATAGAGCATGTTGTTGAGGGAATGTCTGATAAAGACCCTGAAGTACTTAAAACCCAGCTTAAATATGTAGAGCGCGCGTTAATGGATAAATTTAAGCGCGGCGATGACTTCTTTTTTATTGCTCCGCAATCACTTTCCCAAATTGATGATTTTTTTACTAAAGAAATTAGCCAAAAAATTCATTCTGCAGTACATGGATCGCTTGGTGCAATTATTGTGTCGTTAGGCGGTGCGTTTAAATCGCGCGAAGGTAATATAGAAGATCGTATTAACGACATGGGTCAGCGTATGGATATCATTACAAAAGAGATTGATAAATCATTGCAAAAAAAGGCGCACCAGTTAGAGCTTAAAGCCTCAGAATACTGTGAATGCTTGAATACGCTCGATGTAACCGAATCTCGTTTGCAAGCTATAGTACCAGGTATGGCCGACTTTGATTTAGTACAAATAAAATCGTAATTGTTTACAATTTTATCTACACTAAATTAGAGAGTTAGAACTATTTAGATGAATTAATTACTTTTATAAAATCTAATATTTCGATTTCTTGTTTATTTGAACGAGCTACACCTTTCCAATATAACTCAACGACCTTTTTATATTTACCATCTAACTTTTCTGAACAATAAGATAATCTTAAAAGGGAAAACGTATCAGAAGAGTCCATGGATAAAAGTTTCTCAGCAGCTAGGCAAGCATCATCATAATTACGTTGTTTAATTGCTGAATTATATTTTTCCAAATAAGCGTTGTACTCTACTTCTATTGGACTTTGCACTGACTGAAAAGCATATTGGTATAGAGGTTATTAAAATTGCTAAATTACAACGTTTAAATATATTCATTAAAGCTCCTTTTATTTATGGAATGATTATAAAACGAGTGCATTTAGGTATGATACTTTTTTGTAAAATCATATAGGTTATAGCTTAATTTCATCAGCTGTTAGCAATCTATACTCACCACTTGCTAGGTTTTCATCTAATTTAATACCAGCAATTTGTTCGCGGTGTAATTCAACCACTTTGTTATCTACAGCATAAAGCATACGTTTAACCTGATGAAACTTACCTTCACTTATTGATAAACGCAGACCGTAATTAGCAAGTCGTTCGGCGATAGCAGGGCGAGTTAAATCTTTTTCGTTATGCAGCATCACACCTTCGCGTAATTGCTCTAATGCTTCATCAGTAATGGGCTCTTGGGTTTCGACTAAATAGGTTTTAAATTTATTACTTTTTGGTGATGTGATTTTATGTGACCACTCACCATCGTTTGTAATAATCACCAAGCCCGTGGTGTCTATGTCTAAGCGACCAGCCACGTGAAAGTCACTCATGTTTGGCTCATCGAGTAAATCAAATACTGTTTTGTGAAGCTCGTCGCTATTGGCGCTAACGTAACCAACTGGTTTATTTAGCATGTAGTAGCGCTTACCTAAAAATACCAGCGGTTCACCTTGAAAAAGCACTTCGTCTTGCTGATGAATATGAGAATCATGTGAGGTTACCACTTCGCCATTAACGCTTACTTCTTTGCGTTTTATACTAGCGCGCGCTTTTGAGCGAGGTAGCTCTGCTAAGTGGCTAATAAATTTATCTAAGCGGCAAGGGAATTTCATTTTGGTTCACATTTTTAGTCGGCTACAATGGGCGCGATTATAACGGATAGTGAAATACCATGACAGTGCAGAGCACACAAATTTTAAGCCTATATAAAGCAAAGGTTGCCTCTGGTGAACTAAGTTTTGATGTTGCTCAGCAAAATGCAGTGAGTGCGTTAAATATCTTGAGCGAGCAGTTGCAGACAAGCCATACTTGGTGGCAAAAAGCACCGTTAGTTAAAGGGGTTTATTTGTATGGACCTGTTGGGCGTGGTAAATCTATGTTAATGGATTTATTTTATAAAAACTTAGCTACGACTCAAAAACAGCGTTTACATTTTCATCATTTTATTGCGCAAGTACATGCTCAACTAGCGCAATTGCAAGGTCAAAAAAATCCATTAAATTTAATTGCAAAACAGTGGGCAAAAAATATTCGTGTGCTGTGTTTTGATGAATTTTTTGTGAGCGACATTGGTGATGCCATGATTATGGCAAGATTATTCGACGCACTGTTTAAACACGGTGTAGTACTGGTGGCTACCTCTAATGCAAAGCCAGAGCAGCTTTATTATAATGGCTTACAACGAGCGCGGTTTTTGCCCACTATCGATTTAGTAAATAATCATTGTCATATAATTAGTGTTGAAGGGATTGAAGATCATCGCTTTAGACACGGTAAAAATAGTAGTCACTATTTTATTGGCTTATCAGAGTCAGCGTTTAAATCTGCATTTTCAATTGACTATCCTACAGCAGTGCAAAGCAACACAATCAGTGTGCATGGACGTGAGTTACCTTATTTATTAAAAACCGATAATGCGTTAATGATTGATTTTATGGCGTTGTGCTCTGGTCCTCGTAGCGCTAACGACTACATGTTTTTAGCAAAGCAGTTTGATGTTTTATATATATCAAAGGTACCAAAAATGGGTGTAAATGCTACGGGTAAAGTTATTGTGCATGGCATTGAAGACAGCTACCAACGCGAAAAGCAAACATTAGATGAGCATACTTTAGATGACGAAGCGCGTCGTTTTATTGCGTTAGTGGATGAGTTTTACGATTGCCATAAGTTGCTGGTAATAAATGCCGAAGCCGACATTGACACTCTTTATACGGGCAAAAAACTAAGCTTTGAATATGCGCGAACGCAGTCGCGCATAGTCGAAATGCAAAATTGGTAACGTTTTAGTTTGATGTAGATCTTGCTCACGCGAAAACTGTAGTGACCTCTAATTCTCTTTGTGAATAAGTCACTTAAAATCTTATTGTGCAAAGAGAAGTAAAAGAGGGGTAAATGAAAAGACCAAACATAGTAATTACGAGCTTTGCTCGTCACGCCA
>NZ_AUTQ01000051.1 GCF_000498095.1 Pseudoalteromonas sp. TB64
TACCCACTGCTTGAATTTTTGCACCGCGTGCAACGCGTAAGATAGCTTCACCTGAGCCAAAAGCTAACACCGCACCGGGCTCAACGGTCATCGTTGGACCATTTGCTGGAATTTCAAAACCATCAACCGTGCTGCCGTCTTCGCCAATTTGCAGGGCGTCATCAAAAACGTGAACACCGCCACCTGGCAATTCTTTAAACGTAATGTTATTTGTAATAGAAATTGTTTTGCTAGCAAATGAGTCGTTATATAAACAGTCAATTCCGCTAACGATACCCGTTACCGTACCCGCATCTGATTCATAGCTTGCACATTCAGCGTCTTCATCAGTTGTTGAACCCGCTGTATTATTTGAATTATTAACACTGTTATCTGTTGTAGAGCTGTTATCGTTTACAGTTGGTGTAATTTCGATATCGCCGCCACAGCCAGCTAGAGTCATTGCAGTTGCTACAAGGCTGATCTTGAATAAATCAGATAATTTCATTGTTCACTCCGTTAAAGTATTTAATTATTTTGTTAGCGTATTAAGTAAAAACTTAAGTCACTTTAAAGCACGATACTCATGCATTAAGGTGACTTAAGTTATCGAATGCAGGTAAGATACTGTAGTGATATGACAAAGTAGTTACAGTTTAATAACCTTAAGATGACAATGTTAACTTTCATGAAATCAATTGGTTACTTTTTATAGCAACAAAAAAACCGCCAAAAATAAATTTAAGGCGGTTTGTGTAGTGCGATTATAAAATAGGTTTACACGTATCGTTTTTATTAAAAGTAACCGTGCTAATTAACGATTAAAGTAGTGCTGTTTTGAGTGTTTCTGCATGTACTTTTTCACGCTTTACATACTTAATCCATTGCTGCGCTAAACGCTGTGATTTTTTATGTTTTTCGGCTTGTTCAAACGCTAAAATTGAGGCATCAAAATTTTGTAAGTTGTACTGCGCCATGCCCAGTGCTACAAACGCATTTGATTCAAAATCAAGTGAGCCTTTATCAAGTGCTTTACGCGCTGCGTCGGCCGCTTCTTCATACTGCTCAGTATTAACATACACCTCGGCTAAGCGTTGGTCGTACTTACCACTAGGTGATAAATCGGCAGCTTTTACAAAGTATTCTATTGATTTTTCATCTTCTTTTGCTTGGATCATCGCCTCAGCTACAAAGGCGTAGTTTTTAGCGTTTTGCTCTGCAATCCCTTTTTTAATCGTATCGCTCATAACCTGTGCGGCTTTAAATGCCAAACCGTTATATAAATACACTTGAGCTAATTGGCGTAAATCAGATTTAGTGGTTAAAAAACCTTGCTGGTAAGCCGCTTCAATAACAGCTAGCTGCTTTTTTTCCTGCCCAGTTTCGCCATACATACCCGATAACTGTACCCAGTACTCAGGTTTGTTATAAAGCTTTACCATGCGCTCAAGTACATCAACTACTTTGTCAGTTTGATTAAGCGAGTAATACATTGCACGCTGCAGCACTAACCAGTTTTCTTTAGGGGCTTTACCTTCGCTGTCACTTAAAGCAATAACTTGAGATATGTACTCAAGCCCTTTTTTATAATCCTTTAACTGATAGTATGTTTGAGCCCTTAACAAGTAATAGCCTTCTGTTTTAGGTTTAGTGTTAATACTGTCCCAGTCATCTAAAAATGCAATTACCTTTTTGTAATCACTATTAGCCATTGCAAGCTGCGCCAAGCTAAACGTAGTACTTAAACGAAGTGACTCAGGAATGGCTTCCTCTGCAACGACCTTTTCAAACGAGGCTATCGCTTTTGGTAAGTCGTTTTCGTTGTAGTAAATAAAACCGTAAAAATTGTGCATCATCGCAATTTCGTACGAGTTCATGCTCGATGAGCGCTCGTTAATACTGTCAAGCGCCTCAAGTCCGGCTTTAACATCGCCATCATCAGCCAGTTTTTGTGCCCGTGCTAACTGGCTGTATACTTTTTCACGCAGCGCTGGTACTCGTTTAGTTTTTTGCACTTGCGCTGCATGTACGTCTGCAATAGCAACACCAGGTAAAACATTCAGCGCACTGGGCGCAACTATGCTTGCACTAATAGAAACCGTACAAAATAAAGTCACTTTTAAAAATGTTGCTGGCAGTCGTTTTATAATTGGTTTGATAACTAGTTTCATAATAGTCTCACTTTTGTGTCCATTTAATCACCGGATTAATTAATCGCTCAAGTTAACCACTTATTTGGAAAGATATTTTGTTCTGAACACCCGCTACTTCAACGGCTTCACCGT